>JAZFSZ010000087.1:0-10341 GCA_036446455.1 Acidiferrobacterales bacterium
AGATTGCCCTCCTCGATGAGATCCAGCAGCGCCAGCCCGCGGTTCATATAACGGCGCGCGATTTTAACAACCAGACGCAAGTTGCTTTCTATCATGCGTTTGCGGCCGGCATCGTCACCCTTCTGTGCCAGGCGGGCGTAAAGCACTTCCTCCTCGGCAGTCAACAAGGGAGAAAAGCCAATTTCCTTGAGGTAAAGACGGGTGGCATCGGCGTGCGATTCCGAATTACTTTTTCGTGCGACTTTTGCGGCAGGGGCGCTGGTCTTCGTGTCCACTTTAGCCATTGCGATTTCGGTTGTCACCTGCCCACTTTTATTTTCGGCAGATTTGTCAGCTTCGGCGTTCCTTGTTGATCGGCGTGGGCTCATGTTTTCAGGGCTTTGCTGGAAGATAGCGTGATGGATTCACCGGATTGCCACGCAATCGAATCTCGAAATGCAGTTTAACACGATCGGTTCCTGTGCTGCCCATGGTAGCGATCTGCTGGCCACGTTTTACCAAACTGCCTTCCTTCACCAAGATGCTTGCACTGTGCGCATAAGCGCTTAAATAGTCAGAATTATGCTTAATGATAATAAGCTTACCATAGCCGCGAAGTCCACTACCCTGATAAACCACCCGTCCACCGGCGGCGGCACGGATCGCACTACCGGATCGCCCGCCAATATCCAGTCCCTTGTTGGCACCATTTGGCGTGTAATGGCGCAGAATCCTGCCTTTTGCCGGCCACACCCAGCGGCCCACGGATTTGGGCCTGGTTGCCGGCGAGGCGGCACGGGCCCGGCGTCGTGCAGTATTCCCGGATTTTAATCTTTTTGTGCTCCGACGCACCGTGCGGGTGGTGTATCTGGAGACTCGCAGGCGTTGGCCCACGCGGATGGTGTAGGGTTTTCGCAGCCGGTTCCAGCGGATAATGTCTTTCCGATTGTTACCAGTCTTGCGTGCGATGCTATATACCGTATCGCCTTTTTTGACTCGATATGTTTTCGTCGAAGATCGGCGAATGCGTTTGGTTTTTACCTGTCTTTTTGTAACGTTTCTGCGCTTCGCAGCAGTAACACGCAGGCGTTGGCCCGGCTTAATGACATACGGAGAATAGATACCGTTCCACCTTGCCAGGGTGCGAAAATCCACACCAATGTCCCAGGCAATGCTGAATAAAGTATCGCCCCGGATCACGGTCCGATATTTGGCTGATGGCGCACCGGCAGCCTTGTGATCCACCTCGGGCGACAGGATGCCACCGCCACTGCAGCCTGCCAGGGCGACAATCAAGGACAGCACAGCTAAAAAATAACGGGTTCGCGGCATTCAGTCAGCGGGTGGCTATACCTTCCCCCGATACTAACGGCACGAAATTGACCAGCTCAAGCAATTGATCGTCAAAGCCTTTCTCGGTGCGGGTAATCAGACGTAATTCCTGTCCGTGGCGCGCGCCGAGGGGGATGACAAGTCGACCCCCTTCGACAAGCTGATTCTTCAAGGCGTCCGGTAGCTCCAGCGCTGCGGCTGTGGTGATAATGGCATCAAAGGGTGCATGTTCCAGCCAGCCGAGGCTACCGTCTGAAAATCGGTAATGAATATTGCGGTGATGCAGCCCGACCAGGCGCCGCCGCGCCGCTTTCATCAATGGCTCAATGCGCTCTACGGTATAAACCTCGTCAACGAGGCTTGCCAGTATCGCGGTCTGGTAACCACAACCGGTACCGACCTCCAACACGCGGTGGGGAACCGATTCGCCCAACAAGGCACTCGTCATCAGGGCAACGATATAAGGCTGGGAGATGGTCTGACCGAAGCCAATGGGCAAGGCATCGTCTTCATAGGCACGGCTGGCCAGCGCCTCATCCACAAACAGGTGGCGAGGTACTTGTGACATGACGTTGAGCACGCGATCGTCGTCAATGCCCTTTTCGCGCAGTCTGGCAATCAGTCGATCGCGGGTGCGCTGGGAGGTCATGCCGATACCTTTCTTGCCAGGATTCATTTGCGATACTTCGACTGCAGCCAGGTCGCGACCTGTTCCATGGCGGTATAGCGCGTCAGGTCTACATGCAGCGGGGTTACCGACACTTTATTGTTACGAATGGCATGAAAATCTGTGCCGGGTCCGGCATCGGCCGCGCCACCTGGCTGGCCCACCCAATAGATGGGATTGCCATGTGGATCCGTGTCTTTTATCACCGGCTCGGATTTGTGACGGTGCCCCAGACGCGTTGCCTCGATACCGTTAAGCTCGGAATGCGGTACGTCCGGCACATTAATATTGAGTATGGTGTCGGCAGGCAGTGGCTCACTGGACAAATCATCAAGCAATTCCAGCACCACTGCGGCAGCGGTATCGTAATGCTTGCATTCTGATCCGGCCAACGACAGTGCCATGGCCGGGAGACCGAGAAAGCGCCCTTCCATGGCGGCGGCAACGGTACCGGAATAGATCACGTCATCACCAAGATTGGCGCCACGATTGATACCGGAGATAACGAGATCCGGTTCATGCTCGAGCAGTCCGGTAATGGCCAGATGGACGCAGTCTGTTGGCGTGCCATCGACATAATAAAATCCGTTTTCGCCCTCGTGCATACGCAAGGGATAACCAAGTGTCAGCGAATTACTGGCGCCACTTCGGTCCCGATCCGGGGCAACGACATCAATGGTGGCGACGGTAGAAACTGCCTGAGCCAGACACGCCAACCCGGGTGCCTGATAACCATCGTCATTACTCAATAGAATTCGCATAACGCGAAGCACGATACAAGAAAACGAGCGCGAGAGCGAAAGACAAATATAGATATTCTTTTAATATATTAATCAATTAGTTATCAGTTATCACTAAATAATTACATTAATTATGAATCGGCTTTTGTTGCAACTTTTATCGCCGATGGCGATAAAACACAGGCGTGTCGACATAGTCCGCAACCGGTGCACAGCTCCTGATTGATTGATGGTTTTTCGTTTTGCCACGTAAGCACGTCGTCAACCGGACAACTGCCAGCACAGGCGCCACACTCGGGACCGCTATAAGGCAGACACGCAGTTACATCGATTGTGCATCTGGCGAGCATGGGCAGAAGGCGCGCACCTTCTTCCAGTTCTTCCGGACTGCAGAGTGCCTTTGGTTCGCATGCCTGGACACAGGGCCAATCCTGACACAGGTGACAGGCCTTGTGGGTCAGATCAAGAGCCGGGGTGCCGACAACGTCCACTCCCAGCTTCGCCTCCAGCGAGAAAATCACGTCATACGGACACGCCGTTGTACAGGCACCACAGCGCGTGCACGTCAGTAAAAACTCGAGCTCATCCAGTGCGAACGGCGGTCTTATCCATCGCCTGGCACGCGCCCTTGCCCGGGCATCAAGCGCCTCTACCGCTTGCCGCGTTGTTTTTTGAGCTGCATGTTTCAGGAAGCCTCTTCTGTCCATAGGTACCCTGCTCAATCACCAGTCTGGTGGTAACGCCATGTCCTTGTGGCAATCGCTGCAGGGACGTTTGTCTTTATGGAACTTTGCATGCAGCTTTCCGCTTTTATCGAAATCTTTTGGTATCTTGTGTGCAATGCCTATATGACAGTCAATGCAAGTAATATTTTCCTTGCGTGCACGCTTATGTGTTACCCGAGCGCGTTTGTGCTGTTTGCGTAAACTCATCACTTCAATGTTGTGACAGTTGCGACACTCGCGCGAATCGGTTTCGCGCATCCCTTTCCAGACGTATTGTGCCAGCGACAGTCGTTTTGCCGTAAATTTTTCCCTGGTATTGATCGATCCGGCGAAATGATGAAACAACTCGTTGGTCGCGCGAATCTTTCGCAGCACCATGTGGCCCCACTCTTTCGGGACATGACAATCCGGGCACGTCGCGCGCACCCCGGTACGATTCTGGTAATGCACTGTCTTGCGGTATTCCTTATATACGTTCTCACGCATCTCATGGCAGGAAATGCAGAAGCTCTGGGTATTCGTTACCTCCAGTGCGGTATTGAACCCTCCCCAGAATATAATGCCGGCTGCAAACAGCACGGAACCCAACAGTATCGGCCTGCGGCTAATGAATTCCGCAACCCACTGTCGAAGTCGACCAAACAGGTTTTTCCTGGCTTCTTTCTTCAAAATCGCATTACATCATATTATCAATCGCCGTCAGGCCTTGGCCCACGTGAGGCCACCTGACGCGCCGTCTTCATTCGTAGACGCCGTCTGCGTTGCGCGATATTGACACCAATCAGTACACCTGCGATCAAAATCACCGCCAGCCCAATTGGTCCAATGGGAAGCGGTTCACCAATGCGCAAGGGAAAATCAATGATGTACGGCACTCCTTCTGACTCAAACTCGGCAGTGACTATGTAATTGCCGTCATTTTGGAAAATAAACCCTTGTCGATACACGTTGTCGTCGATCAACTGTGTTCCCAATACCTCTTCGTTGCGCCAGAACCATCTGTCGTTTCTGATCTTGAATGTCACCTCACCATTAAAGGTTGTGCCTTTATCAATATGCGACACATAGAGATTTACCCTGCCGGCCTCATTGGCCCGGGGAAACGCCGGAAAAACCATGTAGGTGATAAAGTAGTTACCCATCTGGGTCTCTACCTGCATACTCGGGGGTGTATTCGAATCTGCGCTGAGACTATACGACGGCCGACCCAATACGTGGTGCGCGAATGCAATTTGTGTTGTCAGTACGCAGGCACAAACAAGAATTACCAATCGTTGGATAAATGGAATCATACGCAACACCTGTTCGATTTTACATTATGTCGAGTTCTGATTAAGTCACGCCGCCTCACAACTTTCTCCCTGCTGTTGCTGGCGACGCCAGGCATGGCCGAGATGGCCGGGTCCGGCATAGGGGCTATCGTAACGGGACAATTTGAACTTGAGCGCATCTGTCGGACACACAGCAATACAGGCCGAACAGTTATTACACTCCTGGCCAAAGTCATCTTGCATGGGGCCGAGACCGAACTCGCAAACTGCATCGCACCTCTGACAGTCATTACAATGCGCCACATTTCTTTGAATACGTACTACCCGATAGCGTCCCAGCAGGGAAAACAAGGCGCCACCCGGACAAAGGTAGCGACAAAAACCACGACGGGCCACCATCAGATCAAATAACAGGGTCAACAAAAAGAACACCGCGCCGGTACCGAAACCAACCTGGGCAATAGCATAGTAAATTTCACGACCGACAATGGCGGGTGGATAAATGCCGGCAAATAAGACGCTGCCACTGATCGAACACAGTAATACACCAACACCCAGGACAACGTATTTAAGCCGGCGATCAAACCTTTTTTCTCCCAGGGGTACGCCCATCTTGCGCAGCCAGTTGGATAAAGTCTCGTTTAATTCATATATAAAACTTGCCGGGCATATCCAGCCACAATAAAAACGACCCAGAAATACGGTGGCTACAATCGGGATCAATGCCGTCACAAAAAACGCCCAGTGAAAACCCAGACTCGCGGCCATTTGCCCAACAACTGCCAACGGGTCAGATAATGGCAGACCAAACAAACGGCCCGACCAGGTGGTGCCTTTGAGCCCATCGAGATCATGCTCGGGATCGTCAACAAACGGCCCCGTTAAGGTTTCCATTACGTTGTAGATCAATTTTTCTTCCGGTAACAACAGGTCGTAGGCATGGGCAGCCACGTAGGTCTGGTAGAGATGAAGAAACGGCACCAGAACCAGCATCAGGAACACCAGGCTGAGGGTCATCCATCGCAACTTGTTTAAATGGCGACCGAGGTAGCCTGGATTGTATTCACTGGTACTCAATTTGGGTTATCCATTTCGGTTGGGAATAATGCGTATGGCCTGAGGGATCTGGATACAGGATCGCTCGCACAGCCCGCAACCGACACACGCCTCAAGCACATGGGGCTGTTCCAGCAGGCCGACCCGAATCGCAATATCCGGTAGCGGACAGGCCCGATAGCACACGCCACAGGTTTTTCCCTGATAGGAAAGACAAAGCGAAGTATCCACGCGCGCCTTGCCCATATGCACATTGGCAATAATATTTTCCGCGTCCCGTATGATCGAAGTCAGCGCACCCGTCGGGCAGGCATCGCCACACTTCATGCACAATATGCAGGCCTGTTCGCGCGGAGTGATATATGGCGTACCAATGGAAGAAATGCCATTTTGCAGATCAAAAAACTTGATACAACGATTGGGGCAAACTTCACCGCAAAGACCGCAACGTATGCATTGCGACAGGAATTTGTTTTCCGCCTGCGCGCCCGGCGGGCGCAAATAACGAGCACCGCTTTTACGCACAAGCGCGCTGGCCGCGGGCGCTTGTGCGGCCATTCCCAGTGCGACTAACACTTTAATAAAACCACGACGTTCCATTATTACTGCATCCTTTGTGGATTATCGCTGTCACGCACCACCACGGGTTATGGATCAAAGCGAAACGTTTATCCCCTTCGCTTGATCTTCTCAATACGGCACGCCAGTTTCTTGAAGTCCACCTGACCCGACACAACATCCCACACCCGGCTCGAGGTGCCGTTGACCAGCCACTTGTTTCTCTTCGGGTCGGCGCTATCGGCGACGGACAGGTTCCAGGGGCTAAACACATACCCGCGGGGTACGCTGTTACGCGCCGGCTTTACCAGACTGTTGGTACCAACCTGCGCCTTGGCTTCATAACTTCCCCGACGGGTGACCAGCCTGACTTTTTCACCGTCCTTGATACCTAGTGCCTTGGCATCGTCGATGTGCATTTCGACATACATCTCCGGCACCAGGCGACGCGTGGTCGGGCTGCGATTGGTTTTGGCGGTATGGAAGTGCTCATACACTACACCCAGCCCCAGCCAGAACGGATATTTGTCCTTCGGTACCTTGTCCCACTTGCGGTCGCGATATCGCTCGTCGGGCAAGTCCGGTGTCAGCGCCATATCCCGCGCCTGCTTAAGTAACGGGATGTTATCTATGGTGTAAACACCCTCTTTGTGTCCGAACTCCATCAGTTTTTTGGTGATCTCTTCACGTTGTGAATAATCCTGCTGACACAATTTCATGTGCACCTTGCCATCCTTGGTACGGAAATACCCGTAAGGCCGGCTCTTCCATTGCCCCTCCTGCAACATGAAACGACGTTTGGTGCCTCCGTTTTTGGCAATCTCATACGTCGGTGCCGGCCACTGAATACCACGCAGTGCCTTGATCTGCTCGTAAGGGCTCTTCTTGTCCAGTTTCTCCACTTCAAGAATACCGGTTAGATCCGTATCCGTGCCTTCCGAGGCACGGATCACATCGCGCAATACTTCTTCTGCATCATAGAATCCTTTCTTATCGCGTTTCCATGGGAAAATCTTGTTGCCATCCATACCCAGTAAATCGGCAATTTCTTTGCCTTTATCGATTACCATGTCCATATCCGGCAAACAGCCCTTTGGTGGTTCGGCCGCTTTTTCCACCATATTCAACCGGCGCTCGGAGCTGATATAAATGCCGTTGACTTCGCCCCAGGTTGCGGCCGGAAAAATGACATCCGCATAAAGGTTGTTGGGTGCATGACGATAAATTTCCTGTACGACATTAAACATTTTGTCCAATGCCGGTCGTATCAGGTTGTGCTGATCCGGCAGATCGATGTGCGTGGCATAGACGAGGAACATGACTTTGACTTCGTCTTTCAGTGCGCGCTCCATCATGCCGACGGCAAAACCCGGGTTCTTGGATTTCATCGCCCGGTTCAGGTTCGCCAGTGGCACATTCCAGGCACGGGCCATCTTTTTTCGATGAGCAATATCATTCAGCGAAATATTAAAAGGCAGACGGCCCGTTAAACCACCAGTGAAACGTTCGCCCATGGCGTTGGGTTGGCCGGTCATGGAAAACGGCCCACAACCCGGTTTGGCCAGATTACCGGTCATTGTCAGCAGGTTAATAATTGAAATAACATTGTGCTGACCATGAATGTGCTGGTTGTAGCCAATACCCCACATGATGATGACACCGCCATAACCTTTACCCGCCTGCTTGCCCTTGCTTCGAGCCAGGCGTTTGCGGGTGGCATCGGCAAACATGCTTGCGACTCTGCGAATCAACGCGGGAGAGACATCGTGGTTCTTGCCGCCCATGCGGTCCTGCACTTTTCTCGGACTGTAATTTTTCAGCACGCCGTTAGTGTATTCCCTCCAGCCTGTGGTGTGCTTCTTCATGAAGTCCCAGTCAATAACATCCGGATGTTCCTTCAACAACACGTGGGCGATGGCGTTAAGGAAACTGATATCGCCGTTCAGTACCGGCACATGTACCGTGTTGTCGGCATTGATGTCGGCATAACCCTTGACCGTGCCGGTGTAGCGTGGGTCGACAACCACAGTTGGAATATCTTTCTTTTTCTTGTGGTCGGCCGCCCGCCAGTAGATGATCGGGTGCGACTCGCGCGCATTGTGGCCAAAGTGCATGATCATGTCACACAGCTCGATGTCCTCATACGCCAGCGGCGGTGTATCCGAACCGAGGGTGGCAAAGTAACCGGTCACCGCCGAGGTCATACACATACGGGCATTGGCCTCGATGGTATTGGAGCCGAGCACCCCTTTCATAAAGATATTTTCAATATACTGCCCTTCCATGGTCAGCTGGCCGGAACCGTAGAGCGCGATAGAATTGCCGGTATACTTTTTGGCAAAGTGCACCACCTTGTGCGCCACCATATCGGAGGCTTCTTTATAGGGCACCCTGACAAAGTGTTTATCATCAAACGACCCCTTGGTCTTGCTGATGTATTCCAGATTTCCGTGGCCCGGTTTTTTCCATTCTTTCCACACATCCTTGCGCACGTAGGGGTCGCCTTCCATACGGTCGACGTAGATGGGTTCCGCCGCGGTCAGTCCCTTGATGCACTGCAAGCCATAATTGGTCGGGTGGTCCTTGTCGGGTCTCATGGAAACGATCTTGCCATTCTCTACCTGAATGATGGTGCCACAACCAACACCGCAATACGGACACTGGGCAATGGCGGTCGTGCGATTCTTGCCGGTCGATCGTGGCACAGGAGCAGCTTCAAGCTCCGGGTTATCGGCAACAAACAAACTGGCACCGGCCGCTGAACCGGTAATGAAAGCACCCCCTTTCAGGAAATTGCGTCTTGTTACTTTGATTCTTTTCATGTGAGTGCTCTCCTTAATTACGGCTCGGGACGGTACGAAGATAGGTAATGATGTCATCAATCTCGCGGTCGGAAAGGTCTGCCATCGCGGCGGGCCCCTGGAAGGACAACATACGCGTATTCGAGCGGCCGACTTTGATGGTTTCCCTGATGTAACCGTCAGAGACCTTGCTCAGGAATCCGGCCTTGCCGATCGCGGTGCCGGTGCCACCGGCCACGTAGCCATTGCCGTCCGGACCGTGGCAGGTAGAGCAAATCTGCTCAAACCATAACCGCCCAATCCTTGGATCGCCCTTGGCGGTCGGCTGGGCGTTAACACTGCCGCCACGATAGGGAAGTTTGGAGTGAGACCGGAAATAGGCCACGATCGCCTCGACTTTGCTGCGGCCGAGATGACCGAATGGCGGCATGCCGGTTCCCGGGCGTCCGTCACGGATTGTACTCAGCAGAAACTTGTTGCTGGAAATACTGAGGAATTCCTTGTTGGTTAGCGAAGGAGCAAACCCCGGCTTGCCGATGGCATCCGCTTGGTGACAGAAAATACAATTCTGATTGTAAAGTTTTTCGCCCAAAGCAATCTGGCCCTTGTTAGTCGGGGCCGCGTCAGCAGTGATGGAAATTTGAATCAGGAAAAAAAGAAGTATTGGTATAGATGATCGAATCGATAGATGAGAACTCATGTTCTACCTCATTATTATCCTTACATATGTTGCAGGAACCTTCGTGTAACTGGCCGGATTTTCCGTTTTTTACCGGTTTATAACTTTGATCCACGTCAACTGCCGGGACCCTACTGTCGATAACTCCAGAAAAAAGTTGATCTATCTATAATGGCCCTAATCTACATAGGGCCATTGGTTACGTTTATAGCAAATAAGAGCCAGGCACCGACCGGGCTTTGAATGTGCGCTCCCAGGAAGTAGCGGACAGGATTTTAATTTTGGCATCTCTAAATAAAAATCCCTTGCGGCGGTCACTTCAGCCATCCCTGGCTCGGTTTCCGTTCCCGACTCAACTCTACCTCCTGCGTCCATGCAGTCGTCCCGTGACACTAACGCATTCCTGCGCGTCGTCATTTAATTTTTATCGGGGTTCGCATCACTATTCAGAAACCGCAAACAAAAAAGACCCCATAAAGGAGTCTATTTTGTTTGGATGGCGTCCCCAAGGGGATTCGAACCCCTGTTGTCGC
>JAZFSZ010000088.1:0-7374 GCA_036446455.1 Acidiferrobacterales bacterium
CAGGGCGAAGGTTGATGTGCGCGGCACGGCACCGGGCATATTGGCGACGCAGTAATGCACGATATCGTCAACGATATAGGTCGGCTCCGCATGCGTGGTAGCTTTTGAAGTCGCAAAACATCCGCCCTGATCGATGGCCACGTCCACCAGCACGGAACCCTTGCGCATCATTCCCAGGTGTTCACGCGTGACCAGCTTGGGAGCCGTGGCACCGGGGATCAGCACACCACCGATTACCAGGTCGGCGGTCCGGATATATCGCTCAATGGAATTCGCATTTGAAAACACGGTTTCAATCCGACTGGCAAAGACGGCATCGAGATAACGCATCACCTTTGTACTGCGATCCAGTACGGTCACATTGGCGCCCATGCCTACGGCTATCTGGCAGGCGTTTAAACCCACGGTGCCGCCACCGATGATTACGACATTGGCTGAATAACTCGCGAAATCTGCAGTTACGCCCAAAGTGCATGCACTGGGCGGGTCATCTCACTACTGGAGGGCGGCTACGACCTGGAAGCACTGACTGGTGCTTCGCATGCACACGTGGCGGCACTGACTTCCTAGCAATCTAGCTGTCAATTCCGGCAATGTTGGTCACCTGCTCGTGGTGCTAGTTGCAGGTGCCGGCTGCGCATACCCAGGGGTGGTTTGAAATTATTGAATATATTATCCATGCAGGGAGTTGATGGCGTCAAAATCACATTTCGTGCCGGCATCAATGAATGAAACGAGACCTGACAATATAATGGCTTCCGGGTTTACTTATCGTACACTTTGCTGCGATGTGCAACACGCACGACCAGGATCACCAGGCTTTCATCCTCAATACGACAGATTGCGCGGTAATGTCCAATGCGATAACGCCATAGACCAGAGAAAGTGGATTTGAGCGCTTTGCCAAAACGACGGGGATCAGCGGTGGGTGCAATGCGGTCTGCAAAATAATCGAGTATTTTTAGCTGGACTTTTCTATCCAGCTTTTTCATGTCTTTCAAAACCCTGCGGTCATACTCAATTGTCCAGGCCAAGTTCCTGCCTCATATCTTTTCCGGATAAACGTTCAACAGGGTTTTCAAGCCGGTATTCCGCAATATAGCGATCCTCCAACGCATCAATGTGGTCTTCGATGAGTTGCCGGATATAAAACGTCTTGGTCCGCCCGGTTATTTCAGCCAGGCGATTCAAACGGGTTTCCAATTCCTTATCGAGTCTGAGAGAGGTCATAGTACGCCTGTTTTCTGTTCGTGACACATATAATACATGTGATTACTGTAATACAATTCACCCGGTACTGCAACGTCCACAGGCTAATCAGCGGCCACTTTTGCACCTCCCCTTGGAGACAAAGCTCATCAGAGTCGTGCTGAATAACAACGGAATATCCAGCCAGGAAATATGATTGGCCACGACCAGCGCAGCACCGGGCCGGTACTCACCCTTGATGCTCACTTTCAGGCCAAAAAGTCTGCAGGTTACACTCGCCCACCAGCGCGGCACAATGTCGTTAAGCGGCCGTCTGCCAATGCGGACAGCTTTTGCCGGCGAGGTAAAACTGAGCAGCAGATGTACCAACACCGAAGGCAATCTGTAGAGTAATCTGAGTGTTGCCATCCCTTGATCTTTGCTACGTGACTGAGGAACGCGCAAGCCTATCACAGCGGGTAAAAATGCGGTATTCCACAATTGAGGCCCACAATCCAAGTTTCAGTTTTCGGCCCTGATCAGCGACAATACACGGCCCTTCGCGGAGACGAGTGTGAAACAGTTCGAAGTCAGCATCGCCGGCAGCGAAAAAACCTTTCTGGTAAGAGCGGGTGAATCCATTTTAACCGCCGCCCTGCGCCAGGGCGTGATGCTTCCCTATTCCTGCAAGAACGGTACCTGTGGCAGTTGCAAAGGCCATGTGCTGAGCGGTGAAGTTCATTATCCCTTTCATCCGCCCCTCGCGCTGGAGCGTAACGAAATTGCTGACGGCATGGCACTGATGTGCCAGGCGGAGCCGATGGAAAATCTGCTGGTCAAGGTCCGGGAAATCGAAGCCGTGCGTGATATCCAGGTCAGGATGCTGCCTGCCCGGGTGATCGAGAAAACCATTCTGTCGGAAAACGTGGTCCGCCTGCGGTTGAAGCTCCCCAAGGCACAGCGATTGCAGTTCCTGGCCGGGCAATACGTCGATGTTCTGCTCGCCGGCGGCAAGCGCCGCGCCTTTTCCATCGCGAGTTGCCCCTCGCTGGAAGACGAAATTGAACTCCATATTCGCAAGGCTTGAGCATGGCTTTCTCGGGGTCCGGTGTGAGACCTGCCATTACGCTTTCTGCTTGCCAGTCAACCCGCCATCATGGGCAAGGCACTCGGCATCGCCTGTCGCACTATTGCCACGCATTATGAGGGACAAGACCAAACTTCCGCCGAGAAACGGGCTTCAATGACCTGGGCAAAACGACTCTTTAGGCAAAGTCGTCCGTGTGCCCGAATACCGGGCACCGCCAGCAACGGGGTTGTTCGTTTGTAAGGAGTAGAACCCAGCACCAGTAGCTCCATTTTTGTGAGATCTCACGGCGAACTGACTGAAAAGTGTAAAAAGCGGACGCAGAAAACTGTTTCGGTACTTGTCAGTTTCATGAAAAAGGGCTTTTATCCTATCTAAACTCGACCTTCCTATAACGGCCCAGGTTCTGCTCCACATTGGTTCCTTGTGGTGACGTGGCAGAACTGGGTGTATAAATGATAAACACCCACAAGCATTTTAAGGAGGACTTATGAAACTGAATATCAAGGCTTTCGCTATTGCCGTTGGTTTGTTCTGGGGCTTGTGCCTATTCCTGTGTACTTGGTGGATCATCTTTTTTGACGGCGCGACCGGGCATACCACTGTGATTGGCGCGGTCTACCGAGGCTACAGTGTTAGCCCCACCGGTAGCTTTATCGGCCTGGCCTGGGGGTTGGTTGATGGCCTGATTGGGGGTGCCATTTTTGCCTGGCTGTACAACTGGCTAGTTGATCGTTTCCAATCCGCTGCATAACAGGCGGACAATCATCTCAGGTAGCGGCGGCAAAGAGCCAAACGGTGAGTGGAGTTATTCTTATTTCAGCCGATAACTCCCAAGCAGCAACGTCTCCACATCGAACGGATTCATAACTCCATCCTCTCAAAGTATGGAGTCTCCGATAAAGCCGGGGCGGTTCAGTATTGTGCCAACCAGTCATAACGGACTGTACGATTGTAGCGTTCAATATACGCATTCTGCTGCGGCTTACCCGGTTGGCCTCGACCACGTGTACCTTGTAACCACGTTCTGCCAGGAACAATGCAGTCGATATTCCGGTGAATCCTGCCCCGATGACACAGACGTCGGCAATTTGCGCACCGCGCAACGGGGCATAATCAGTGACTTCGTTAACGGTGGCTGCGTAATATGAGCCGGTATGTGCCTGCGGTAGGGTCATATATATCATTTTTTTGCGACATGATTTGTAACTGACAGAATCGGGTAGGAGTTTGACCGCTGGACTTCCTGAACGCTGCGTAAAACGAAGAGTTGGAATTAAATCCGGCCGCCAACGCGATGCTTAGTACCGACCGTTGCCGGCCATCCTGAGCGCAGAGTAACCGCTTTGCATATTCGACTCGGTGCTGATTCAGATAATCGAAAAAACTCAGGCCTGGCCGGTATCCAGTGAATAAAAAATGCATATACAGCAGCCAAAGCAATGAAAAACAGGTAAATCTCGTTCATTGACAGTTTGGGTAATAAATGCAATTCAAGGGCCGTGGAAAAGGCAAAACCGAATAACAGCATGTTGAATGCACGCACCGGTTTTGTGGTACCTCCCAGTGAAACCACGGCAACCGCTGTGAAAATACCGCTACCAATTCCAGCTGCGACGCGAAGCCACAACACTTGCTCGTATTCGATAAACACTATGCACAAGGCATTGGCGCCAATGGACAAAATCACGCCGGCAAAAACCAGGAACCGCCGGTTAACCCTGGCCACTAACAGTGCAGACATAATGGCGCCAAGGGACAACCCCCCCAGGTCAGCTCCCCAAACTCTTCCCACCTGCTCCTCGGTGAAACCCAGCATCCCCACCAGGGCGGTACTGAGTACAGGAACACTAACCATCACGGTGTAACCCACCAGTGCCATGAACAGAGCGATAGAAATTGATCGCTAACTATCGAACACATTGGGGCTGCCACCGGGGGTGGTAGAGTCGTTAATCATAGATCACTTTTCTGACATTATTTAATACTCTTTGGAACGACCCCACCACTAATATTGCATCGCTTTCAATTCACAATACTCGTGTAATCCTTCTTCTCCAAATTCCCTGCCATTGCCGGATTCTTTGTAACCGCCAAATGGCGCCTCATGATTCGCATCACCGCCATTAATGGCGCATTGTCCCGCTCGAATTCTCCTGGCTATAGATGTCGCTTTGTCCTTATCTCCTGCCCATACTGCTGCGGCCAGGCCATAAGGCGTATCGTTTGCGATTTCAACCGCCTGATCAATTGAAGAATATTTGATCATCACCAAAACAGGCCCAAAGACTTCTTCTTGCGCGATGTTCATGTCATTCGTAACATCGGCAAAAATGGTAGGTAAAACATAATTTCCAGTGGTCAGTCCTTCCGGCATATCAGTCCCTCCTGTGACTAAACGCGCCCCGTCAGAGATGGCCTGGTCAATACAATCAAGTACCGATTGTTTTTGTCCGGCAGATGACATTGGCCCTATAAAAACATTGGGATCGGTTGGGTCTCCAACGACCAAACCTTCTGCTTTGGATTTGGCAAGTTCGACCGCCTCATCATACCTTGACTCATGAACAATCATCCGGGTCAGTGCATCGCAGGTCTGGCCCGTATTGACCATGACATTGGTAATTCCAAAATCAATTGCGGCATCCAAATCCGCTTCTTCGGTAATGATAAATGGAGATTTACCACCCAGTTCAAGGCAAACCCTTTTTACACCCGGTGCAGCCTTGTTGGACACTTGTATTCCTGCCGCAGTTGATCCTGTAAACGTCACCATATCAACATCTGGATGTGAACTCAGAGCAGCACCAATTTCCCTGCCACTGCCATGAACCATGTTAAAGACACCCGCTGGCAATCCAACCGCGTCACACATTTCCGCAAATATAAACAAGTGGCTCGGCGTCTGGCTCGCCGCTTTCACCACCATGGTGCAACCTGCTGCAATTGCTGGAGCAACTTTTCCAATCATCTGCCAAATGGGATAATTCCAGGGGTTGATCATGGAACAAACCCCTATCGGTTCTTTAACGATAATTGAGTTGCCAACTTCTTTGTGCTCTTCCATTTGCCTGGCCTTATCAGCAAAAGATTCGCAAATAATAGCTAAAGGATCTACCTGGAATTCGGCTGCATTTTGAACCGGCATTCCCAGTTCATCAATAATTGTCTGGGTTAAATCAGCATTTCTTTTTTCCCCTTCTGCCGCCAGTTTCCTCAAATAATCTGCTCTTTCAGCTGCAGAAGTCTGGGACCAGGAATCAAACGCGTTTCTGGCCGCACTGACCGCGGCGTCAACATCTTCAGCATTGCCATAGGGCACTGTGGCCGATATTTCGCCATTGGCTGGATTGATGATCTCGCTCGTTCCCTTTCCGATCGGTTCCACCCATTGGCCATTGATATAGAATTTGTCGTAGGTTCTCATAAATTTGTCCTTTTTGAAATTTCCAGACTGTTAAAGTTCTGCCACAAGCTCCGATGCCTGAGTAAGGACTTTGCGTAAGATTGTTGCAATTTCCCTCAGCTCATCAGGGCCGGCGATCAGTGGTGGCGATAATTGAATAACTGGCTGCCCACGATCATCTGTGCGACAAATAAGGCCGGATTCAAAGAGTCTGGGTGATACAAAATTAAAAAGTATATCTTCCGCTTCTTTTTTGTTGAATGATTCTTTGGTGGTTTTGTTTTTTACAAGTTCAATACCAAAGAAATAGCCAGCACCCCTGACATCTCCAACAATGGGCAGATCATAAAGCCCTTCCAGAAGTTCTCTGAACAGGCTTTCATTTCTTCTGACATTACCGAGGATATCCTCTTTTTCAAAGATTTCCAGATTAGCCAATGCTGCCGCACAAGCAATTGGATGCCCGGCAAACGTAATGCCATGATTGAATGATTTGTCCTCCTTCAGAAACGGCTCCATCAAATAATCCCGGCAAATCATCGCACCCATCGGCGCATAGGCGGAGGTTAGCCCTTTCGCACAGGTGATAATGTCGGGCAGATAATCATAACGCTCACAACCATACATATAACCTAAACGGCCAAAAGCACAAATGACCTCATCTGATACAAGCATTATCTTGTATTTATCACAAATCTTGCGAACTGCCTGGAAATAACCCTCAGGCGGCACAAAACAACCACCGGAATTTTGCACTGGCTCCAGGAATACGGCGGCAACTGTTTCAGGGCCCTGGAATTCAATCGCCTGGTCAATTTCGAAGGCACATTTTTGGGCAAACTCCTCACTGCTCATTCCGTCTGACATATGGTGACTACGATAAGCATTGGTGTTTCCAACGTAGGAAGTGCCGGGGACCAATGGTTCGAATGTGTTTCTACAATCGGCAAGTCCATTGATCGATAAAGCACCCATGGTTGTTCCATGATAGGCGAGATAGCGGGAAATCACTTTATAACGCCTGGGTTCACCGATCTCGGCATAATACTGACGGATCAACTTCCATGCTGATTCCACTGCTTCTGAGCCACCGGATGTGAAGAAAACACGGTTCAGATCCCCCGGTGCAAGCTCAGCCAGTTTGGCGGCCAGCTCTATTGCTGCTGGATGGGCGTGATTCCAGATGGGAAAGAAAGCAAGCTGCTCACCTTGTTTTGCCATCGCATCAGTAATTTCTGTACGACCGTGCCCAAGTTGGGAAGCAAATAATCCCGACAGACCATCAAAATATTTTTTACCATTTATGTCATAGACATAACAACCTTCACCATGACTCATTATCGGAATATCATGCTTCTGATAATAGCCCATATCAGTAAAATGCATCCAGAGATGTTTGCGGGCGAGTTCTTGCAGTTTGTCGTTTGTCATACTATTAATCCAATTGATTAAGGGACTAATGGTATTGCAAATTCCTGCCTGGTGCATTCGCCCCGATAGGGCGGTAGAAATTGATTTGGTCGAGGTGTACGGATTGTAGTCGCCAGTGGTGGAGAAATTGCCTGTTCTATACTTCGCGTGCTGCGATTAATCCTTCGTAGACGGCTTCTTCGGCTGAACGCGGACTGAGGCAATCACCGATCAGATGGGTCTCTATGCCCAGGCCACGTATTTCCTCTTCAAGTGTCGTGTT
>JAZFSZ010000089.1:0-20117 GCA_036446455.1 Acidiferrobacterales bacterium
CAGCCTCGGTGACGGTCTGCGCCCAGGATGTCTCGCCGACGCCACCGATGCCGCCCAGTTTGCCGCGCTGGAGACCCTTGGTGAACTAACGAAAATCGCCTGGCAGCACGACGTGCAGGTCATGATCGAAGGGCCGGGCCATGTGCCGCTGCAGTTGGTAAAGGAAAATATGGACAAGGAACTGCAAGATTGTTTTGAGGCACCGTTCTATACCCTCGGTCCGCTGGTCACCGACATTGCACCGGCCTACGATCACATTACTTCGGCCATTGGTGCTGCCAACATCGGCTGGTATGGCACTGCCATGTTGTGTTACGTCACGCCAAAGGAACATCTCGGTCTGCCCAACAAGCAGGACGTGCGTGATGGCATTATCACCTACAAGATTGCCGCCCATGCGGCCGATCTCGCCAAGGGCCATCCCGGTGCACAGCTAAGAGACAATGCGCTGTCGAAGGCGCGGTTTGAGTTTCGCTGGAAGGACCAGTTCAATTTATCGCTCGACCCCGAGCGCGCACGTGAGTTTCATGACGAAACTCTGCCAAAGGAGTCGGCCAAGGTGGTGCACTTCTGTTCCATGTGTGGACCCAAGTTCTGCTCCATGCGCATTACACAAGATATAAGGGACTACGCCGCTGAAATTGGTATGACCGATGTTAAAGATGCGCTCATGCAGGGAATGAAACAAAAGTCGGAAGAATTCGACAAGCAGGGTAATGAGATATACAACAAAGTATAGGCTGTTTGGTTGCACCGAATAGGCGCATGGACGCGCCGGTGTTGCGGGAGGCCTTGCCCGGTTAGTGTATGGTTTACATCCTCAAGATTTACGTTTGGTTACTAACAGATATGCAGAATCAGTGGCTTTGACTTGAATCAGCTTTACGCTGGAGAAATCTGTAACCGTGTGCGTAGCGTTTTTCAAAAACTGAAAATTTAGTGATATCACCTAAAGGAACAAAATGAGGTTAAACATCTCGCCGATAGTTGCGGTGCTTTTTTTAATGAGTGGATCGGCTTTTGCCCATGATCCGGCGGCGGAGAAAGATCAGTGGTGGTGGGACGACGCGTGGTGGAACAAGGGCCACCTTCCAGCCACAAAAAATTATGCTGTTCGTACCCAGTGGGTGACGTACAAGAGCGGTGAGCATGAAATTCGTGCTTTTGTGGCTCGACCTAAAAAGGGCGGAAAGTTTCCGGGCGTGTTATTTGCCCATGGTCGTCGCGGACTGGATGAGCTGATTCAGAAAAAGGTCAAACGCCTGGCGGCACGCGGTCTGGTCATTCTGGCGCCTGCGGTTTA
Source organism: Acidiferrobacterales bacterium (assembly GCA_036446455.1). Lineage (GTDB taxonomy): Bacteria > Pseudomonadota > Gammaproteobacteria > Acidiferrobacterales > JAJDNE01 > JAZFSZ01. The sequence continues at coordinate 1,304 of JAZFSZ010000089.1, forward strand.
TGAGTCGCGTTTTATGGACCCCTACCCTTACGAGCATGACTATTCGATTGAAGAAGATTTCAACAAAGGAGTCGACAAGCTCCTGAAACGTAAAGATATTAGCAATAAAAAAATCTGTCTCGTTTCTCATACCCGTGGCGGTTATTACACACTCAAAGTAGCCGTTATCAACAAGCGACAAATTAAAGATGTCGCCTGTTATGTGTCCTGGTATCCACATATGCAGGATCCGAATGCACCGGAGCCCTCACAGGTATACGGTTATGCGCCGGAGGCGGATGAATTGAAAATTCCAGCACTGATTTTTATCGGTGAAAACGAGCAGTACCAGCGCCGTCGCCCGATTGAGTCGGCCGTAAAACAGCTCAGGGCAGCGGGTAGAGATGTCAGGCTAATCATCTATCCTGGAGTCGGTCGCGGATTTGATTTCCGTCCTGAAGAAATGCGAACTTTCGCCGATGATCTGGCGTCACGTGATGCCAATCGCCGGGCGGCGGAATTTATCTATAAACACCTGAAGTAGGCAAAGGCGAGTAGTGGTCTCGCTTTTTTATTCAGGCTACGCTCTTTTAGCAAATCGTACTGCCGGATCATGTTTCAGACAGGCGCAGGACGTCGCGGCATAAATGCTTGTATACTGGCCTGCCAGATTCCGTGCCTGCCACTAGCGAGGAGAAGTGATGCTGGTTAAAACTATCATCTTCATCGTTAGTGTCGCAGTCATCGCGTATCTGACATCATCAATCTGGGCCAGTTGCAACATCAAGTACCAGATGTGCGCCACCTTATGTGACGTCAGGCACATGACTTCCGATTTCAAAAAAGCCGGTTGCAAAGGCGGCTGCACTTCGAAGAAAATTTCCTGTATCTCCAAAGAGGTCATCGAAGATTAGGGGGCGCGATGAAGCTCGCGATCTTTTCCGATATCCATAGCAATCTGGAGGCGCTTGAGGCCTGCCACAAACGAGCCCTGCAACTGGGCGCTGAGGGTTTTGTGTGTCTTGGTGATGTCACCGGTTACGGTGCCGACCCCGCTGCAACAGTAGACAGGCTGATGTCGATCGACAATCTGATCGCCGTGCGTGGCAATCACGAAGAAGCACTGTTCGCAGAATTATCGGAAGGGGTAAAGGAATCTCTGAAACAAACCGTCGAATGGACAAAAAATCACCTGAACGATAAACAACTGCGCTTTCTTGATTCTCTGCCTTATTTGCTCGAAGCCCATGGCGTGACATTCGTTCATGCCTCCGCCAATCATCCCAGGCACTGGGTATACATGGGCCAGGGTGACACCGTCGAGCATTGTATGGAAGCGGCACGCACCAATGTGACCTTCATCGGGCATGCCCACATTCCGCGCGTCTTTTATAAGACAGGTTCCGGTGACGTGTGCGAGCTTAAACCGAGAGAGGAGGTCTTGATCCCGCTCATGTCCAATCGACATTATGTCATCAGTATCGGTTCGGTGGGCCAGCCACGGGATGGCGACTGCGCTTCCTGTTTTGTAATGTATGACGACATAAAGCGCGAGATAAGCTTTCATCGCGTTGTTTATAATCATGTTGAGACCGCGCGCAAGATTCTGGCAGCCAACCTGAATTCTGCTTTTGCCGAGCGCCTGTCACATGCGAAATAGGGCCCATGGAAAAAACACCAAAAGTTTCCGCCAGCCGCTCCGACCATGTTGAAATAATTTACGAAGCCACGCTTGGAGACACCGTAGATGGTTTCAAGCTGGTTAAACAAATCGTAGAAAGTAAAGTCAGCACACTCTATCGTGTAACACACCCGGACTATCCGCTGGCGATGGTCATGAAAGTGCCGAAGCTCCACAAAAAGCTGCCACCCAGCACTTACTCCGGATTTGAATCGGAGATCCGTATTCTTTCGGGGGTGAGAGGCCCTTATACCCCTAGATTTATCGCATCCGGTGATATGGCCGAGTGCCCGTATCTGGTAATGGAATTTATTGAAGGTGACGTTCTGCCTCAGGTTATTGCTGAAGCGCCTTTGTCCGCGGAGCGTGTGGCGGTCCTGATGGCGCCCGTCTGCAAGGCCGTTCATGAGCTGCATCGGCAAAACGTGATTCACCTGGATCTGAGGCCGGCGAACATTCGCAACCGCGAAGACGGTACCGCTGTTATCATCGATTTTGGATCGGCGCATCACACACATCTACCCGATATGTACGAAGACGCGCATGAAGACGCGCCCCACAGTGTTGCCTATATGGCGCCGGAACAGGTGCACCATATCCGCACTGACTCACGCAGTGATATTTATGCTATTGGAGTCATGCTTTATCAGATGGCAACGGCAAAGTTGCCCTTTGGCCAGAAAAATATATTCAGTGTTAAGCGCAGGTTACGATCGGCACCTCTGCCCCCGCGTGCCATTAACGCCGGGGTCCCGCCGTGGCTGCAGGAAATTATTTACGCGTGCATGGAAATTTATCCGGACAATCGCTTTGCCACTGCTCAAAAAGTGGCCTACATGCTGTCCCACCCGCACATGGTTGTATTGTCAAAGCGCTCTTATGAGAATTCACCGGCGAGCTTGCTGATAAAAACACGTCAGTGGATCCGTTCCCTGGGTGCCAAAATTCCACAGCACTCCAGGTTACATCCTGCTGAGCGATTGACTACCGCGCCCCATGTACTGGTGGCACTGGATCTGGGGCATGCTTCACTGGCACTGAAGGACGCCATACGTGATGCCGTGCGGCAACGTTCGCAAATGCAGCGGCAGACATTCTTCACCTGCCTCGTCATCCTGAAGGAAAACGACAATACCGACAGTGAAGATCCTGAATTGATCCGGGACGAAGAGAGCCCGCAGCATGTGCAGGCGCAAGTGGAATTGCGCCACTGGTTCAAACCGCTGGATTTGCCGCAATCGCAGGTCAATTTTCAGATTCACTACGGTGATCCGGCAGAAGAAATTATTGCGTATGCCAGCCATCACCTGGTTGACCAGATCATACTGGGTGCCCGTGGCAGCGGAACAATGCACCGACTCTTGGGCAGCGTGTCGCAAAAGGTATTGGCTTACGCACCCTGTACGGTAACAGTCGTCAAGACGCGAAAAGATGCCACAGCGGACGTCGATTCCAGCTGACCCCTGGCGTGCTACAATAAATCTATTAGCCTGGCGGCAGGCGACCACCAAATCAGCATCCGGAATAACTATTCATACCAGCGGCTGAAGGCGTCCAGTTCTTCGCGCGCCACGCGATACTGGTTTACCGCTGCTTCAGTATCTTCGTAGCCCAGCGACAGACCAAATGCCAATACAAGATCATCGAATGTTCCGAGAATATCGTTGACCACTTCCGGGTAATCTGCGATCGAGGCCTGGGCACAGCTGCCCAATCCCAAATCTGTTGTTGCCAGCATTACGCTTTGAACAAAAATACCCATATCCACCCATGCGCCTCGGCCCATGCGGCGGTCGAGATAAAACAATAGACCGACCGGTGCCTCAAAGAATTCATAATTTCGATTCCATTGGGTAACGCGGCGTTCCTTGTCTTCCCGCTTTATATCCACTGCCCTATACAACGCCATACCGGTCGCGAACCGTCGGGATTTGTAGGGCTCGAACCATTCATCGGGATAGTAGCTTTCCTCTGGGTGTGGCTTGCGCCGCATAGCCGCGGCCAAGATTGCCCGGCTCAATTTGTTCCGGGTTTGGCCCATCACCACAGCAACTTTCCACGGCTGGAGATTGGCGCCCGAAGGAGCATATCGCGCCGCATTGAGAATCTTTTCCACCAGATTCCGGCCCACCGGGCGATCAAGAAACTGCCTGACAGAGTGACGTGATTTGATTGCGCTTATCGTATTCATGGTGTACTCCTCGTTGCCAGGGCAAAGCGACCGTATTTACCGATTACATGAAAATATTCTAAAATACTTATATGCCCTACGGATAGTCGCATAATATTTCACAAAGACCATGGATTGTTAGCGCACGATACTTTTTAATTAGTGCTTCAATCAGCAAGGCGAATGCAGTGAGTAGGCAATGGAGGAGAGTGTCGTGAAAAAAATCCAATCTTTTTTAATCGTAATCATCCCGCTTGTTGTCAGTTTGCTTTTTGTACCTACTAGAGCTCTGGCCGACAATGGGCAGACGCGCAGCGGCCAGATTAAAGCCATATCGCAGAATCTCTATGTAGGGGCCGATCTGTTTCGTATCCTCAGTGCGACTGCGCCGGAGCAGATTCCCGTGGTCACAGCCGAGGTATTCTTCATCATTCAGGCAACCAACTTCCCGGAACGGGCAGAAGCCATTGCCGAGGTTATAGAAGATAAAAGACCGGATGTTATCGGCCTGCAGGAAGTCTCGTTACTGCGGGTGCAAAGCCCGAGCGACTTTTTTATCGGCAACCCCAATCCAGCGGAAACCGTGGTCTACGATTATCTACAGATACTGTTGGCAGCGTTGGAGCGAAGGGGCTTGCATTATCGCGTGGCTTCGGAGGTGCAGAATATCGATGTGGAGTTACCAGCCTTTGTCGACTTCGATCCGGACACCGGTGCGCCTCTGTTTGACGATGTACGTCTGACGGATCGGGATGTCATTCTGGTGCGCAATAACGTAGACGATGCCAATGCGGTCGGCGTCAATTTCGGGGTCAATCTTGAGGTGCCCGTCGCCGGGCTGACATTGGCTTTTACCCGTGGCTATACCGCTGTCGATGCAACGGTACGGGGCAAGACTTTTCGCGTGGTCAACACCCACCTGGAGGTAAAGGGTGAGGGCCTGGTTCCGTTTATTCAAATGTTGCAGGCACAGGAGCTTGTGGGGGTGCTTGCGACCGAGAATCGGCCAGTCGTACTGTTGGGCGATCTCAATTCGCCAGCCGATGATGTTATCGATCCGGCAACGGGTTTCGTGCCGCCAATATTTCAGTTCCAGTCGGCCGGTTTTACCGATGTCTGGGCGCTGGGGGGTGAGGGCGCCGGATTTACCTGTTGTCAGGCAGAGTTCCTGGTTAGCATCAATTCCGCATATAACGAACGCGTTGATTATGTTCTGTATCGTGATGAGGATTTATCGCCACTTGGGCACAAAACCCGTATCGATGCCGAACTGTTGGGGGATGAGGTCGAAGACAAAACGGCAAGTGGCCTGTGGCCATCCGACCACGCTGGCGTATATGCTCGCATCAGGATACCTGTTACGGTAGATTAAAATGTCGAACTCAGCGCTATTTACTAGCGGTCGCTGGTCGCTTTAACGGGGGGTGTCTCGCAGTAATGTCCTGGGTTAGGTGGGTGTCGCGGCGAGGGTGCCTTGCCACGCCCCTGAATAAATTTTTGAGATCAGGGAGGCTGCACTGAGCCAAAAACAATAAATCAGTGACAGGCACAAAAAAAGACCCGACCCTTCGACCGGGGTTTTTTAACCTAGAAACGTTTTCTATTCAGGGATGACGTTAGCCGCCTGGGGGCCCTTGGGGCCGTCCTGTACCTCGTAGGTGACTTTCTGACCTTCGGTCAAGGTTTTAAATCCGTCTCCGGAAATGGCACTGAAGTGAACGAATACGTCCTTGCCGCCATCATCCTGGGAAATAAAGCCGAAACCTTTTGAATCGTTGAACCATTTTACAGTACCTGTAGCCATGGAATATCTTCCTCTATATTTTCTGATTAACTTAAAACTGCGGCTTATTAAAGGGAATATTCGTAGAACTACACGGTAGGATATTTCCAGAACAAATACTGCCACACACCGCAGGATCATCAGTCTACTCAAAAAATTGACGGCATGTAAAGCAATTCAATCATGAAATAAGCGATTTCCATGCATGATAGTAAACTTGAGCAGCGGAAGCTAAAACCAGATCGCGACATTTGTTGAATCGCGCAGGAACTGTTACGAAGACATATGTTATCGCTTTTATCCTGCTAGCCATTGTCGCATTGCTGTTTGGCACGTATCGTGCGGGGTATAGTCAGGGAAAGCTGGTGACACGCAGCAAATATGAGCAAGCCGTGTTGGCCCATCGCGAAAGGGAAAATGAGCTTCTTTTATCGCTTGAAAAGACAAAAAAGGAACGCAAGATTGTTTATCTTCAAAGGCACCGCGTTATCAGCAAGGCAAATGGTGGCTGACTTGACCGCCCTGTTCCTGAGTCCATTACTCGTATCCTGCACGACACCAACCGTGGCGGTACCCAATCCGCTGCTGACGATGGATTGTGACTATCCTGTGTTGCAAAACCAGCAGCCGACATATCGTGACGTGGTCCACCTCGCCGAGAAACGTGGTGAGGCGCTGAAGGAATGCACTGACCGAATGCGAGCTATGCGTAAAGCAAAATAAAAAGCGGCCAATTGGCCGCTTTTTCTGGTAACCACCATGCGGTTATTCGCCAATGTCGACGGGTACCGCCACGGTTATACCAAGGGCTTGCCATGACGTCATACCATCGGGGCGTGCCGGCTAAATCTTTTCCGGCATTTTTATGCGAAATTTACCAAGTTTGGCTTCGTAATATCCCTCGGAACCGCCCTTCATGAAGTAGTAATTGCGCACACCATGCCTCTCCAGAAAATACTGGAACCAGCGGACCTGTTTGCCGACCTTGTCATAGACCAGCAGAGTTTTGCCGCTGTATCGCGCCTGCATCACCAGTGTTTTCAGGCGATCAACTTCATCCAGTTGCGCGCGCTTTTCTTTAAACGGAAACAGCTGCGTATCACGTTGTGCACGATCACGGATGTCCAGCACTTGTGCGCGTGGTCCCATACGGGTTTCAAAATCTATTGCTGTCAGCATGCGTCCTTTGAAAGCTTTGTTATTAATGAACGCGTCCGCACGCATGGGATTTTGCCCGAGTAACACGCTTTGGGCGGGGTACGTGCTTGCCCAGTTATAGATGCCACCGTCGAAGGCCACGACGTTAGAGACACCACCTTTCCTGGACTTGCGCACCGCCTTGTAAGATTTTTTGCAGGTACCGCCATTGCAGTAGAGGACAAGAGTCTTGTTCTGACCGTTACGCAGTTCTTTCAATTTGGCCGCAAATTTCTTGTCGCTAAGTGAAATATTCGTCGCGCCCTTGATATGCAGGGTATCGAACTCGTAACGCGAACGGACATCAACCACAATCACATCTTCGAGCTTACGATGCAGATCGCCGATTTCAATGACGCGAACGTCGTTGAATCTTGTGCGGTGGGGAAAATCGGAATTGGCCACGCTGGCACTTGTGGTGAATACCACCGCAGCAAACAACGAAATCAAACGTAGGGTCTTTTTCATGCCTCAGGCTCCTGAATTAAGGGTAAAAATTAACAAAACAGCAAATCCATCGCCTGATTCGGAAGACACCGGTCTTCCTGAAGTGTTGTTGTTTCCTTTTTGGGGTCGGTATAGCAAGGACCGTGCTCACTCTGCTAACCGTCTATATTCAGATAGTTACACAAATCCAATTGGAAATCCGCAAAATTGGGCGTGCCGGAAATGGCACTATTTTCCTGATTTTGTCACCCATACATGGAATTCCAGTTTAACCACGCCGCCCATCGTCGCGGGCGCTTAGCAGCATCGGGCTGTATATCCATACAAAGAGCAGAAAAGAGAGGATAAACAGAACACCCGCGTAGCTGATCAGTTGGGTATAAACACCGAGCAAAAAAATCGGGCTGATTACCCGTATCAGCACCGCAATATTGATTAACGCAAAGGCGAGTGCAATTACCGGTTTTACCTCCAGTGTACGACCGGTGTGACCGAGGGCAACCCGACACATCATACCCAGGGTCATGATGCCGATACCCCCGGCGGTAAACGCGTGCAGGGCGTGGGATGCGTACTGGCCTGCACCGAGCGCTTTCAGGATGAATCCAACAATAATCCAGGCGTAAGCGCTATGTAGCACCCATACCAGCGGCACCATCAGCATGCGTTTGTCGAACCAGCCCGCCATTCTTATCAAATGTGAAACACATGCCAGAATGGCCGCTACGCTAATGGTGATAGCTGGCAGATCGGCCAGCTCAACCAGGGCGAGTAGCAGGAATGAAGCGATAGATATCACTTCGACCCAGCGACGTTTTTTTACGGTCGCGCCCTCGACGCCACGCTCGGTAAAAAAGGGAATGATGCGACCACCCATTATGATAATAACCAGCACCACCAGGTACACCATGGCATCAATTCCCAGCTGCGCAGTGGTCAACGTCAGGCCCAGCAGTTGCGCATGGATCAGTACGTTTGCGCAAGTCATCAAAACAAGTAACAAGATAAAAACATAATTCCGGTTTTGATTTTGGCGAACAAGTGGCATCGCAATAACAAGTGCCAGCCCGGGCAGGAACAACAGATCAACAACGGCGATTAACCAGCCCGGAATCAGTACATCCATCCACGGTAAAATTCTGCCTATTAGCCACAAGGCCATCAGCACGATCAGTTTTCTCCCCGAGGCGGCAGTCATGCCGGTCCAGTTGCCCACGGCGGTCAGGAGAAAGCCGGCAATGACGGCCACCGTATAACCAAACAGCATTTCATGGGCATGCCAGCCCACCGGCCCATAATAGTGTGGCGCGCTGCCGTCGCCGGCAAAAATCCACAACCAGGTAGAAAGTGCCACAATCATGAACACGCCGGCAAGCAGGAAAAACGGACGAAAGCCGGTTTGAAATACCGGCAATCCTGTTCCCCCGGACTCCTTACCCGGTTCTTCAATCTGCATATCGGTTTTATTCCTTGTTCGCCACCAAATCCGGTGACAGCAGCCACTTGAGCGACCAGCGTTTGTCCTCGGATCGTAGCAGACAGACCACCGTACCCGGGGTAAAGGTAATAATCACTGGTTCTTCGCAACTGGTCAGTAGCAGGGTTGCCAACTTTGCCATGTGTGGCAGATGACCGACCAAGATAGTGTCATTTAGCCAGTGATCAATTTCCTCCGCCACAGCCACCGGCGGGTCCCGGGGATTGATATTTTCATTCGTTTGCAGAGCCAGCCCCGGAGCCAACTGTGCTGCCACTAATTCAGCAGTCTGCCGGGCGCGGAGTTTGCCACTATGGACTATGCTGTCAACGGAAATGCCGGCCCGACCCAGAAACCGGCTTACAGCTTGCACGTCATTCCTGCCGCTGGCCGACAGCGGTCGATCAGGGTCTTCTTCTTTGGATATCGCATCGCCGTGTTGGGCCAAATATAGTTTCATAATAACTGCAACCATAGTGCCAGGCGGTTGAAATAATGCATGGATTATTTTGAGTGTCGAACACGTTTATTGCAGAAACATGCACTTGAAGAACACTCAAAAAATATAATTAAAAATATCATCAAATAGTGGTAGCCGCCTTGCCAAATGTTAACCGGGTCGGCCTGATGGCAGGCTTGGGCTACACGTATCCGATAAAAAAAATCCAGGTGCCGGTGAATCACTGGAGCAGCGCCCAGCGGCCCGGAAAACCGGGCAAATTTAATTCAGCGGCACACCACAGTGCCAGCAGGTCTCAAAGTTCTCCGGATTTTGTTCGCCACAGCGCGGACAATCGACATAGCCGGTAGAGAAGCTGCGCGACTCGTATTCCTCGATTATACGGCGCGCGCGCTCCATATCATTCTTGCGTTCTACCCATATTTCCGGATAGGTCTCGGTGAACGGAATTTCTCCCACCCCACCCTGGGCGTTCTCATTCAGAATTTGTGTGCGCACACCAACCTCGGCAAGCAGATCACGAATAAGATAGGCTTCCGGCAGGTTGGCGGCGGAATACAGACGTTCCATTAGCCAGAACTACCAAGCGGTACGTTGCTAACCTTTAAGTCTGAAGCCGATTTTTACAGTAACCTGGTAGTGTGCAACCTTGCCATTTTCGATATGACCGCGCGTGTCAATGACTTCAAACCAGTCGAGATTGTCGATCGTATTGTCAGCACGCACAATGGCGTTTCCAATTGCCTCCTCAATACTATCTTTAGAAGACCCAACCAGTTCCAGGATTTTATAAATATGGTCTGTCATTATTGACTCCTTGCCAGTGTTTATTGGTATTGATGATTCGCCAGGGATATCAATCCCCTAAATGAACTTATTGTAACCAGTGACAGTCGCCCGCATCGTCCATCCGTACACCGTATATGATGATCACGCGTGTCCCGAGGTGCCGGCAACGAAACATGTCCATGATTTCTCTCGACTGCCGATTCCGCGGACGACAAGGCTCGCCGCCTTGCAGCAATAAACATGTTCCTTTTAGGGCCATATTTCAAGTCGCGAATCCGTATTTTGATACACTTGCGCGAATTCCAATGCAGGGCATGGTAAATGCGCAAGGTAATCCCGATTCATGTTAGTCCCGACAGCCTGTCGTCGGAAGAGAAATGTGGCTATTGCACCAACACCACCTGTTGCACCTATATCACTCAGGAGCTCGATACACCACGCTCCATGGAAGATTTCGACACCCTGTTGTGGCAGGTGTCACACGAAAATATCCAGGTGTACAAGGATGAAGGCGATTGGTACTTGCTGGTCAATAATCGCTGCCACCATCTCCAGCAAGACGGGCGCTGCGGAATTTATGAAATTCGTCCTCAGATTTGTCGCGAGTACTCCAACAAAGACTGCGAATTTAATACACCGTCCGGGGAAGACGATTTCGATCTGTTTTTTACAAGCTACAAGGCGTTGGACAACTATTGCCGCAAGCGCTACAAAACCTGGGACAAGCGCTGGGCAAAGTTTGCCCGTGAGAGTGGTTAGAACCTGTCAAAACCAAAGCTTTTTCAACAAGTCTTCACGCATTGGCAGCAACGCAAATGACGCCATGGCCAAAGGATGCAGAAAGGAATATAAACAATCATTTCTCGCTTTCTCCACGGACTCCGCGTCTATTCCAGAGCATTGAATAACAGGGCACTGGCTAGGTCGGCATAATGTCCTTGAAGCTGCGAATGGCATTAAATTCCCCGACTTCCTTCTGCGGCGCCTTCGAGTCCGGGTGGAACACAGCCAGTAAGTGTGCAATGCCATAGCGCTGCGCACAACGCAAAACCGGCAGGCTGTCATCAATCAGTAGCGTACGCAACTTATCAAACGGTTCGGTGACCTGAAGCTTATCCCAGAAGGGCTCATGTTCTTTCGGCACGCCGAGATCATGCGCACAGATCAGCCTGTCAAAATGGCCGCCCAGCTGAGTGCGGTCCATTTTTAGTTTCAGCGCCTTGCCGTGGGCATTGGTTACCAGCGTAATACGTTTACGCCTGGCGCGCAGGGCGTCAAGAAAATCAACCACAAACGGAAATACGGCTATCAGGTGATCCACTTCTTCCTTCAGCAAAGCGATATCCAGCCCCAGTTCATCGGACCAGTAATCCACGCTATACCAGTTCAGACTACCTTCTGCCTTTTTGTATCGCGGCATGAGCTCTGCCTTCGATTGCGCCAGCGTCAGCTTGTTTGCCTCGGCATAGCGTCTGGGAACATGTTCCAGCCAAAAGTGATTATCATAGTTCAGGTCCAGCAGCGTGCCGTCCATATCAAGAAAAACAGTGTCGATGTCATTCCAGCGAATCATTAAATAAATACCTGTTTAGTACTGTTGGCAACCATCCGCATAGGCAGTTGTCTGATCATGCATTAGTATACCGTCACCAAAGAAACGAGGAGCACGATCATGAGTCTGAATCGTTGGGGAATAGCCGTTCTGGTTATGTTGACTTTATTGTCTGGCGTCGCGAGAGCGGCACCGGTGATGGTTGATACGCAATGGGTCGCCAACAATATGGGCAAACAGGAAGTCGTACTCATCGACATGGCAACTGACGAGACTCAGTATGACCGCTTCCACTTGCCGGGCGCGATCTACCTTCCCTATTACGCCATTGTCAAAGGGCGAAAAAAGGATCGCGTCACCCTGCCGCTGACGGATGTCGAGTTGCGTCACCTCCTCGGCAAGTTTGGTCTTTCGCAATCCCAACACCTCGTAATCTATGATGATATGGGCGGCCTCAATGCCGCGCGCCTGTTCTGGCAGCTGGAAGGTATTGGCCACAGCAAGGTTTCGGTAATGAACGGCGGGTTGGTGAAGTGGATTCTTGAGGGTCGCAAGGTGGTGAACGCGTCTGCCAGATTAAAACCAACGACCTACGGTGCCGGTCGCAATGGACGCGAAAATCTTGCGACCATGGTTGACGTTGACAATGCGGTAAAAAATGGTATCACGCTGATTGATACCCGCAGCACAGAGGAGTACGTCGGTGACCTCAAAAAGCGTAAAGGCGGCCACGTGCCTGGCGCAAAATGGTGGGAATGGTCGCGTTCAATCGATATCTCCAGGGGTTTCGTTCATCGATCAAAAAACGAACTGCAATTACAACTCGCTTCTATTGGTGCCGGTGAGAAAAGCAAACCGGTAATTGTCTATTGCCGCTCCGGACACCGTGCCGCGCAGACTTACCTGACCTTGCGCAGCCTGGGTTACGAAAAGGTGAAATTGTATGCCCATTCCATGAAGGAATACGGGCAGTATCGTGCAAAGAAACTCAAGCGTGGTATGCAGCCCTAACGGCAATCTATAGCTGCAGACTATCCAGCGAGGGCCCAGTTGCTGGCATCGGCTTCATCGGCAAATATCTGCAGTTGCGCGTCGGTGAATGCACTATTGAGCCAACTCAGCCAGGTCGTCCACTGATCACCGCTGACGATAGCGATGCGCTGGAAGTCATGGGCATGCTCGCGGGTAAACTTGATGTCTTCCCATGCCATGTCGATGGTAAAACCACTCATCTGGGTCAGGTCGATCAAGAGTTTAATTTTTGGAGTTAATTGCAGCTCGCCCGTGACCGCATCTTCCAGCTCCTTGAAGTCTGATACAGTGAATTCACCCATTACATGGACTTTAAGCAGGTCTCGATCTTCTTCGATGCTGATCATTTTTCACTCCGGAGCGTGCGGCGATGTTTTGTTTGTGCATAAAAACAGGTTAGTTTATGTCTGGCAAAGATAAACCCAATCAAATATGCCAAACAAGCCCATTATAACAAGCACACGCACTCTCGCCGAAACCCGTCTGTTTCGGGTCGAGGAGCTGAATCTGCGCTTTTCCAGTGGTGTGGAAGTTACCTATGAGCGTGTGCTTGGCTCGCCATACGGTGCAGTCATGGTCGTGCCCCTGCTGGATGACAATACCGTGCTGCTGATTCGCGAATACGCTGCCGGCACCGAGCGATACGAATTAACCCTGCCCAAAGGGCGTATCGAAAAAGATGAAAATCCGATCGATGCCGCCAACCGTGAGATCATGGAAGAGGTGGGTTATGGCGCGCGGCGGTTGACGCGGCTGAAGTCACTTACCGAAGCGCCCGGCTATTTGCGTCACGAAACACATCTAGTCGTCGCCGAAGATCTTTATGCGCAGAAACACGAGGGCGACGAGCCAGAGGAAATCGAAGTCGTGCCCTGGCGGCTGGATGATCTGGACAATTTATGGTCGCACACCGAATGTACCGAGGCGCGCACCATCGCCGCCCTGTTTCTGGTGCGATACGATTATCATCGCAAGGAGGCGATGTGAGTATCAATCAGACAATGCTGGCGAATTATCTGCAGCCGGTTCGCGAACTCGCCTGGCAGGCCGGGCAGGAGATTCTCAATGTTTATCATGGAGATTTCGAGGTCGAGACCAAGCCCGACGGTTCGCCGTTAACAGCGGCGGATGAGGCGGCGCATCGCACCATCGTCAATGGCCTCGCTCAACTTACGCCCGACATCCCCGTCCTTTCCGAAGAAGCCAGTGAAATCGCCTACAAAGAACGGGCGGTGTGGGACCAGTTTTGGCTGGTGGATCCACTGGATGGCACCCGGGAATTTGTAAAACGTAACGGTGAATTTACCGTCAATATCGCCTTTATCGACAAAAATAAACCGGTGCTGGGTGTGGTGCATGTCCCTGTCAGCGGCGTGAGTTATTTTGCCTGTGAAGGTGTTGGCGCTTTCAAACAAGAGCCAAACAAGGAGGCCAGGTCGATTGCGGTGTCGCGATACACCGGAGGCAAGGTGCGCATCGCGGGAAGCCGCTCTCATGCCGGTAACGCGCTAAAAAAATTCATAACCGCCGTGGGTGATGTTGAAATAATCGGTATGGGCAGTTCGCTAAAGCTGTGTCTGGTGGCCGAAGGTGCGGTTGATGTCTATCCCCGTCTCGGGCCAACATCAGAATGGGATACCGCTGCCGCTCAAGCCATTGTCGAAAATGCCGGTGGCAAGGTGACTGACATCGACAACAATCCGCTGCGTTATAACAAGGAGAATATTCTTAACCCGTGGTTTATTGTCAGCGATGGCGTGACCGACTGGACGCAATACATCGATGGACCCGTTTAATATCACCAGCGCGCAGGATTTGTTTCTGGCCATCGACCAGGGTGGTCATTCCACGCGTGCGCTGATCTACGATGGTCATGGGGGCCTTAAAGCCGGTGGCAAGAGACCGGTGAGTTCGACAACACCACAACAAGACTGGGTGGAGCAGGATCCGGAAGAAATGTTGCAGTCGATCCGGGGATCGGTAATGGAGGCGCTGGAAGCCATCGGCGACAAGGCGCCACACATCCTGGCTGCAGGACTTGCTACCCAACGTTCCAGTCTCGTCTGCTGGGATAAGGAAACCGGTGAAGCCTTGTCGCCCATCATCAGCTGGCAGGACCGGCGCGCGTCGCGGTGGCTGGATTCACTACCCATGGATCGCGAATGGGTGCATCGTGCTACTGGCCTGTTTGTTACCGCACACTATGGCGCCAGCAAGTTCCGCTGGTGTCTGGACAACCTGCCTGCCGTTGTTGAGGCACTTGAAAAAGATCGCCTGGCCATGGGGCCGATGGCGAGTTTTCTGGTATTTCGCTTGCTGGATGAAAGGCCCTATGTCGCCGACCCCGCCAACGCGTCACGCACACAATTGTGGAATGTCAAAACCCGCGACTGGGACCCGGAGCTAATGGAACTGTTTGACTTACCGCTGGCTGTATTTCCCCGTTGCGTTCCGACGCAATATCATTACGGCACGTTAAACACCAGTATCATGCCGATACCGTTGACTATTTTAAATGGTGATCAATCTGCCGCAATGTTCGCCTTTGGTGATATCCAGCCAGAAACGGCTTACATCAATATCGGTACCGGCGCCTTTATTTCTCGTCCTTCGGGCCACTATCCTGGATTTGCCCGCCGGCTACTGACCAGCGTTATCCTGCAGAATAAGGATGAGTCGACTTATGTCACCGAAGGGACAGTGAACGGTGCCGCGAGCGCGCTTGACTGGTTGCAGGAAACGTATTCCATTGAGACTTCTCCCGACAATCTCAGCAAATGGCTGGAAAAAGTGTGTAACCCGCCGCTGTTCTTGAATGGTATTGCCGGGCTTGGCGCACCATTCTGGATCGCGGGATTTCATAGCGAATTCATCGGTGAGGGCGATGACGGGGAAAAGGCAGTCGCGGTTATCGAGAGCATCATATTTTTGCTGCGTATCAACATGGAAGAAATGCAAAAACAGGCCTCACCGCCGCTGCAAATCCAGATTACCGGCGGCCTCGCCAGTCTCGATGGCCTGTGTCAGCGACTCGCTGACATCAGCAAGCTGCCGGTGTATCGACCGGTAGAGCGCGAGGCCACGGCCCGCGGTACGGCATACCTTGTGGCCAACTGCCCGAGTGAGTGGCCCGAATCCAGCATCGGCGTCTGGTTTAAACCCAAAGAAAACGGCGCGCTGCAACAACGCTATCAGGCATGGAGAGACGCCATGCTGGAAGACATGCGCAAGGATTAGGTCAGCTTCAGTTCGCGCGTATCCGCTATTGCCTCACGGCGTCCTAATGTTTTTCGCAGTTGCGCAATGGTTTTTTGTGCGGTTGCGCGGTAACCCGTCAGTTTACCGCCATAAATAGTAATCAGGCCCGGATGCGTCGCGGTTTCGTGCAAGGTAATGTCGCGGGGTCGATGAAATGCTGCGTTTTCACTGTGTGGTAACACTCTGAGGCCGGCAAAACTGCCGATAATACTGGTATGCCGCGCGGGAAAATAATGGTGATAGGTTTCCAGTAAGTAATCGATCTCTTCCTGTGTTGCGACCACCTTGGCGGGATCACCTTCATAGTTTTTCTCGGTTGTCCCCACCAGTGTGTGTTCATACCAAGGTATGACAAATACCGCGCGCCGGTCTTTAGGCGCCTCGAGGTAGTACACGCCCTGCTCGGTCTTGCCTCGCAGAACAATGTGGCTGCCCTGCACCAGATCCATAGCAAGCTTGTCCGTTACGGGGTTTATCCGCTCCAGTACGGGATTGGCCCACGGCCCGGCAGCATTGACCAGTGCACGACAGCGTAATCCGGTTTCTCCTCCATCTTTGCGGATACGTACCGAATAGTGTTCGCCATTGAAGCTGGCGCCAACAAACTCTGCCGGCAAATACAGTTCCGCGCCCAGCGACTGTGCCGAACGCATCACCGCCTGTGTCAATTTGACGTCATCGGTTTGTGCGTCCCAGTAACGAAACACGGTGACCAGATTTTCGGTGCTCAGACCGTCGAGCCGGTGCCATTCGTCCCGGCTAAGCTGATGAAACAGGGCGCGGCGGCGCAAACCGGCGAGCAGGGCATAAAGTGACAGCCCGGTGCGAATCATCCACGGCCGGCGCGACGTATTGTTATAGACAGGAAGGTAAAAACGCGTGGCTTTTACCAGGCTCGGTGCAATCTGCAACAAGGTAAGGCGTTCCCGCAGGGACTCGCGTACGAGGCCAAACTGCAAGCTTTCGAGGTAGCGCAAACCACCGTGTATCAATTTACTGGAACGGCCGGAGGTGCCGGCGGCTAGGCCAGTTTGTTCCAGCAAGACAGTTTTGTAGCCGGCGGCTGCCGCAGCTTGTGCCACGCCGGTGCCGTGGATACCACCGCCGATAACAATTATGTCGACGCTTTCCATGTACTTATTCCATATGTTTAGCCAGCAACAAGCTCATTTTTTCAATATCAAAAGTCTCGATGTAGTCGGCACCCCGCTTTGCCAGCTTGATTGCCAGCTTGGGATCATTGACCTCATACAATACCAGTCGCGACTTGCGTTTTTTGACCGAACCCAGTTTGGGGAGTTTCTTGTAATTGCAGAAAGTATATTGTGGCTGGATGTCATCCACGATGCGCTGATTGCGATCACCCCAGCTTTCAAGAATAACGCCGATATATTCCCAACCGTTACGTCTTGCCGCCAGCATAAAATCATAATCAAACGAAATCAGTACACAACGTTTGCGTACAGGAGCAAGCTCACGGTGTAATAGAGAAAGGATCGTGGTGGCACCTAATTTTTCTATTGCTACCCGTTTCACTTCGACAAAAATGCGAACGTTGGGGTGGTGCAGCATCAGCTGCACAAATTCGCTCAAGGTCGCGACCTTGGTGTGTTCAAAGGCATCACCCAGACGCTCCGGCTCCGAGGCCCTGAATGCCTGCACCTGCTGCAGAGTGTGGTCATGGATGGCGCCATCGACACCGCAGACGCGTTTCAGGTCACGGTCATGAAACAACACCAGCACCTGATCGGCTGTGAGTTGAATATCGATCTCAACCGCCCTGGCACCGGCCTCGATAGCTGCGCCTAAACCGACAATTGTATTTTCGGGAAAGTGCCGCGTATAACCGCGGTGGGCGATGAGTTTAAACTTGGGCATACTGTGTGTTTATCATTATTCCGGTTTTGAGACACCTGTGGATGTTTCTGGTTCGGGTTGGTTGAAGTGATGGCAAGATCTTCCGCAGATTTTTCCAAAGTGTCTGGATGCCGGATGTAGGACAGATATTACGCCAGTACGCATTTTACATTGAAGATAAAGTGTTCCGGATCAGTGTCCGAAGCCGGGTAAATGTCTCTTCACGGTAGCTGCCTTTGCGGTAAAGCATGCCGATGCGACGGCTGGGTTTTGGGTTCCTGAAAGGCAAGTAGCGGATCGGATCTTTTTTGGTCTGTTTGTCTGGTACCGCCAGTTCCGGCATCAACGTGAGTCCCATACCTTCTCCCACCATGTGGCGCAGAGTTTCGAGGCTGGAGGCCTGAAACGCTGAATTTTCGGTGGCGCCGGCCATGAAACATACTTCCAGCGCCTGGTGTCGCAGGCAATGGCCTTCTTCGAGCAGAAGCATTTCACGGTTATCGAGATCGCCCAGGGAAATAATTGGCTTCCCGGCGAGCTCCTCATCCCGTGGCACGGCCAGCAAAAAAGATTCCTGAAACAGATCCAGCTCGGCGAATTCGTCTGTGTCCACGGGCAATGCCAGGATCAATAAATCGAGTTCGGCGCGGTGTAGTTTTTCCAGCAATACCGAGGTCTGGTATTCGTGCAGCCACAGTTTTAATTTTGGATACTGCTTGTGTATTTGCTGCATGATCTGCGGCAACAGATATGGTGCCAGCGTCGGGATCAGCCCCAGGTGCAGATCACCTGCCATCACATCCTGCGACGTCTGCGCTATTTCTCGAATTCCCTTCACCTGCGCCAGGATACGACGCGCCTGCTCTGTAACAGCCTTACCGACATCGGTCATTACCACTTGCCGGGTGCTGCGCTCGACCAGCAGTACACCCAGCTCATCCTCCAGCTTTTTCAGTTGCCCGCTCAGGGTGGGCTGGCTGACAAAACAGCGCTTTGCCGCCTTGTGAAAATGGCGTTCCTCAGCCACCGCCACCAGGTATTCCAGTTCCCGCAGGTTCATACACGGCCCGTATATTAATAGGTACAACCAATCAGTATATTAGAAATAAACGATTTCAACAATCACTCCATC
>JAZFSZ010000090.1:0-25870 GCA_036446455.1 Acidiferrobacterales bacterium
TTACCTGTTCCGGATACTTCGGCATCAACCGCCCGTGAATACAAATTAAATCCACGATTAACGCCACTTTTTGTATAGTAAGGATTGTTATAGCTGAAGTCGTAAGTGGTTGTCGCCTGACTATTGTCATAGGATACGCGAACATCCTTGCCAGTACCGAAGGCATTTCTTTCATTGTAGGCAAGGCTGATAAAAACACCATTTGCATCCGAAAACCCGGCGCCCAGCGTAATGCTACCGGTTGTACGTTCTATCACTCTAATATCAATATCGACCTGATCGGCAGATCCTGTTACCGGTCTCGTTTTGACATCCACTGTCTCGAAAAAACCAAGGCGCTGCAATCTCACTCGGGAACGGTCGAGTTTCTTCCGAGAGAACCACGTTCCCTCCAGCTGCCGTATTTCCCGTCGAATGACAGAATCGCGAGTAATATTGTTTCCGGAGATATTGATACGGTGAATATAGACCCGTTTGCCGGGATCGATAGTAAAATTGAAACTGACTTCTCCCGTTTCTCTATTAATGTCAGGAATCGCATTCACTTTCGCAAACGCATAGCCCTCGTCACCTAGCCGTCCGCTGATGGCAGATGCGATATCAACAATTATCTTTCTGGAAAAAATATCGCCCTGTTTGATTGTAATCAGCTTATTGATAGCCTTCTCACCGACTATCGTTTCTCCCACGATCGCGTGACGTTTTATCTTATATTGCTTCCCTTCTGTCACTGATATCGTCAGGTAAACATACTCCCGGTCCGGTGTAACGGATACTTGCGTTGAATTGATTGCAAAATCGATGTAGCCGGCATTGTGATACTTGTTTCGCAGCGACTCCAGATCACCTTCCAGTTTTTGTCTCGAATACCGGTCTTTCCTGCTGAACGGCATTTTGGTTTTCGCGCGCGTACGCAACTGAAATAATCCCAATAACTTTTTGTCAGTAAACGCCTTATTGCCAACAATTCGTATGTCTTCGATCAACGCAATTCGACCTTCCGAG
The DNA here is from genome assembly GCA_036446455.1 of Acidiferrobacterales bacterium. Lineage (GTDB taxonomy): Bacteria > Pseudomonadota > Gammaproteobacteria > Acidiferrobacterales > JAJDNE01 > JAZFSZ01. Next base: position 1,006 of record JAZFSZ010000090.1, read on the forward strand.
ATTTTAAATTCAATGGCTACCCTGTTCTGATCTTTGGGCTTGATTGTGTGGTCAATTGTTACAGCATAGTATCCAAGGCTGTAGTACTGTCGCTTTAGATCTAGCTGAACACGATCAAGCAACGAGCGATTAAATGTTCTACCTTCACCTAGGCCCGCTTCTTTCAGTGTCTTCTTAAGATCTGTGGGGGGGATCTTCTTGCTACCCTCGATAGTGATACTCAATATTGATGGCCGTTCTACCACATGAACGAGCAATGTATTGCCTTCTCTTGCTAATCGGACATCCTTGAAGAATCCCGTACTGAACAATGCCCGCAATGAATCGCTGGCTCGATTATTGGTCAACTTTTCATTAACCCGAACCGGCAGGTAATTGAAAACTGTGCCAACCGAGATGCGCTGAAGCCCTTCCACGCGGATTTCTTTTACGATAAAAGACTCGAATGCATAACTGATAGACGATACCAGCAATACGGTAAGCACCAGAAAGAGTCTCCCCACTACAATGAGATGAGACGATTTGTTCAAAATTGGGTAATTCATTCAAACAGGATTCTTGTTATGTCATTATAAAAAGCCAGCAGCATCAAGCCTACCAGCAGGATTATACCAATTTGTTGCCCCCATGCCTGAACGGTCTCGGAAAGCGGCTTTCCCCGAACGGCTTCAAATGCATAGTAGAGTAGGTGACCGCCATCCAGTACCGGAATAGGCAAAAGATTAAGCACGCCCAGGCTGATGCTCACCAGCGCCAGAAACATGAGAAAACGGTCTACTCCCATTTGTGCCGAGTACCCGGCAGCCTGCGCAATTGTAAGCGGGCCGCTGATATTGCGCGACGAAATTTCAAGCCTGAGCATTCGGTACAACATTTCCAGGGTTAACACCGACATGGTCCAGGTCTGTTCAGCCGCTACGAATAAAGATTTCAGTGGACCGTAGCGTACAACGGCCTTCATATCGTCCGGCAGGCCAGGGTATTCAGGGCGAACCCCGATCAGCCCGATGGTCTTGTCGGCAATTTTTTGTGCACGCGGCGTAACGGTTATCAGTAACTCGCGATTGTCCCGCTTCACCGCCAACCGGGTTTCCTGCCCGGGCCGGGCACGTATTTGGCTGGCAAATTCCTGCCAGTTCTTCACGCTCGCCTGCTCTACCCTAATGATCAGGTCTCCCGGTTCAAGACCGGCAGCCGCAGCCGGACCTGTTTCAATTTTTCCAATCACAGCAGGTAATTCCGGCATCTCGACATAAAGCCCGATACCGCGGGAGATCAGACCGGCATCTATATCTGCAATGGGTATCTGTGACAGGTCAATGGACCGCCGCAGTTCTTTCCCGGTTGCCGTGCGCACCGTAAAATTCATCTCGGCACGATCCAGCGTGCGACGGAAGATATACATGCGATGTTGACCCCAGGTCTGCACCGGCTTACCGTCAATTTCCAGTAATTCATCACCACTTCTGAAACCAGCCGCTTCGGCGATAGACTGCGGTGCCACCACGCCTACCACTGGCCGAATTCCGTCTATGCCAATCATGTAGACCAGCCAGAATGCAATCACAGCAAACGCCAGATTGAACAATGGCCCGGCCACCACGACCGCCGTACGCTTAAGCAGTGATTTTTGACTGAATGCACGGTGGGCTTCATCAGGCGAATAACCATCATCGCCTTCACCCAACATGCGAACATATCCACCCAACGGGATGGCGGAAATAACGAACTCGGTTTGATCTTTTCCCCAACGTCGGCGCCAAATGGGTTTTCCAAATCCGACCGAGAATCGAAGCACCTTGACACCGACACGTGTTGCTACCCAGTAGTGACCGAACTCATGCACAACGATCAGGATTCCCAGCGCAACAACAAAGGCCACCAACATGTAAATACCGCTAATCAATGTATGCTCTCCTCAATCTTGTCGGCAGGCAGAATCAGTGCACGCGCTGCCAGACGGGCACGGGCATCATCTTCAACAATGGCGTCAATTGTGGTCACCGCTCTTGCGTCCACGCTTTCCAGTACACGCTCAATGACTTTCGCAATACTGGTAAACGCCATGCGATTATCCAGAAACGCCTGCACCGCCTCTTCATTGGCGGCATTCAAAATTGCGGGCGCCGTGCCACCCTCTACCACCGCCCCATAGGCGAGTCGCAAACAGGGAAATTTGGTCATATCCGGGCGCTCAAAATCCAGGCGGCCAATATCAAACAGATCGAGTGCTTTCGCCCCGGAGTCGATACGATCCGGCCACGACAGGGCATGGGCAATGGGAATCTTCATGTCCGGATTTCCCATTTGCGCCAACACAGAACCGTCCAGATACTCCACCATGGAATGAATGACACTTTGTCGATGGATGACGATTTCCACTTGATCTGGCTGCACGCCAAATAGCCAGCAGGCCTCGATCAGCTCCAACCCTTTGTTCATCAGTGTCGCCGAATCGACGGATATTTTTTTACCCATAATCCAGTTTGGATGAGCGCAGGCCTGTTGCGGCGTTACGTCTTTCAACAGCTCGATCGGTGTTTCCCGGAACGGTCCGCCCGAACAGGTCAACAGGATGCGGCGCACGCCGACGACGAGCTCTCCTGCCCGGTAACCTGACGGCAAGCACTGAAAGATGGCATTGTGTTCGCTGTCGATCGGAAGTAATACCGCGCCTGATCGCTTGGCTTCGGCGATAAAGACACCACCGCACATCACCAGCGGTTCCTTATTTGCAATCAGCACCTGTTTGCCAGCCTGGACGGCGGCAAGGGTAGGCTTGAGCCCGACCGCTCCAACAATGGCGGCCATAACAATTTCAATATCATCTGCTTCTACTGCCGAACCTATCGAGCCAATACCTGCCGCCACCTTAATTTCAAGACCGGCCTTATTTACCTTTTGCTGCAGGCGTTCTGCGCTTTGCGCATCAGCCATGATTGCCACGCGCGGCTGAAAGCGCTTGCACTGTTCAAATAAACGGTCGACCTGCGTATTCGCCGTCAGGACGACCACTGTGAACCGATCCGGGTGACGGGAAATAACGTTCAGCGTATTGACACCGATACTCCCGGTTGCGCCCAGGATGGCAACACCACGTAGTCTGTTTACATCACTGTGGACAGGATTCACCACGCGGCCCCGTTAGTCAGTTGCCAGCCGAAGGCGAACACCGGAATCGCTGCGGTCAAGGCGTCGATACGGTCAAACATTCCGCCATGGCCGGGAAGCAGTGTGCCACTGTTTTTTGCCCCGACGCGGCGCTTGAATATGCTCTCTGTGAGGTCGCCGACGACGGAGACTGCGCCTGTCAGTAATGCGAGCAGAATCCATACCAAAAGGGCTTTGCCTTCATGCTGCCAAAGAAACAGTTCGGCTGCGATCGCAACAGTGGCTACGCCAACCAACCCACCGACGACACCCTCAATAGACTTTCCCGGGCTGACAGCAGGTGCGAGCTTATGTCGACCCCATGCCTTGCCAGAAAAATAGGCAAATGAATCTGCCACCCAGACAAGTACCAGAACATACAACAGCAGATTGGGTGCAGCCGAATCATTAATATACAACGTCAGGAAACCCAACCAGGTGGGCAACATCACCAGAAAACCGGCGATCAGGCGTCCGGTAGAACTCCCGAACACGCCACCGTAACTGCCATCTTCTTTCAGGATGTGCACAAACGCATAAATCCACCACAAAGACGCAATTGCAAAAAGCGGAAACAGCGAGTTGCCCCGTAACAGCCACAGCGAACCGGAGGCGCCAAACACAATCATTAATATGGTATACAGCGCACGTGCCAGTCTGGTCTTTAACCCGATCAGCGCGGTAAGTTCCCAGGTGGCAATGGTCACGACCAGGCCAATCAGGACCGCAATCCCCGTTGGCGGCAGGGCGAACAGCGCCCATAGCACCAGCGGTAACAGGACGACGGCCGTTAACACGCGTTTCCACAACATCAGCCCGCCTCCACCTGTTCGCCGGTCTGGCCAAAACGCCTTTGCCTGCCGGCATATTCAGCGAGGGCCTGTTCAAACTCCTTGTTGCCAAAGTCTGGCCACAGAACGTCTGAAAAATAGAGCTCGGTGTAGGCCAACTGCCACAACAGAAAATTGCTGATACGGCGTTCGCCGCCAGTGCGAATGAACAAATCCGGTTCCGGTTGTCCGGCCGTGCTCAAGGCCGTCTCCAGGTCTTCGAAAGTGATTGATCCGGGCTTCCGTTTAGCGTGTCCAGACTCGTCGACAATCTTCTGGCAGGCGTTGAGAATGTCCCACTTGCCGCCGTAGTTAATGGCAACATTTAGCTGCAGACCGGTATTGGCCACGGTTAACGTCTCGCCTTTTACAATTTTCTCTACTATACCGGGATCAAGCGAAGTGCGATCACCGATTACGCGGAAGCGCACATTGTTTTCATGCAATTCACCAATATCCTTGTCCAGAGCTGATACAAATAATTCCATCAGGCGACTCACCTCGGGCTGCGGGCGTTTCCAGTTTTCACTGCTGAAGGCGAACAGCGTAAGAAAAGGTATTTTCTTTTTACCGCAAAGGGTAATCAGCTTGCGCACTGTTTCGGCTCCCTTACGGTGCCCGGCAATGCGCGGCAAGCCGCGCTTTCGTGCCCAGCGGCCATTACCATCCATGATAACGGCGACATGGGCAGGCAATTTGCCGTCATTTAAATCAGTTCCGGAGTGTTTGACGACAGCAGGTTTGATCATTTTCAGCAGGGTGCTCTGATGCCGATAACTAAAGGCGGTGTCTTCCAGGCTCCCGGTTGGTCGTACATTCCAGGCTTCATCAGATTTCCATCAAATCTTTTTCTTTTTCTTCTACCAGTTTCTCCACTTCGGCCACAGAGCGATCCGTCAATTTCTGCACCACCGCCTCGGCCTGCTTTTCTTGGTCTTCAGAAATTGTTTTGGCCTTGACCAGATTTTTGAGATGCTGATTCGAGTCACGGCGAATATTGCGAATGGCAATTTTTGCGTTTTCGGCTTCGCTTCGTGCCAGCTTGGTCAGTTCTATGCGGCGCTCTTCCGTTAGGGCCGGGATTGGAATGCGAATGGTTTCTCCAGCAACGACCGGGTTTAACCCCAAATCGGATTTGATGATCGCTTTCTCCACCGGTTGTATCATGGCCTTATCCCATAATTTGATTGTCAGTGTTCTCGCGTCTGAAACGCTAATCGATCCAACCTGACTTAAAGGACTGGGAGTACCGTAAAAATCAACAGTAATATGATCCAGCAAACCGATACTGGCACGGCCAGTTCGAATCCTGCTCAATCCGGCCCGATTGGACTCAACAGACTTCTGCATCCGTATTTCGGCATCCTTTTTTATTTTGTCGACACTGTCTGTCATGACGGCTCTCCGGTTTCAACTCGTGTTCCTTCGTCCCCCCCCAGAACCACTTTCAACAGGGTCCCGGGATTGTTGATGCTGAATACCTGTAGTGGCATCTGTTGATCACGGCACAACGCTATCGCCGCTGCATCCATTACCTCCAGACGATTTTTCAGTACCTCGTCATAAGACAATCTCTCATAACGCCGGGCATCTGCATACTTGGCCGGATCCCTGGTGTACACACCGTCGACCTTGGTTGCCTTAAGCACAACATCTACCTGCATCTCCAGACCTCTCAGACTGGCTGCCGTATCGGTGGTGAAGAACGGATTACCCGTACCGCCACCAAATATCACGACAACTCCCGCGTCAAGGTGGCGTAATGCCTTGTTGCGATTATAAGACTCCACCACCGGCTCCATCGGGATTGCCGACTGTACAACCGCATCGACTTCGATTTGCATCAGCGCGTCCTGCAAGGCCATGGAATTTATGACTGTCGCCAGCATTCCCATGTAGTCCGCCGTAGCGCGGTCCATACCTTGTGTTGATGCGGCGATGCCGCGAAAGATATTGCCGGCGCCAACGACGATGGCAACCTGCACGCCTTCGTTAACGACATCTTTAATCTCTCCAACAATTCGCCTGATAACATCACGATTGATGCCATAGGGTTCGTCGCCCATCAACGCCTCACCACTGAGCTTCAGCAGGATACGTTTATATGCCGGTGATCGGCCGGCGGTAGTCAAACCTCAGGCTCCCTTCACCTGCGCCATGACTTCAGCGGCAAAATCCTCTTCCTTCTTCTGCATACCTTCACCGACCTCATAACGTACGAAGCGCGCCACCTTTGCATCAGCAGATTGCAGCAACTTCTCTACCCTGGTGTCTGCATCTTTAACGAACGGCTGGCCCAACAGACAAATCTCGTTGAGAAACTTGTTAATACGCCCTTCCACCATTTTCTCTATAATGTTATCGGATTTACCGCTTTCCTTGGCCTGTTCGGCAAAGAACTCCCGTTCCTTGGTCTTTACCTCTTCCGGTACCTCTTCTGAGCTGACAAACTGGGGACGACTGGCCGCAATATGCATGGCGATATCCTTGGCCAGAGCTTCATCTCCCCCTTCAATCTCAACCAGTACAGCAATCTTCCGGGTAGTGTGGACATAGCTGCCAATCATGTTATCGGTGGCATAAGTCTCGAACCGGCGGACATTCATTTTCTCGCCCAGCTTCTGCACCATGGCTTCCAGCGTTTTGGCAACCGTCTCACCGGAATCCATGGGCTGGTTCATGAGAGCCGTTACGTCAGCGGGTCTGTTTCTAGCCACGCAAGTGGCGACTTGTGTAACAAAGCCCTGGAACTCGTCACCTTTGGCAACAAAGTCGGTCTCGCTGTTCACTTCCACCAGCGCTGTCGCATTACCCTCTGCCGCAACGCTGACCAAACCTTCGGCGGCGGTGCGTCCGGCTTTCTTTTCAAGTTTTGCACCCGCTGTCTTGCGCAGCAATTCAATAGCAGCGTCCTTGTCACCACCTGTTTCTTCCAGAGCCTTCTTGCAGTCCATCATGCCAAGACCTGTCATCTCACGCAGTAATTTTACTTCTGCAGCAGATATAGCCATATTATTCTTTACCTTCCATCACTCGTTTCTTTCTTGAATCAGTCAACTAATATCAGGTTCGGTCAGGGGCCGGTATGTCAAAAAAGGGACCCAGCCCCTGTCTTCACTGATGCTTCAGGATTTGTTTTCAGAGGTATCAGTCTCTTTGGCGTCAGACTCTTTCTCTGGTTTTTTCTCCGACACGGCCTTGGGCTTCGTCGCTGCGGGCTTTGTGGTTTTCTTTTTCGTCTTCACCTTGACTTTGGGTTGGTCATCATCCACCTCGACATAGTCATCTTCACCGGCGGGCATAGCAACCTGCGCAGATTTACGACCTTCCAGGATGGCGTCAGCTGCGATTGACAAATAAAGACGAATCGCACTAATCGCATCATCATTACCCGGAATAACATAATCAATGCCATCGGGTTTACAGTTGGTATCGACAATGGCCACCACTGGAATACCGAGCTTGTTGGCTTCCTTGACGGCGATATATTCAATGCCGACATCGATGACGAACAGGGCATCGGGCAGACCCCCCATGTCCTTGATGCCCGCTAACGCGCCGTCGAGTTTTGCGCGCTCACGGCTCAGCATCAGTAATTCTTTTTTATTCAGCTTGGAGCTGGCATCTTCACCAAGAATGACGTCAAGTTCCTTCAGCCGACTAATAGAATGCTTAACCGTCTTGAAGTTGGTTAACATGCCGCCGAGCCAACGTTTATTGACATAGGACGCACCACAACGGATTGCTTCATCGCGAATAGTGTCTGTTGCCTGGCGCTTGGTGCCGACAAACAGGATCTTGCCCCGCTTGGACGCCAGACTGCCGAGGAAATTCAGGGCGTCTTCCAGTAATGGAACCGTCTTCTCGAGGTTAATTATGTGAATTTTGTTGCGCTCACCAAAAATATAGGGGCGCATCTTGGGGTGCCAATAGCGGGTCTGGTGCCCAAAATGCACACCAGCTGCGAGCATGTCTCGCATACTTACTTTACTCATAGTAATCTCCTTTCGGGTTTTAGGCTTCCATGAACCCCATGCACCAACCCATCCATAATGGAGGGCACCCGGGCGCATGTGACGATTCATGTGCGTTTTAGGTATCAAGCAAGGCGCGCAATATACCCCATCACCTTATTTTCGACAATAATTTCAACCGCTTTGGCCTTTATCCCCAAGCGAATTAGGGGTTCAGGCAGTACCGGTCCCGAATCATGTTATAAAAGGCCCATTTTTGACCCACATTGGCTCCGCTTACTGGCTGGAATATGGCGATTCACATCAAATCCGCAGTAGAAATCGAGAAAATGCGCGTCGCTGGCCGCCTTGCCGGTGAAGTACTGCAAATGATCCGGCCTCACGTGCAGCCAGGTATCACCACCGATGAGCTCGACGCCCTGTGCCACGATTATATCGTGAACGAACAAAAGGCCGTTCCGGCACCGCTTAATTACAAGGGATTCCCCAAGTCTATTTGTACTTCCATCAATCACCAGGTGTGCCACGGCATCCCGTCGTCCAAAAAACTCAAAAAAGGCGATATTCTTAATATTGATATCACCGTTATCAAGGACGGTTTTCATGGTGACACCAGCAAGATGTTTTATGTCGGTGAGCCATCCGTACTGGCGAAACGCCTGACCGAAACCACTCATGAGTGCTTGATGATTGGCATCGAACAGGTACGTCCAGGTACCCGGCTGGGAGATATCGGGCATGCCATTCAGGAGTATGCCGAATCGCTGAACTACTCTGTTGTGCGGGAATACTGTGGTCACGGTATCGGCCGTCAGTTCCACGAAGAACCCCAGGTATTGCATTACGGTCCCCCGGGGATCGGCGTGATGCTCAAACCCGGCATGACGTTTACCATCGAACCCATGATCAATGCCGGTCGCAAGGGAATAAAACTGCTGAAGGATAACTGGACGGTGGTTACTTCTGACCATACTCTCTCGGCGCAATGGGAGCATACAATCCTGGTAACCAATGACGGTCATGAGATCCTGACCCAGCTACCCGGAGAACAACCTTAATCATCCTGGTCGCTTGCTTGTTGTCGCACGGGTTATCAGCGAATATCGCTGCATGGTGATCAGCAAGAAAGAATTATTTGACTCCGAAACCTTCCGGGGCTCGCTTGAACAAGACAGTGATGCATTAACGCTTTTCCGCAAGACGCTTAAAACCGGGAGACAGCGGCTGGAAAGATACTTCCACACGGGGGCCCGCCCGGATGACCTTGTCCAGAGTCACGCATGGCTGGTAGACCAACTGATACTGCTGGCATTCCAGCACCATCACCCCCTGTTGCCCGAGGGAAAAGAAATCTCGTTAATTGCCGTGGGCGGATATGGTCGCGGTGAGCTGCACCCCGCTTCCGACATCGATCTCATGTTATTGCTGCACCAACCGGCGCACAATAAACTGAACAATTTCCTCGAAACTTTTATCCGCTTTTTGTGGGACATTGGGATGGAAGTTGGCCACAGCGCACGAACACTCAAAGACTGTGCGAAAGAATCGAAGAAAGACATTACGGTAACCACCAACCTGATGGAAGCGCGTCTACTCGTTGGCGACGAAGACATGTTCAACCGTATGCGAGAAACCAACGGGCCGGCAAAAATATGGCCCAGCCGCAAGTTTTTTGCTGCCAAATGGAAAGAACAAATTGCCAGACACGGGCGATATGACGACACCGCTTATAACCTGGAGCCCAACATCAAAGAAGGTCCGGGTGGACTCCGTGACATTCAGATGATCTCGTGGGTAACGCAACGCGAGTTTGGCACGGGTTCCTTGCATGAGCTGGTGGAACACGGCTTTTTGACCGAAGAGGAATATCGTGCCCTAATCCGCGGCCGTAACTATCTCTGGCAATTACGTAGCGGCCTCCACTATCTTGCCGGCCGTCGCGAGGATCGCCTGCTATTTGATCACCAGCGTGCCCTGGCTTCACTAGCGGGGTTCAATGACAGGCCCGGTAGTCTGGCAGTTGAACAGTATATGAAGCGTTATTACCGAACCGTGAAAGAACTGTCGCTGCTAAACGAGATCCTGTTGCAACACTTTCAGGAGGCCATACTGGCCAAAGGACGTCTACGCAGCCGCTCGCTTAATCGACGCTTTCGCGCGCACGGTGATTTTATAGAGACCGTCGATGACAAAGTGTTTAAACGCACCCCCTGGGCGATGCTGGAAATGTTCCTGCTATTACAACAGCACCCTGAACTCAAAGGCGTCCGGTCAAGTACCATTCGCCAGGTACGCTCTCATCTGTACCTGATCGATAAAAACTTCCGTAAGGATCTCGCCTGTCGCAGTCTGTTCATGGAGATCTTGCGCCAACCGTCCGGCATTACCCATGAGTTCCGTCGCATGAATGCCTATGGTGTACTCGGAGCTTACCTGCCAGCCTTCGGTCGCATCGTCGGACAAATGCAACATGATTTGTTTCACGTTTTTACTGTTGACGAGCACATCCTGTTTGTTCTTCGCAATGTAAGGCGGTTCACGGTGCCTGAGTTCGCCACCGAGTTCCCAATGGCATCATCAATTATCAAGGACCTGGTTAAACCGGAACGACTTTATGTTGCAGCTCTGTACCATGATATTGCCAAGGGACGCGGTGGCGACCACTCCAGACTCGGTGAAAAAGAGACAAGGCGTTTCTGCGTCATACATACACTGAGTGAATACGACACGCGCTTTATTTGCTGGCTGGTACGTAATCATTTGTTCATGTCGTTGGTGGCACAACGTCAGGATATTCATGATCCGGAAATCATCATGAACTTCGCCCGCACCGTGGGAGACCAGGAACACCTCGACAATCTTTACCTTTTAACTGTCGCAGATATGCGTGGCACCAGCCCCAAGGTGTGGAGCGAATGGAAGCGGGGTTTGTTGGCCCAGCTATATCAGGAAACCTCACGCCTGTTGCGCCATGGATTCGGTATGCCTATTGACATAAAAGAACACCTGGCCGAGATAAAATCGGAAGCGCTTGAACAACTCGCTGTCCGCGGCACACCCCTCGATCGAGTCGAGCAGTTTTGGCGGGAAATGGAAAACGAATATTTCCTGCGTCACAGTGTCGATAGTCTCTCCTGGCATGCCAGCACTGTGGCCTCCGCTATGGCAACCGACCTGCCGCTGGTGACAGCAACCTGCAATCCCAAGGTAGGCGGCACCGAGATTATGATATACACGCTTGATCGCGAGGGATTGTTCAGCATCATTACGGGCGCGCTGGAAAAACGCGGACTGTCGGTGGTTGACGCGCGTATGCACGCCGCACGCAATGGCTACATCATCGATACCTTTGTGGTACTGGATCGCGAAAACAAGGCGGTAGCTAATGACAACGAACTTCGGTTGCTGGCAACGGAGCTGCACAACGAATTAATTCATGCACAGGATGCAAAAAAGCACATGGACAGACGCTTGACCCGGCAACTGAAACATTTCCCTGTTAAAACCAATGTCAGATTTGCCCAGTCTGCCAACGGCCAGCAAAGTATCATCGAGGTGACGGCACAGGATCGACCGGGGCTGCTTCACCAGATAGCACTGGCGCTATTCGCGTGTCATGTAAGGCTCGTTGGTGCAAAAATTGCAACTTATGGTGAGCGTGCTGAGGATATTTTCTTTGTCACCGACATGAACGGTGAACCGCTAACCGACAGTGCAAATCTTGACAGCATCCGCCAGGAAATAATCCAGCGACTGGATGGCTGAACCCCTGTCTACAATACTGTCTAAAAAACACCGATAGCGTTAAGAAACACTATAATGACCGCGGTTGGCGTGATGTAACGTACGAAGAAGCGCCACAGATCAAACATTCGCTTATTACCCAAGTCGAGTTCTTCTTCTGTTGCCGATCGCGACATCGACCACGCGGCAAACACGGCAATGGCAACACCCCCCAGCGGCAGCATTATATTAGCCGTCAGGTAGTCCAGCAGCTCAAAGAAGTTCATTCCAAACAGGGTATCGCCCTTCCACAGATTAAACGATAACAGACTGCCGATACCCAGAAACCAGGTAATGCCTCCCGCCCACACTGAGGCAGTCACACGACTCAAGCCGCGATTTTCCACCAACCATGCAACAGCCGGTTCGATCAGGGAAATAGCGGATGTCCAGGCTGCAAAAGTCAGCAACAGAAAGAAAAGAACACCAAAAAAGCTTCCGCCCCACATCTGCCCGAAGGCGATGGGCAGAGTTTCGAAAATCAGCCCCGGACCCGCCCCGGGCTCAAGTCCATTGGCAAATACAATCGGAAAAATGACCATACCTGCAAGCAGAGCAACCAGAGTATCGGCACCCGCTATGATGATAGAGGTTTTGGCAATCGACACATTCTTTGGCAAGTAAGAACCATAAACCATAATGGCTCCCATACCGAGGCTCAACGTAAAAAATGCGTGACCCATGGCAATCAGAACTCCGTTCCAGCCAATTTTGCTAAAATCGGGCTCGAATAGAAATTTCAGACCGGCACCAAATTCGGCGGTGCCCATGGCGTAAGCAACCATCACCAGCAGTAACACAAACAGGGCTGGCATCAGAAAACGTACCGCCATTTCCAGACCGCCGCGCACTCCGCGAGCCACCACCACCATGGTCATGACCATAAACAAGGAGTGCCACGCCAACAGGCGCAGTGGATCGGACGTCAATCCTGAAAAAACTGCGCTTGCCTGGTCAGCACTGACGTCCTGAAACGCACCGGCACCCATGTTCACAATGTAGGCAATCGCCCAGCCACCGATAACGCTGTAATAAGATAGAATCATGAAACCGGCGAACACACCGGCCCAACCGAGAAACTGCCAGCGCGGGCTGCGTCCTGCCTCTATGGCCAGCGTGCGCATGGTGTTTATCGGGCTTTGACGACCACGACGACCAATCATAACTTCCGCCATCATGATGGGGATGCCAATGGCGGCAATACACAGTAGATAGACCAGTACAAACGCGCCGCCGCCGTTCTGACCGGTGATGTAGGGGAACTTCCATATATTGCCGAGGCCAACGGCAGAACCGGTGGCCGCCAGTACAAACGCCGTGCGCGAGGACCACTCGCCATGAATGGATTTACGAGGTTCTGCCATACTACGTGTCTCCGGTGAAAATTATTCTTGCTTGTTCGCCTGCATTACGCAAAAAAACAAACTATCAGGGTATGAGCAAGCTTTCACCTGTTTTGAGTTTCGTGCTGTTTTTATTATTTGCCAGCCTGATCGCTTCGGCATTGACACCATAGCGCCGTGCAATTTGTGACAAAGTATCGCCACGCCGTACGATATATTTTCTTTCCTCGCGTGTGAAACTTGCGGTATGGCGGGAGACTGCGCGCGGTGATGGTCGCAAGCCCTTGCGCTTCACATATCGTTTAATACCATTAAATATTCCGCGCGCCATGCGCTTCTGGAAGTACCGCGTTCGCAACTTCTTTTCTTCCGCCGGATTGGAGATGAACGCGGTTTCAACCAATACCGAGGGAACGACCGGCGATTTCAGTACCGCAAATCCCGCCTGCTCAACCTTGCGACTATGCAAGTGACCCACTGGCGCCAACGATCGAATAATGTCACTTCCGAGCTCCAGGCTGTCGACAATCGTTGTTGTTTGATTCATATCCACCAGCACCATATGCACCAGCGGGTCTTCGCTCTTGCTGACACCACCAATAAAATCGGAAACATTCTCTTGCTTCGCCAGATGTTTCGCCAGCCGACTTGTTGACCCCCGCTGCGACAGCGCATACACAGAAGCCCCGCGCGCCCTTTTTTTCGGTAAAGAATCGGCGTGAATGGAAATAAAGGCTGATGCTCTTGCTTCCTGGGCCATTGATGCCCGTTTTGGAAGTGGCACGAAATAATCACCATTACGGGTTAATATCGCCTCCATACCTGGCTCTTTATCGATCAACTTCTTCAATTCTTTGGCGATATTCAGGACGACCCGCTTTTCATAAGTTCGGTATCGCCGGCCAATTGCCCCCGGATCTTCACCACCATGACCGGGATCAATGACGATGACGACATTTTTACGTTTCAATATGGATCGTGTTGGCGCCGGGGTCTTACGAATTTTTCCTGGCGGTAACGCCACCGGAGGAAGCGAAACTTTGGCGGGCTTGGCAGACTTGCCACCGTGATCAAAATCAATTACAAGCCGGTACCCATATTTCTGGAATGGCTTAAGGACGAAAACCTTTGGTAAACTTTTGCGCTTTAAATCGAATACGATTCGGAAAGTACCTCCGGCACGCTTGCCTGTGCGCACGTTGCCAACTATTGGGCCATCATATTTGATCCGTGGCAAAGGCCTGGTAAGTGCAGCGTTGTCGATATCAATGACTACGCGATCGGGATTCTTGAGAGAAAAAATCTTGTGCTGCATAGGGCCGCTAAGATCAAAAACCAGACGGGTGTGATCTGGCGCGCGCCAGATTCGAAGATTTTTTATGGAGACGGTTGCCGCTTGGCCCGGCAAAGAACTCAGGCCAAAAAAGATTATCAGAACCAGGGCCGCGATAACCTTCATATGCAGTGCGCCCCTTTTTTCTTATCAAGCATACGCGTCAAGGCATCTGCAATCGCGGCGCCACGATCACTCATTAATTCAAGTCGCACGTTTCGCCCTTGTTTAACTATGTAAATCATAACGCTAATGTCCGGCGTTGGCAAAAAGCCCCGCCCCCTTTCCGGCCACTCCAGCAGGCACAGACTGCCACTGGCGAAGTATTCTCGTGCGCCCATAAACTCCAGTTCTTCCGGATTGTTCAAACGATAGAGATCAAAATGATAAACAATAAGATCACCCAGAGTGTAGGGCTCCACCAGTGTAAACGTCGGACTCTTGACCACACCCTGATGATCCAGTCCACGTAATATCCCCCTGACCAAGGTCGTTTTACCTGCACCCAGGTCGCCGCCCAGATAAACCAGGCCCAGATCAACAATAGTGGGCGCCAGCTGGCGGCCCAGGGCCTCCATCTCCTTTTCATTTGCTACCGGAATTTCCCAGACGGTCATGCCTCCTGGGACTCCAGCGTGTGTGTGGCCACTCTCATGGCGGGTAAAAAGTCGCTGGCGAGCCAGCCTCTTTTGCCACGCGGTGCAACGATCTCGGCCGCGCGCGCATGCACCCAGACGGCAGTGGCAGCCGCGTCCTTCAGTGTCATTCCCTGCGCAACAAACGATGCAATCGCACCGGTCAGGAGATCGCCCGATCCGGCAGTGGACAACGCCGAATTCCCACCGTCACACACCAAGCGTGATTCTCCGTCACTGATAATGGTACCAGCGCCTTTCAACACGCAGATGCCGCCGTAACGTTTTACAATTTCGTCAGCAGACGCAAATCGATCCTGCTGAATGACGGCGGAGTTTGTTTCAAGAAGCGTGGCAGCCTCACCGGGGTGTGGCGTCAGTATCCATTCATCGCTGTTGCTGGCATCCAGTGCCAGAAGATTCAATGCATCGGCATCGAGCACCTTGAGGCCGGGTGACTCCAGCGCTTTTGCCATCAGTTGCATGGCCCACTCGGACTGGCCGAGACCGGGTCCCAGCGCGACAACATCAGCTGACTTCATCAAACCGCTCAACTCGTTTGCGGCAGCAATGGCGTACACAATCAACTCGGGTCGTGCAGCACTGATTAACCGGGCATGATCGGGATGGGTGGCGACCGTCACCAGGCCCGCCCCGGTGTAAAGCGCCGCCTCTGCTGCAAGGCGGACTGCGCCGGGCATACCCGGACCGCCGCCAATCACCAGCACGCGCCCCGATTGACCTTTATGGGTGTTACGCCTTCGACGTGGTAAACACTGCTTCAATTTTACCTGTGAAATGCGTCTGGCAAACGGTGCCACTGATGCAGAAACTGCACCGGGGATGCCAAGATCATCATAATAAATATGGCCACAATAATCCGGTCCATCTGCAGTGAACATACCCGCCTTCAAACCGATAAAAACAGTGGTTGCATCGGCAACCACGGCACAACCCAGAAGTCGGCCGCTGTCAGAGTGCAAACCAGACGGAATATCCAGTGCCAACACCGGTGCCTTATCATCATTCATCGCCTTGATTGCGTCGGCCCACTGGCCTTCAACCGGGCGCTCCAGACCGGTACCAAACAGCGCGTCCACAATCACGTCCTGCTGTGGTGGCAAAGTGCCACTGAATGTCTCGACTTCACCGCCAATCATTTGATAAGTCTCACGCGCAGCAAGGGCATCACCCTGCTGCCTGGCCAGATCACCCAGACAGCGCACCATAACGACCAGATCCTCGCTACGCGCGCGAGTCGCCAGAACGTACCCGTCTCCACCGTTATTGCCCGGTCCACAAATCACCGTGATGGATCTTGCCCGTGGCCAGCGATGACGTAACGTTGTATATGCGGTGGCACCCGCGCGCTGCATTAACACACCATCACCGAGACCAAACTCGTTGATTGCAAGGTGATCGAGTTGTCTCGACTGTTCAGCAGTATAGAGATTTTCCGGTAGTTGCATGGGTGATTTGTCTTGCGAGCCCTGATCTTGCCTATATGATAGGTCCTTATGCGACCTGAGCGAAATACGGACCTCGATTTTGCCAACCTGGCCCAAAAAATTAAGTCATGGGGGGTCTCGCTTGGCTTCCAGAAGATCGGTATTAGTGATATTGACCTGACGCCGGCAGAACAACGCTTACAGAACTGGTTGCAGCAAAACTACCATGGCGAGATGGATTATATGCAGGAACATGGCGCGAAGCGTAGCCACCCGGCGGAGTTGATAGCGGACACACGAAGCGTTATCTCGGCCCGCCTGGATTATCTTCCCCCCGATACAGCGGATCCCGAAAGCGTCATGAACGACCCGTCACTGGGAATGATCTCGCGTTACGCCCTTGGACGTGACTACCACAAAGTCATGCGCAAACGTTTGCAGAAGCTGGCCCATCGCATTGAAAAAGAGGTTGGCGATTTTGGCTATCGCGTATTTAGCGATAGTGCACCAGTGCTCGAGAAACCGCTGGCGGAAAAAGCCGGATTGGGCTGGATTGGTAAACACACTAACTTGCTGGCGCGCGACTGTGGTTCATGGTTCTTTCTCGGAGAAATCTATTCTGACCTGCCATTGCCGCACGATACGATGGCCGAGAATCATTGTGGCACCTGCCAGGCCTGCATCGATATCTGTCCAACTAAAGCTATTATCGGTCCCTATCAACTGGACGCCCGCCGCTGTATTTCCTATATCACCATCGAATTAAAAGGCTCGATTCCGGAATCCTTGCGACCAATGATGGGAAATCGCATTTATGGCTGCGACGATTGCCAACTGGTTTGCCCGTGGAATCGTTTTGCCAGAACAAGCGATGAGCCGGCCTTCCAGTCAAAACACGGCCTCGATCAGCCAAAACTGATTGAGTTGTTTTCCTGGGATGAAAATATGTTTCTCGCGAAAACCGAAGGATCCGCAATACGGCGCATTGGACATGAACGGTGGTTGCGTAATATTGCCGTGGCTCTCGGAAACGGAGACCAATCACCGGCAGCCATAGCGGCATTGCAATCGCGGCTACACCACGACTCCGAACTCGTGCGCGAACATGTTCAGTGGGCATTGGCCCGGCTTGGAATCCTGTAGGCATATACCCACAGCGCACTGGCGGGAGCGACAAATTATCGCCGACTGGTGTCGGCTCCTACCGCGTGGCAAACTTGATAATCGAAGCGCGAATCTGGCGCTTCAACAAAGAATCCGACTTGTCCGCTATCCGCTGTTCGGCATCACTGTTGCTACGCCCTGCTGCTTTTATGGACCAACTGACACTGCCACGGTCACGACCACTGGCGCGCTCCTTTAACGTCATCTTGAGCACCCCGCGACTCCAGTACCAGTTATCACGAGTGCCAAGATCTTCCAGCGTTAAACGCACATCCAGAATAAGCTCGGAGGTGTCATCAGTATTCACACGAAAGCCGGCACCGTTCAACGCACCCTGAACCGATGTTAACAATGTGCCGGTAGTATCATCGACAACCTGTGGTGAAATGCGCACCCGTTTTAGCAACTGGTCCAGATCTGCCCCGAGTTTCGTCACTTGCCATAGGTTAACGACAGTTTCCTTATCTGTTTCAAGGAGTATTCGGTGGAAAGCACCGCGCGCAATTTGCGCATCCAGTGCAATACTGGCCGAACGAATTCGCCGTAACATGTCATCACCCCTACCAGAGCGTTTAACATAGGTGCCGGTGGCACGATCCAGACGAGTTATCTCATGGCGCAGACTGCCGGTCACCTGACCACGCGGAAGTACCGCCAGCGCATAGTGATGTTTTGTTTTTGGTCCAAGCCAGGTACCTGCAATCCTGGCACCGGTTATTATTTTATCGGTGCGGCGCTTGATTATAGCGTGCACACGCTGGGAACTGACCAATGACGCGACCTGCGAATTCTCGCGACGCAATGCGACCGCCTCGGCTTTCGCTGCCACGACTGCTTTTTTCATAAACTGATCGGTGAGACTGCTTCGCGCCCGGCTTTTTGCAGCATCCAGATTGGTCGAGGTACCAAACCCGGTGTAATAACGCTGACTCGGAAATTCCTTGCTCTTGCCATCGTTAGTCCAGTCTGGTCGACCAGAGGCACACCCCGCTACCACAACAGTCAACATTAACAACGCAACAACGTTTCTTCTCATTTGAATCGTCCCTTGAATACCCGTCAATTCCACTTTATTTGTCAGAAACCGCTATTAATTACAATAGAGTCATCTGCAACTAATCGACTACGATGAAATGCTGGCGATAGTATTTAAGTTCTTCTATCGATTCACGAATATCTTCCAACGCCATGTGCGTATTCTTCTTGCTAAAGCCGGCAAGAATTTCCGGCTTCCACCGTTTTGCCATCTCCTTGATACTGCTGACGTCCAGATTGCGATAATGAAAAAATGCCTCCAGCGCCGGCATCGTTCGCGCCAGAAATCGTCGATCCTGGCAAATGCTGTTGCCACACATGGGCGATTTTCCTTTGGGAACATATTGCTCCAGAAACTCGATTGTCTGCTTTTCGGCCGCCGACTCATCGAGTGTTGATGCTTTTACCCTTTCAACCAGTCCGGTTTTTCCATGGGTTTTGGTATTCCATTCATCCATCCCGCTCATAATCTCATCGCTTTGGTGGATTGCCAGTACCGGACCCTCGGCAACAATCTGAAGTTGTGAATCGGTAACGAAAGTCGCCACCTCGATTATTTTGTCATTGTCGGTATCCAGCCCTGTCATCTCAAGATCGATCCAGATCAGGGCATTGGGGTCTTGCGGCATTTTTCGCTCCAGAATTAGCAGTTAAACTTTGTGGGTTCCCGGGTGACTGGGTTTCTTCAGCAATGATAACATTGCTGGATGGTGAATACTTTCTCAACAATCTTTATCAGCTTCCTGACCGTGACCTTAGTGGCGCAACTGTGGCTGGCGAGACGCCAGATTCGCCACGTGGTAGCGCGCCGGGGCAAAGTCCCCGACTTTTTCCGCGGCAAGATCAGCCAGGCCGCTCATGAAAAAGCGGCCGATTATACAGGCACAAAAAATCGCTTCCATATGGTGAGCGAGAGTTACAGCACGATCATCCTGGTTGCCTGGACACTGGCTGGCGGCCTGCAGTTGCTGGACAATTCGTGGTCACTGCTCGGGCTGTCGCCCGTGTGGCACGGCACGTTGGTATTACTAAGCCTGTTTATTATCGGTGGCTTTCTGGAGCTGCCGTTTTCGATCTATAACACCTTCAACATCGAAGAACGATTTGGTTTCAACAAATCCACGCCACGCACATTCATCATAGATCTGATCAAGTACACATTACTAATGGTGCTCATCGGTGGCCCGCTGCTCTATGCTATTTTGTGGCTGATGGACAGCATGGGTGCTCTTTGGTGGCTCTACGTCTGGTTGCTGTGGTCTGGTTTTAACCTGTTTGCTATCTGGGCCTACCCTACTTTCATCGCGCCACTGTTCAATAAATTCAAACCGCTTGAAGATGGTGCGGTACGTGACCGGGTACAAGCGCTGCTGGAACGAACCGGGTTCAAGAGCAAGGGAATTTACGTCATGGATGGCTCTCGACGTTCTAAGCATGGCAATGCCTACTTTACCGGCTTCGGTAAAAACAAGCGCATTGTTTTCTTTGACACCCTGCTGGACAGTCTCGATGAAGCAGAAGTCGAAGCCGTTCTCGCCCATGAACTGGGACATTTCAAACTGCGCCACATTACCAAACGCATCGTTATGATGTTCAGCTTGAGTCTTATTGGTCTGGCGCTGCTGGGATGGCTTATCAAGCAAGGCTGGTTCTATGCCGGACTGGGTATCGATACGCCATCGATTCACACCGCGCTCGCCCTGTTTATGCTGGTCATGCCAGTCTTCACTTTCTTTCTCAGTCCATTAATGTCATGGGGATCTCGCAAACACGAATTTGAGGCCGATGCCTTTGCCAGTCAGCAGGCAAATGCCAACGATCTCATCAGCGCATTGGTCAAAATGTATGAGGAAAACGCAAAAACATTAACACCGGACCCTCTGCACTCGGTGTTTTATGACTCACACCCACCTGCGCCCGTGCGTATTGCACGTTTAAAGGAACAGACTACATGATCCGAATCGCACTGGTTATTATGTTATTGATTCCGGCGTTTACTTTTGCCGACACGCTTCTGTTTGGGAATAACAAGAATGGCGGTAAGCTACATCAAAGAAGCTGTACTGCCTGTCACGACAGCAAGGTCTACACCCGCAAGGATCGGAAGATCCGTTCCATCAATGGGCTGGAGGGACGTGTCGAGACGTGCAGTATCAATCTAAATACCCACTACACCGATGGACAAAACAGCGACATTGTCAAATTTCTGAATGACAACTACTACCAGTTCAAGTGAGGGTTCTATCGTGACTTCCGATTTGAAAAGTATGAGTTGCAAGGCCTGCGAAGGGGGTGTCGACCCGTTGTCGCTCGATGACGCGACGGTATTTCTGAAACAGACACCAAGCTGGGAAATCAATGCCGACAATATGGAAATCAGTCGTACTTATGCTTTTGCTAATTTCTACGAGACCATGGCGTTTGTGAATGCACTCGCCTGGGTAGCTCATGTCGAAGATCATCACCCGGATTTCGAGGTCGGTTACAAGACCTGCAAGGTGCGCTACTCCACCCACGCAGTCAAAGGGTTGTCGGTGAATGACTTTATTTGCGCGGCCAAGCTTAACGGCCTGATTGGCGAATAACCTGCCTTCCTGGATTTTGCAAGACAGACCGCCAAGGGCCTGCCGGCAGCGCGCGCAGAACTGTGTCTTCGGCCAGCCGGCTTCCCCCGCCATGTCAGCCTGATGTGCAATGCCGTCAGTGCAACTTCCCTTCAGACCATAACCTCATGACCTCGCGTCGGCAGTTCAAGGCTACATTCTGCTTAACACCCCAATGTGTTCCTGTGGAGAGCAGGTTGGTTGTAATCTGCAAAAAAGGGGACTTATCGACATCTTTCGCATCCGGCACCTTTATTCCTGGGGCATGACTGGAATTGCGATTAGTCTCAATCCCGGGAACGCATCGTAGACAAAATCGGTCTCCCGATTAAAGAAACTAATTTTTTTGAGTATGTCGTGCAGGGGCCGCCGGGGCCCGGTTACATATCATGCGGACCGTTAATCCGCACATTAGTTGTGTTTATCAGGCTATTGATGAATTGAATTGTCCGATCGGCCTATATCCTTCATAGTGCGCCGGTTTACGCCAACCATAATAAAACCACCCTCTAGGAGAATTTAATGAGTGATGAAGCTGTAACCAAACAGAATGTCGACAACGATGGCCGATTAATGGGCATGCTTTCCATCGCTGCGGCTCCCGGCGCGCTGTTGATCAGCCCGACTATGTTTCCACTGGCATCGTTCTTTTTTGCGCTAATGGGTCTGACTCTGGCAAGCCCCAGGAATCGTTACCTCAGCTTCATCGGTATGGCCGCTGCGGCGGTTTGTGGTATTGCCGGTTACTACTTTAATACACCCATTATTTAAATACTCAGCAATATTATAAAATTCAATCTCGCCATTGATTTAAGGGTATCGGAGGTACTTGAAGAAAGATTATCAAGTACCTCCGATCCCCTGCATTTCCAATCAGCCGAAAGATCAGCTTGCTCGAGCAACATTCTTTCAATAATTGCTGCTGATATCAGGCACAACAGCTCTCTTTAATCTGTCGATCTCCCGACTATAAAAAATCCTCGATATTATCGAAGAACAATCGCTTCGGGTTTGCCCCTTGATTCTCCAATGTGCGTCGCAGACTCTCGTTTACTACCCGCGGACCTGTAGTGTATATATCAATATTGCCGAGTTCAGGGTTGTCCGCGATTATATTTTTTCCCAGTAATGACACCTCTGGCGTTTCTGGTGAGTCGTCGAAAATAAGTCTGAAATTGAAATTATCCAACGCGTCTTTCCATGCCCGGCAATAGTTCTCCAGGTAATGCCCGTCGTCATAACGTGTCACCCAATACAAATTAATCGTGTTGCTTATCTCAAGTGAGATTGCGTGCTCCATCAGGCTCTTGATCTGCGAGAAGCCCGTTTCATGCGCAATCAGGATGATGGGTCTCTTCGATTGCTCATCCAGCACAAAATTGCCATACGGCCCCTCAATGTTTACTGCATCTTTTTTCTCCAGGCTACCAAATACATGGTCAGACAGGGGATCACCGGCGACACGCCGAAAATGAAATTGCAGGTCACGTCCATTACAGGGGCAACTGGCAATGGATTTATTTATCGGTTCGAGACCTTCTATATTTAGCGTCAGGTGCTGACCGGCGAGGAATCGTAGCGTTTGTGATCGCGGCGTGCGAAGATGCAATATCGTTATATCCGTATGAATACGCTCTACCCGGGTAACGATAGTGTGTATTTTTTGCAGCGGGATATCTTCCGATGAGGTGGCCTCCGATGCCTCGATAACCATATCCGACGCTGGCTGCGTACGGCACATCAGCAACATTGGCTTGAGCTTGTCGGCACCCTTGAAAGTGTAGTCGTGATGCAAACAAAGCCCGACCTCACCTTCAACAATTTGGGCACGACAGTCACCGCAAGTGCCATTTGCGCAGTGATAGTCCACGGCGACACCTGCACGCAGTGCTGCCTCCAGAATAGTCTCCCCCGGATCCACCAGAATCTGGCGCCCACTGGGTGAAAAAATTATCCGGTAAGCCATGACCCTTGTCGTAATAAGCACATAATCATTCGCCACACGACAAGCAATTCAGATCACGCTGCCAAATCCTGTATCGGTAGCGCCGGCGGGCGGCTGAATACCGGCTAGACGGCAGCCCTGCGCGATCGGCCCGCCTGGCAGCAACTGGTAAAGATACTTGAGCCCGCCTTTGCTGTGAAATCTTTCATCCAGGGCATCATGCAACTCGCGAGGTGAAATCCGGGAATCGCGGTGTCTTGCGAAATAATATTGCAAAGCACCTATTGCCTCCCAATGATCAGGGGTTAATTCAATCCCCTCTTCTTTTGCGATCGCTTCTGCATCCGTTTTTCTCCATCCCGGGGGTGCGTGAGGAAAATTGGAATCGCTATCTCCAGCCTGGGTTGGGTGCATCACCTCATCCATTGTTGTTGGCGGTTTATCCAGATCGCTCATCACTATTCTCCTTTGTCGCATTAACAAACTGTCATCTCTAGGCCTGTTAATTCCGGAAACGGGCGTTCAAATAGTATGACAAGATTCATCAAATAATCTACTTACTCAATATTCGCAATACTCGATCACTCAATGCCGGCTAACAGGGTACTGTATACCGTGCCTTTAGCCTGCGGACTTCGACTGCCTTGACGATTTGATGTGCATTATTGTCGGTGCGCATTCCCTGCAGGCGAAAAACGGTCTGCTCGGAAAATTTCACAGGTTTCATGCGGCATTCAGCTCAATGCCACGACGTCTGCCGGTGATGAGAATTCTGGCCATTTTGCTTTTGTCGCATCAAGGATATTTACAGCATCAATTACGACAGAAAAATGCGTATCCAGTTAACTTTCGTACAATCAGTTTGGACTGGCCTTTCACGATAATTTTTACTGGTCCTGGCGAGCGCCGATGCGGTACGCATCAACGATAGAGAACAACCAGCAAAGAACCAGTACCAGGAAAAACAAATTGAAGACGCCCGTTCCGGAGGTGGTTGATGCGTTGACTGCCGCCTCGCTGATGGATTCAATATCCAGTGGTTTGCCTTCTTCTGCAAGCATTTCGATAATCACCAGCGCTTTCTGCATAGCACTAACGACAATCGCACCGAGACAAAAGACTGCGGTCAGTATCAACAACCAGCCGCGCTTCCTAACGCCTAGCACTAACTGTCCCAGACCCGGAAAAACCAGGCCGGACAGCAAGGCACCTTTCAGAGATCGATTCATGATGTAGCCCTTTTGATTGTCATTACAATTATGCCGGCTCGTTGAGCCATCAAGGCATGGGAAACAAAGTAAAAGGGGCCAAGGTACTCCAATAAAGCTAGTCCCAACACTGTATCTGATTCATCTTTTAGGACCCTTACATTTCTTTGATTTCCCGTTTGCCCACCCTTCTACTGCGGACGCGCTTCGGTACCAGTTTTTAAACCCATAATAGACATCCACCTTTGAGTTGTCTTCGTCCGCTATGATATCGACTGAAATCAACGCGTTTTTTCCGAAACCAAAACCACCACTAATAATAGCAACTCTCCCGAATTTTTTTTCATTATCGAGGTTTGATCGCACCTTCTCTTTACTGAATCGGTAACACTTTTTAGCGCCCTTCACGATTCT
>JAZFSZ010000091.1:0-38680 GCA_036446455.1 Acidiferrobacterales bacterium
GCCGACCCCGCAACAAAGGATATCCCCATTATTGGCCTGTCGGCCCATGCCATGGCCGGTGATCGGGAAAAGGCCATGAATGCCGGCTGTGATGACTATGATACCAAACCGGTGGAGTTGCCGCGGTTGCTGGATAAAATATTGGGCTACCTGGGCGCCGAATGAATCTAAACTGATAACAGCGATAACTAAAAAAGCGATGACTGGCCAAACCTATTCACTGTTAATTGTCGACGATAACGCGATGAACCGCGACATGCTTGCACGTCGTCTGGAACGCGAGGGCTATGCCATCACCACTGCCTCTGGTGGTAAGGCGGCGCTGGAGTTGGTAGGCAAGCAGGATTTTGATCTGGTGCTACTGGATATTCTGATGCCGGATATCGATGGTTACCAGGTGCTGGAGCAACTCAAGGCGGATGCGCGGACCCGCGAGATCCCGGTGGTGATGCTCACTGCAGTACATGAGATGGATAGTGTGGTGCGTTGTTTCGAGATGGGGGTAGAAGATTATTTGACCAAACCGTTCAATATTCCTTTTGTAAAGTCCAGAATTTCTTCCTGCCTGCGCAGCACCACGGTTAAAGGAAAAACCGGCAGTAAAAGACCACAATCCGAATCAGACGAACATCGACTGTTAATTATCGATGACAACGCGATGAATCGCGACATGCTGGCGCGCCGCCTGGAGCACGAAGGGTATCATATAACCACTGCCGCCGGTGGCCAGCAGGCACTGGAGCTGGTGGGAAAGGAGCGCTTTAATCTGATCCTGCTGGATATTCTGATGCCAGATATGGATGGCTACGAGGTACTGGAGAAGCTGAAGAGTAACGATGCCACCAAAGATATTCCGGTCATCATGCTGACAGCTGTTAATGAGGTGGAGAGCGTCAAGCATTGCATCGATCTGGGCGCCGAAGATTATCTCATCAAGCCATTCAATTCCGTACTGCTGAAATCACGTATTGCTGCGACTTTGCTATCAAAAGAAAAGGACAGACTAAATGTGGATTAGAATGACACGGGTGAATTTTGCTATCGCACCAGCTTTATTACGCTAGACGTTTGTTTGACTGACTCCTGATTTGTGCCTCTATTAACACGGCTTAACTCGGGTTTGCCCAATAGATACCCCTGGCAGTAATCGATGCCATACTGGCGCAACAGCTGAAAGCTGTCTTCGTCTTCAACAAATTCCGCCACGGTCGTTTTGCCCAAAGCATGGGCAATGTCATTCATTGCCCTGACCATTGCCTGGTCAACCGGACTTTTGGCCAGGTTCTTCACAAAGCGACCATCAATTTTGACGATGTCAACGGGCAGGTCCCTGAGATAAGCGAAAGATGACATTCCGGTACCGAAGTCGTCCAGCGCAGTCTGGCATCCGAGAGACTTGATCCGGGATAGTACCTTGACCGCCGCTGCCATATCGCCGATAGCGACTGTCTCGGTAACCTCGAATGTCAACGCAGTGGGGTGTGTTTTTGTCAGTTTTAATTGCTGTTCGATCAGATCGCACACTTCCGGATCGGACAAAGTCATACCGGAAAGGTTGATACTGTAATGTAACTCAGGTTGATCCTGCCATTTTTCCGATAGTTCCTGCATGGCATGCACAATAACCCAACGGTCAATATCGGCGGCCAGACCAAATCGTTCCGCCGAAGGTAAAAAACCACCGGGCATAACAATCTCATTCTGTTCATTCACTAGTCGAACCAGTACCTCATAACTTTCGGTCTGACGGGTCTGGGTATTAACTATAGGCTGGTATGCCAGCACGAAGTGGTCTTGTTCGATAGCGATCTTGATGCGTCGTGACCTGCCCATATCCAGCGACATAATATTGACGTCAGACTCGTTTTCATCGTTATAGACATGTACCCGGTTGCGCCCCTGTTTCTTGGCCAGGTGGCATGCCAGGTCGGCCTGTGACATAACATCTTCCGGAAGGAAATTTGCAGGTGTGAGCTGTGCAACACCAATTGAGCAGTGGATATCAACCTGTTTGCCTTCATGCATAAACTGGTAGTCGGTCAGGTTGGTACGGAAGGACTCTGCGACCTGGTAGGCCTTTTCCGGGGTGGCGTCTATGAGTAGCACGATGAACTCATCGCCACAAAAGCGTGACAGCAGATCACTTTTGCGCACACGTTTACCAAAAATTTCCGAGACCTCGATCAATAGCCGGTCGCCAGCGGCATGGCCCATCGTGTCGTTTACGTATTTAAAGTTATCCAGATCGATATAAAGCAGAGCGCATTGTCGAGCATCACTGCGCCTTATTTGTTCCGATACCTTGTTCAGCTCTTTCTGGAAGAAACTACGATTGTAAAGCCCGGTCAGTCCGTCATGCTCGGCCATGTGTTTCAAATTTTCAAGCATGGCCTTACGTTCGCTTATATCCGCAACCAGACCCGTGTACAGCGTGTGTCCGTCGATACCAATGGCGCTGATTTTCAATGCCAGCGGGAGCCGACTGCCATTTTTATGGCGACCGGTAATTTCACCTTCCTGTCCGATGTAGCGCTGAATCCCGTGACGCATGAAATGGGCAATATAATCATCGCGGCCGTCCATTCTTTCGATCGGGATAATAAGCATCAGATTCTGGCCGACAATATCCGCCTGGTCATAACCGAACAGCTTTTCCGCCGCCAGATTAATGTTTTCGATTATGCCTTCTTCATTGAAGGTAATGATGCTTTCAGCCGCAGTATCAAGAATGGTTTCGAGGTGCTGTTGGCGGGCACGAACCTGATCCCGCATATCGCTGAAGGCAGCGACCAGCTCATGGGTTTCATCGTTCTAATTTAGCATTTATCATGCCTATTTCCATACTGATATTGTGGAAAAATGGATAATATTAGAAGAAGCAGGGGGATATGCGAAAGGATTGTGATAAGTTATTGATTTATTAACTGAATTACATTCGTGGACTTCTTGATTGCTTTTGTAATACTAACGCTCAATTCAAAAATGAATTTATGAATTATTTTATTAATTTATAGAGAAGCGAGATTACAGCAGGTGATTCGGCACGCGGAAATGACGCTCTGCGTTATAGTGTTGCAAAGGAGGCCGAAGATTTGTACACACGTCATTTTAGTAATACCGGGCTGAAAGACTGCTGGGATGCACAGGACACCATACGGCGCAGTAACGCCATTGGTATCACTACGGGCAGGAATGAATTACCCCGATCTTCACCCCCAACAACTTCTTTGCTGCTGCCGGCATAATTCTCGACAATTACCCGGTCTTCGTTGCCACCGCGACTCTCAATCACTGCTACCGGCGCGATTCTACCTCCTCCATACGTGGGCTCGTATCTCTTGCGGTCGCTCCCTGCCTCCCGTGTCACTTGTACTTCCCTGTACATCGGTCACTGTCGGCATCCCTGCCTCCCGTGACACTTGTACTTCCCTGTACATCGTCCGTGTAGTTGTACCCCACTTTGAAGCGCATTCTGAAGTGGTGGGGCAGTGGCAAGATAAGGCTGTAAAGAGCAGGACAGCTGTTTTCCTGGACAAGATTGTTTACGGATGCGGTGCCGTTATCGATCGGGTAAACTTGATTACCAATTTGAACCGGGTGATGTTTTATGAAGTCTAGTGTTGTGCAGTCTGGAGTTGGTTTGATCGGCTTGTTGATGTTGTTGGGGATGGCCCCCACCGCCAATGCTGTCTGCGACGTTGATGCCATTAATCGCATCGTGTCCCGGTCCCTCCCCCGGCTTGTATTCGAAAAAGTGCGGGCAGCGCCTATCCCTGGTCTGTGTGAGGCATTGATTGATACCGAGGTCTTCTATGTATCTGAAACCGGCAAATATCTTCTGGTCGGCAACCTGATCGCAATCAGCAGCGGTAGCAATCTTACCGCGCAGCGGCGGGCCGCAATCGTCAAGACGATCATGGACGATCTGGATGAAAAGCAAATGATTCATATCGGGCCGGCCAAAGCCAAACGCACCATTACCGTGTTTACCGATGTGGATTGCCCCTATTGTGCGCGGTTGCATGAGGAGGTACCGCAGCTAACCAAAAAGGGAGTGAAAGTGCGATATCTGCTTTACCCCCGTAACGGGATACACACATCAACTTATAAAAAATCGGTTTCGGTCTGGTGTGCCAAGGACAGAATCAAAGCAATCGGGATTGCCAAGGCCGGCGGTGAACTGAAGGAAATGACCTGTACCAACCCGGTTGCGGATCACTACCAACTGGGACAACGTCTGGGCATTACCGGCACGCCGACGCTGATACTGGAAGATGGCACACGCATCGGTGGTTATGTACCGGCACCACGGTTGCTGACCATGTTGGGTCTGAGCGGCAAGATTATAAAACCATAAGATGCAAGGGCTGCCAATCTTCCAATGGATGACGACCTGATCAAATTACACCAACTACGTCGGCGTATGACGATGCTGGAAGATCAGCTGCGACGCAACGAACATATTTGGTCCGGGTTCCGTCAGATCGAGATCGACATGGTCGGCTCCCACTCGTTCGGTGATCTGCTAAGCGTACTCAGCAAGGGCATTCTGCAAACGTTCCATAGCGTCGAGTGCGTTACCATCGCCTGTTTTGATCCTGAATATGAACTGACCCGTCTGCTGGAAAGTACCGAAGATAGCGATGCGTTGAGTCAATTGTTTGTATCTCTTGGGCCGAAGGCAATTGCCAGCCTGTATCACAAGCCCTATCACGCCTGGTTGGGGCAGTTTGATCCCGTTGCTCACGGCATTCTCTTCCCCGGGTTCGATGCAGTTGGTTCGGTGGCGCTGTCGCCACTGGTGTTAAAAGGCCGGCTGATCGGCAGTCTCAATCAGGGCAGCCGCGAAGCTGGCCACTTTGTCAGTCATGCGGCAACCGATTTGCTCGAACACATGGCCGCTGTTACCGCCATGTGCATTGATAACACTGTGATTCACGAACGCCTGAAGGTAGACGGACTTACTGACTCACTGACCGGCATATCGAACCGACGTTTCTTTGAGCGCCGTCTCAAGGCAGAGGTCGAGCGCTGGCGGCGTTCCGGTTCCAGTTTGTGTTGTGTTGTTGCCGATATTGATCACTTCAAGCGCGTGAATGACCAGTTTGGCCACCAGATCGGGGATGTGATACTGCGGCGTGTTGCCCAGGAGTTGGGTAAGGTGTTGCGCAGCAGTGATGTACTGGCGCGTTACGGTGGCGAAGAGTTTGTGTTGTTGTTACCCGAAACGTCCATACTGGTGGCGACGGAAATTGCCGAACGCCTGCGACAGGACATATCGGTCATGAATTTTGATGAAAAAATACTGGCAAATTTTCAGGTCACTGTTTCTCTCGGACTGGCAAGTCTGATGCCGGAAAATGACGTGAATGACGCTTCTCCGGGGGATTGGCTATTCCAGCGCGCCGACGATGCCCTGTATCAGGCCAAGAATGGTGGCCGCAATCGCGTGGTGGTGGCCGCAACACAACCGCATCAGGTGTCCGCGGGGTAGGGGACTTCCACCGTTTCCGCGCAGGCGGTAAAAAGCAACAGCAGTTTTAGTTTCTTGCCTGGCCAGAGTTTGCTGGCGCCGTCTCCGTAATACTGCATTTGCGTGTAATACGACTCTGCCAGCCTGGCGATATTCTCTGCTGAAGCCGATTCATGGGTCTTATAGTCGATTATAGTGACCTGGTCGTCCTCGACAACGACCCGATCGATAATACCGAATACCGATTTCCCGTTTAGCCGATAGAGCACTGGCATTTCGTTGCGTGACCAGGTGTTTTTACCCGGATGAAATAAATCTTGCAGCTTTTTATTCCTGACCAGTTGCAGGCTATGCTGCCAACAGTGTTCGAATTCTTCATCCTCCAGCTCGTGGCGAGCCGCGCGCTCCAGCTTTTTCCGTATGGCCGCCGGATCAGTATTGTCTGTCAGTCGTTCCAGGATGCGGTGAATCCAGACGCCACGCTTGCGGGCAGTAGCAGAATCGCCATGGGCGCGATGTGTATCATTGTCTTCATCCTCTTCTTTATGGCTGGGGTTGATAATCTCATTCGCCGCGAGAGTTTCTATGGGTTGCGTCAGAGCTCTGTCAATTCCTGTATCGGCCTCAAGGGTTATTTCTGTCGATACTGTGATTTTGCCGGGGAGCCCGAAGGAAAACACCAGTGGAGATGTCTTGCTATTGTCTTCAAGGTGTATTCGAATATCAAAATTAGTCATGTCCAGCTCAAACGCCTGCTTCTTCTCACTCAATCTTGACCGGATAAAGCCATACCAGCCGTGATCTTTTGACCTGGGTTCGCAGCCGGAAATAAATAAAACCTGACGTGCACGCGTCAGGGCAACATAGAGCAAATTGACCTCTTCGCGTTTGTCCCCCAGACGTTGGGTGTCGTAGGCCTGACCGGAAGCCGTATCCCTGTCGCCTTTCTTTCCCGCAAGGAAAAATGTCTCCGGCTTACGGGCATTATCTGGCCAACAGGTGATGGTGTGATAGCTGGCCGCGTGCTCTTGAGTTGCCCTTGCTGCGTCAGCCAGAAATACCACGGCAGCTTCCAGTCCCTTGGCGCCATGGATGGTCATAAAACGCACACGCCCGTCAGACCCGGCGTCGGAGGCCGGGACGTCCTCGTCGCTGCCGAGATAGGGCAGTGAGGTGACAAACTGGCTCAGGCTGGGATAACGGCCACTGTCCATCCGCAACGCCAGTTCCAGCAGGTGATTGAAATTGGCTTCGATGCGCGGACGGACGTGGTCGGGCGCACCCGCGAGGTAACGATTGACAATATTAGCCTGCTCGAAAATCTTGTCGAGTAAATCATGTACCGGAATCCTGTCCACCAACTCCCGCCAGGCGCTTAACAGGCGCCAGGCGCGTTGAATGGGGTCGCCATCATTTGCCACGGCAGCCGCCTGCGGTAGTCGCTGCCACCACCACGGCTGAGCTTGTCTGGCCAGCGATATCAATGTCTGGTTGCTGCACGAAAAAATGGGTGAGCGCAGGGCCGAGGCCAACGCCAGATTGTCGAAGGGTGACAGCAGGGCCCGCAGCAAATGGTTCAGATCCTTGATTTCCAGTGCGCTCAGAAATTGATCTTTGCTGGCACTGGTAAACGGGATGCCGGCGCGGCGAAATTCGGTCTCGTAGACTGCCGTATGTGCTCTGCTACGGACCAGTATCATGATATCGCCAAAGTGCAGTGGGCGCGGCTGATCGCCATCGTCAATTGCCTGGCCGATCAATTCCCGGATTCGGGCAATAATAAGTTCGGCCTCGCGCCGATGCTGAATTTCGCTGATGTTTTCGCAATGGCGTCGGGGTATCTCCAGCGGGTTTCTGAAGCCTGTATGTTGTTCCTGCTCATCAGGTTTTTCCCGCTTTATGAGAGGTAGTAACTCCACCTTCCCCCAGCGTTGCCGGTGGTGCGCATCGTGCGTTGTAAAGCCATGTAGTTGAAAAGGGTTTCCGCTGCCGGTGTCCTCACCGGATTCATTATCCATGGCGCGGTCAAAGAGCAGGTTCACAAATTCGATGATGGCAGGCGAGGAGCGGTAGGACTTCTGCTGGTTTGCTGTTTCTGCTCCCATATTGATGGTTAGCCAGTTATTGGCGTGATGAAACAGCCCCGGTGCGGCACGACGAAAACGATATATCGACTGTTTGATGTCGCCAACAATAAAAGCACTTCGATCCCGGTCCGTCCGACCGGCTGCCATTTCATCCAGCAGCGGTAAAATCAGGTGCCACTGGGTAGGGTTGGTGTCCTGAAATTCATCAATCAACAGATGATTGATGCGCTGATCCAGTTTGTATTGTACCCAGTGCGCAAATTCGCTCTTGTTCAACAGGCGGTAGGCGCGCCACTCAAGATCGGCAAAGTCGAGAACTTCCAGTTGCGCCTTTAGTTGCTGGTATTCGTCCAGCAGGGCCTGGCCACAACGAATCCAGGCATGGTTGATGCGTTTATTTTTGTCCCGCTTTGCCTGTTCGTACAAGCGATCAAGCTGCTGCTGAATTTTTGCTTCCAGCTCGCGAATCTCGCTCAGGCCTTTTTCCCCCAGCTTCTTTCGCGTGGTTTTATTGTCGTTAAATACACGCGCTACGTCTTTGTTGTCGCGGAACACCTTTCCGGGTTTATTCAGATATAGAAAATCGGCGAGCGTTTCAAGGGGGTTAGCTTCGATCTCGGCCATATGTCTCAGATTTGCTTTGGTCGGGTGTTTCGCCAGTAACTGCCCGTAGCGATAAACCTTCTTCTTTAACGCTTTGCGAGAGAGCGCGTCGAACGAGTCCGCCGCAGAACCAGACGCCAGCAATTGGTCAATGCGGTCCTGTGCGTAGGTGCAAGCATCAGCTTCCCCTTCAACAAAAGCCAACCAGTCGTTACGGTGCCGAAGGAAGTCGTGCAGTGCGTTGCGCACCACTACCGGGTTATCCATCAGTTGCAGCAGGACGCCGAATGAATGTAGACAATCTTTCTGGTCGGGGTGACGCAAGTTTCTCTCGAAGTTCTGCCACGCTCGATCTTGTAGCTGCTGTGTATTTTCGACAATCTGGAACCCGGGCGGCAGGCCGCTTTCCAGTGGAAAACTCTGTAACAGATCCTGGCAAAAGGCATGAAACGTCGTCACCCTCAGCGGGTGTTCCGATCCCAGAAGCGTTTCGTAAAGTCGCCCGGCTTTTGCCAGGCTCTCCGGTGACGGCGCGCACCCGATCTCAGCCAGCTGTTGTTGCAACACGTCTTTTTCGCTCGCCGCCATTTCCAGCAGGCGGTCCATCACCCGTTGTTCAATTTCGGCTGCTGCCTTACGGGTAAAAGTGATCGCCAGAATTGCACCGGGGTGGGCGCCCTTTAGCAGCAGGTGAATTATGCGACTGGTCAGCAGCCATGTTTTACCGGTCCCGGCTGCCGCATGGACCACGAAATTGCCTTCGGGTAGCGTCGTGCGGGTGATATCAGACATCAGCC
Organism: Acidiferrobacterales bacterium; assembly: GCA_036446455.1. Lineage (GTDB taxonomy): Bacteria > Pseudomonadota > Gammaproteobacteria > Acidiferrobacterales > JAJDNE01 > JAZFSZ01. The sequence continues at coordinate 8,961 of JAZFSZ010000091.1, forward strand.
GTTACCCTAGTGTTTTGCTGAGGAATAACAGAGAATAGGACGTTTATTTCGTATTTTTTCAAAATATTGAAAATTACAAAATTATGTAACTCATTGATATACAAAGTAATAATAAATATAATTTCCTTCATTGGAAAAATTATCATTATTTGCTTGACCGCCGCTGGGTGGTGGCATATATTTATTTTTAGCAAGGATGCTGACAGGGAAGTACTCACACATTTACAGGGCGCAGGGAGCGCCAGCTGCAAGGAAGTCCCCACCGTGTATGGATACACACAAGGGGCGCAGCAGTCCAATGCTATGTGGGGGCGGCCGGATGGCCGCCCCTTTTTTTTGCGCTTGTTATTTATTTGTTGTTGGATGTCTCGTGATCGGGGCACCAGTTGTGGGGACCAGAGTGGGCTCGATAGTACTTTCATTTGCCCGGCTCCACCCAGAGTTCTTTACGGCAGATGCCTTCAAACTCACAATATTGGCAAGTCTCAGTATCGCCCCAGGCCGGCATGACAGCGCCATCAACCAGGGCATTGGTGATCACCTGCAGACGTTTGTCTTCCGCATCGAGTAACCCGGCAAGCTCCTCATTTTGCAAACTGGATGACGATGATATTCCCTCAGCACCCAACTCCAGCGCCATCACTTCCCTGGGTCGCTTCTCGGTGAGCAAGGCATAAAACAGCAATTGCACCGATTCGCCATTGGCAATTCTTGTTTTTGAGGGCGCCTTACCTGTTTTGTAGTCAATAAGGGAGAACTCACCGTCACTATAATCGAGACGATCAATACGTCCGCCGATAGCCACATCAGGCCCGGAACGTATTAATTTAGTCAAAGCGCACTCTGTCTCGCCGGTGGACCAGTTTCGTTCACGTTGCTGTTGCCATGCCAGATAGTCCGGGATGATTCTTTGCCACAAATTCAGCCAGCCCTGCGCCGTAGGGTGGCGCTGGATGTCACGCGCAAACACCGCTTCGGCGATTTGCGAGAGCAGGGTTTTGGCGTCATCGATGGTTTCTGCCGTCAGTGTTTTGTCAAAGGGACCAGGAAGGTTATCCGCGCCGGAATGAAATGCTTGCAGTATCCGGTGGACCCGGGAACCGTAATCCCTTTTTTCAATGTCATCACTGATTTCTTCTGCCTCACTTAATCCAAGTTGGTTGCCGCTGAAAAACCGGAACGGGCAGTCGATCAGTCGTTGGTAGCTTGAAGCGGAAAGGGTGGGCGGTAACAGGTTCGCGACGGATTGCACCGTAGGCGGCAATTCGGGTTGCGGCAGCTCCTGTGTATCCGAGGTCAGAAGTGACTGCGGGTTCTGTATCAGGCGGAATAGTTCTGTCGCCTCAAGTGGTGCACCATAGGCGAGTCGATGGAACGCCTGGAGTCGCTGCAACCAGGGGCATTGGGGGATCGGTCTACCATTATCTTCGGCGCTGTAACTGATAAGAATTTGTGGCGCCGCTTGCAACAGGTGCCGAAAATCGGCCAGGCGTTCCTGCTGCGCCAGAAACCCGCTGGGCAGATTGAGTTGGACGCGGACGCTTTCATTGAAAAAGGGCGATCCCGTTACAGTTCCTGGCAGGTGTTCACGAGTGGTACCACCAATGATGAGCGCATCGAACTGATAGAGCCGACTTTGTGTAAACCCCATCAGTTCAACACCGCCACCGGTCATGGCGGGTTTGAATTTACGGCGCTCGAAGTTACGTGCCAGCCATGTGCGAAAGGTTCGCCAGTCGATGTGGTGGTCTGCCCCGGCAACGCAACGAACCAGTGTCTCAATTTCCTCAATTACGCCGCTACCGGCAGCATCATTTTCGAGTGTCTGTAACAGACCCAGTTGTGCCAGGCTCGAATGCAGAGCAGTGAAAAAAGTCTCCAGCTTATTTTCCTTTCTGGTGCCAAGTTCAAGCAAGGGCTGTGCAGCTATTTGCAAGTTGGCGAGCAAAGACAGCATGGCTTTGCTTGCGCCTTCGCCCGCACGTTCGTCGATTTCTTTTTGCCGGCGTTCGATGGTGTTCCGGTAGCGAGTCAGGTCCGCGACAACACCGGCACGGTAGACTACGGACTCTTCGAAGTGGCCAACCAGATCGGCGAACCAGGGCTGGCCACCTACAGCATCCGAAAAGGGTGACTTGAGAAAATCAAGCAGGGACTGGAAATGAAAATTGGTTTCAATACAATCGAGCCAACGCATGATGACACTAGCGGCGCTAGTGGTCGAAAGCGTCCAGCCGGCGCTATCGACGAGAACGATATTGGCACGCTCCAGCAGCGCCCGTACACGACGCGCCAGTCGGCGATCATTGCTGACGATGCCAATATTGTTCTTGCCTTGCAGTAACCAGCGTCGAATCTGAACGTCGATGGCGCGGGCTTCCTGTTCCAGGCCACTTGCTTTCAGCACCTGCAATCGATTTACTATGGGACTCTCCGGTGCTCGTTTTTTTTGGTTCTGCGTGCGCACAAGCAGCGGTTCGTCCGGCGAGGCAAAGACTGCCTCAAGAAAGACGCCGTATTTGTTCCCACTATTGTGGGCGCGCAGATTATCGGAATCCGTTGCACCATGCACCAGGACATCGAGCTGACCGCGATGTCCGAGCGTGTCAATCCACTGTTGTTCCGATGCAGTAAAATTCTGGAATCCTGCCAGATAAATTCGAGTGTTCGGTGAAATATTTTCGACGGATGTCTTCAAGGCAGCGACGTGAGCAGTTGCACTGTCCATAACACCGCGCTGCGCCAGCTCCGCTTGCCAGGCCTTCCATAGCGTGTGCACCAGGTTTGCCTCGTCAGTGAGTGGTGCCAGACCGACAGTGCCATAGGCCACCTCGACAGATTCGCGAAAGCTGGTTTCATCAGCACTAATGTTGCTGTTATTGAGGGTCAATTCCTGGAAGAGGGAAAGCAGGCTGTCGATCAGCGGCCAGGTCCCATAGCGCTCAAGATAATGTGGGAATTCCGCCAGGGCCTGCAGCAGCAGCAATTCCTGCTCGTTGTGATTCAGGACACGCGCGTCGGATCGGAACTGTTCCAGCCATAATGCCATGCTGGTGGTAATGGGGGGAATGAGTACGTGAATACCCTGTTCCTGGGCAACATCGAGCAGTTTCTTGCGGAGTCGCTGACGTGTACCGGCTAGTGGAAACAGGACGACGCATTCACCCAGATCGATCGGCGGTGCCGGGTAGCATGCAAGAAGTGTTGTGGCGAGATGATCGAGAAGATCGTCGTCGTAGGGGAGGTGATGAATGTATGATTCATCGCTCAAGATGTTTCAGCTTGTCCGGCTTGCTTTCCCATTCCGCCGCATCTGCGGGTGCCTCTTTCATTTCCGTAATCACCGGCCATTCTGCCGCTAATTCGGTGTTGAGTTCGATGAACTGCGTCATATTCTCCGGCAGGTCGTCTTCGGCATAGATGGCATCCACCGGGCATTCAGGCACACACAACGTGCAATCGATACATTCTTCCGGATCAATCACCAGAAAGTTGGGGCCTTCGTGGAAGCAGTCTACAGGACAGACCTCGACACAGTCTGTGTACTTGCATTTGATACAACTTTCGGTGACCACGTAGGTCATGGGTCAATTCCTTCACAATCAGATTTCAGGCGGGCGCAATAATACACGTTCTTCATGTCCGCGCTGCAATGTTCCTGTTACGTTGACTTTACTCACTAGGGTTCCTCATGGATAACGACATGAATGATATAGGGAAAATATGAAAAGATACTATAACTTGATCATCCAGAATAACTGATTTACAAAGTAGATATTTGTATAACTGTTTTTTGCGCCCGGTGTCAGATCTCACACTTAAAATTCCCCGGAAGAGGACCACGGCATGGGTGACCGAAACCACGCCAAAGGCCACCCGACTCTGGCTCAATTCCCTGCCGTTTTCCGACAGCAATCAGTCCGCGCGTGCGTTGTATCGGTCGCTTTATACGCTTAACCGTCTGGTGCTCAACCCTGCCAGGCGCGCCAGCATTCTCGAGATGTATCGGACGCCGGTGAATACTGTCACCGTAGCCTTGCAGCAGACGTTGGCGCAGCAGCCGTTACCACTGGCGGTGAATCTGCGTCGCATGACGGAGGTTATTCGTGAGCTCAATCGCGAAATGGCTCTGGGCTATAAGATCGCGCTGCTGGATCGGCAAGGCAGTTGGAAACAGCGGCTGTTGCGCAAGCACCAGGCGATGGCCATTGAGCGGACAATGCGGTACTTCGGCGAGGTGCTGGTGCATTGTTATCACGCCTATTTGCCTGCTCCGTCGCACATCTGGTCGGAGTTGAACGAGCTTTATCGTTATGGAGAGGAAAATGAATTGCTCAATATCCCGGTGGAAATCGATGTTGAGCGTGATATTGGTGCGACGTTCATTGCCGAGCGCTATAAACAAATCTGTTTGCTGGGTTTATGCAACCCTTACCAGTTGTCGCCGGGAGATACCCGCAAGATTCATATATTTTTGTATCGTTGGGCGAACATCGCCACTATCAAATCGATAAGCGGTACCTCACCGGCGGTGGCCTGTTTTCAGATTGATCTGTTACGTGATGCACCGCCCTTACTCTACAACCGACCGATAGAAACTGTGCATGAACAACGCGCGCGCATTCTCGATGCGACGGCACTGATAATGAAGGCAAAGTCGTTCGTGCAACAATTGGAAAGTGGCGAGCCCGTGTCGCATCTGGATCTGGGTGCTGAATGTCTGGACGTGGCTTGTCTGGAATTGTTGCATCGTATGGTGCGCGCCTGGGGCGCGGTGATCACCCGGCAACACAGTCGCAGCAGTGGCAAAGGTTATCTGTCTCTCTGCGTGGGTGTGAACGCCACCCATTTTTTTGCCGATGGCCAGCGCCCGTTTTCGCCACCCCTGCACAGCTTGTTGTCGCTAGCGAACAATCGGAGTGCCGCCGCGGATGAGGAACCGCTTGATATCGATGTTGATGCAATTAATGACCGGGACCCCGCCAAGGCTCTCCCGGTCTCTGTGGTCGAGGACTATCATGTTACGCGCTGGGAGATAATCGACCAAAGTGCGAGTGGTATGTTTCTGCGCAGTGCCGTCTTGCCGGGTGCGAAGATACGTATCGGCGAGTTACTGGGAGTCCGGTTTGGCGATGATGTCGAGGGAGACTGGTGGCCGGCGGCAGTGCGTCGTCTGCAGAGCGACGCCACCGGTACAATCGAGATCGGAATCGAATTACTTGCATCGCAAGTTGCGCCAGTCGCGGTCTGTGCCGCCGATGGCCGGGTCCCGTATCACGCGGCGCTCACGTTGCCTACACTGGAAACGCCAGATAACAAGCGCCCACGCTCGCTGGTAATCCCCCGGGGACTATTTCGCGAACAGACCGACTTACTGCTGGTTACCGGTGAAGATACGGAGCCGGTGCGCATTCGACCACTCAAGTTCGTCGAACGTTCGAGTTCGTTTGAGCAACTCTATTACGCCGAAGTGATAACCCCGGGAAGCTCTGGTTAATCCACAGCTTCCTCCGCAACTGCTCTGTCTTTGTTGCCGACGTGACTCTACCGCTGCCATCCATGGAATCGTCCTTAAGTTGTTCTGCAGTCGCTTCTGCGCATCCCTGCGCGCACGAACGAGGTGACAACGTGCCCTTTTTTGGGTGTTCACGGCATTAGCGAGTCCATTCACGTTAGCCTGCATCCATGCAGTCGTGCTTATCGCGCAGGAGTAATTATCGAGAATTGCGTCGCCAGCAGCTATCGGGTTACCGGGGGAGATGTCAACAATTGCCAATTGCGGTTTGTACCTGAAAGCAAAAGAAAATGAGAATCGCACAATTGTTGTTCGTCCCTGAAGAACTTCATGGATGAACAATCACAGTTTATCCAGGCTCCTAGCGTTTTAGCGACTGCGGCAGGTGGCGGGAGATGACCGTAAACAATTCGCTGTGGATGTTTGAATTTGCGGCAATAACGTTACCGCTATCGAGAAAATTTTGCCCATCATTAAAGTCGCTGACTAATCCCCCGGCCTCTTCAATCAACAGGCATCCGGCGGCAATATCCCAGCGGTTAAGGCCTATCTCCCAAAAACCATCCAGTCGACCACAGGCAACATGGGCCAGATCCAGTGCCGCCGAGCCCGCCCGTCGCACGCCAGTGCTCATCGGCAGTAGTTCGCGAAAGCAATTAACCCAGGTTTCAAGGTGATCGAACTCTTTGTACGGAAAGCCGGTTCCGAGTAGCGCGTTACCCATTTTTTTTACTGAGCTGACACGAATGCGGCGGTCATTGATTTGGGCGCCGGCACCTCGGCTGGCGGTAAAGAGCTCGTCCCTGAGTGGGTCGAACACCACCGCCTGGGCCAGTTTGCCTTTGTCCAGCAGGGCAATGGATACCGCATATTGTGGATAACCGTGGAGAAAATTGGTGGTGCCGTCGAGCGGGTCAATCACCCACTGATAGTTGTCACCACTGTGTTCGCCACTTTCTTCGGCCATAATGCTATGGCTTGGATAGGCTTTGCGGATAATATCAATTATCTCGCTTTCCGCTGTCCGATCGACCTCGGAAACAAAGTCATTACGACCCTTGGACTCAATAGTGAGTCGGTCTAGTTGATCGCTATAGCGCAGAATCACATTGCCCGCCCGGCGTGCTGCCTTGACGGCGATGTTTAACATCGGATGCATGTTTTTTAACTTTGCTCGGTCTGGGAGGCGGGGCATTGTATCGGTGCGGACGACAGGTTAAAAGCAGTGTTGAGACATTATTTTGGGGGAACAGCCAAGTGAACCTGGGGAACATACGTATTGTTCTAGTGAATACCTCACATGCAGGGAATATCGGTGCCACGGCGCGGGCCATGAAAAACATGTGTTTGTCGCGGCTTTTTCTGGTCAACCCGGCAAATTACCCGAATCCAGAGGCGACGGCGAGGGCGTCGGGTGCCAATGATGTACTGGCCGAGGCCACGGTTTGCGGTACCCTGGACGAGGCGCTCGCCGGTTGTCTGTGGGTCGTGGGTGCCACCGTCCGACCGCGCACCATCGGCTGGCCGACGCTGACACCGCGCAACGCCGCATTGGAAGTCATCAGCCGCACAGTCGCAGGACCGGTGGCCCTGGTTTTCGGACGCGAGCGCATGGGCCTGACCAATGAGGAAGTCGACAAATGCCAGGCACTGGTCACCATCCCTGGCAATGCAGAATATTGTTCGCTTAATGTTGCCAGTGCGGTACAGATTCTCGCCTACGAAATACATCTGGCGGCACTGGCCGCCGAAGACCTTCCGCCCACAGAGACCAGTGAACGTGGTGTGCCATCACCCGCTGATGATATGGAGCGTTTTTATGTGGAGCTGGAGAAGGTCTTGGTTGGAATCGGTTTTCTTGATCCGGACAATCCGCGAAAATTGATGCGCCGTTTGCGGCGAATGTTTGGTCGTACCGGGCCCGACAACAACGAACTTAATATTCTTCGCGGTATGTTGACCGCAATTCAACAAACGCAGCACTGGCGCGGATAATCCTCTACGTTGTCGGGCCAGTCGTGTTATAAATCTGCAAGACATGACGATCCGATATAAGGTTTTCAATGCGAAAGTATATTGCCAGTATTTTTCGACGTGATCCCGCTGCACATTCCGTGCTGGAGATTCTCATCGCCTACCCGGGAGTTCATGCAGTTGCCATGCATCGTCTGTCGCACTTGCTGTGGCGATTACGCCTGCGCCTGATTGCACGCGTGCTATCGCAGTTAACGCGCTGGTTAACCGGTATCGAGATTCACCCAGGCGCGCTTATTGGCAATCGCTTATTTATCGATCATGGCATGGGTGTGGTGATCGGCGAAACCGCCGAGATTGGTGACGATTGCACGCTTTATCATGGCGTGACGCTGGGTGGCACCACCTGGCAGCGGGAGAAGCGCCACCCGACACTGGGTAACGATGTTGTCGTTGGCGCTGGGGCCAAAGTGCTGGGGCCTATTATTATTGGAGACGGCGCTCGTATTGGGTCCAATTCTGTTGTCGTTAAGGATGTACCCGCCGGTGCCACTGTGGTCGGGATTCCCGGGCGCATCGTGGTTCCCCATGACGATGAAAAGTCTGAGCAACGGCGCAAGATGGCGGCCAAGATCGGCTTCGACGCCTATGGCCAGACCGCTGACATGCCGGATCCGGTAGCCAATGCAGTGGATGTCATGCTCGATCATATGCACGCCCTTGATGGCAAGCTGGAGCAGATCTGTCGTGCATTAAAACAGTCAGGTGTCGAACTGGCGGATGTGGCGCTACCCGAGCTTGACGTTCACCACCTAGGTGACGAAACAGATGTCCCTGAACAAAAATCCAAACACAGTGAAAAAGAAGGGAAAGAAGAACGGAATACTTGACTAAATTTGTCAGGAATGTAGAATTGTCGCAAGCATAACATGGTAACAAGGTGAAGAGCTATGAGACTAACGACCAAGGGACGCTATGCTGTAACGGCAATGCTGGATTTGGCGCTGCACTTTGACCAGGGTGCAGTCACTCTGGCGGAAATTGCCCGACGACAGGGTATTTCCCTGTCTTATCTCGAACAGCTATTCGCGCGACTCAGGCGCAGCGGTCTGGTCGATAGCGTACGCGGCCCCGGTGGTGGTTACAATCTTGCCAATAAGCCCGAAGATACGACTGTGGCCGACATTATTATTGCCATCAATGAAAATATTGACGCCAGACGTTGCGGTGGCAAGATCAACTGCAATGGCGATGAACGTTGCTTGACCCATGAGTTGTGGGAACAGCTGAGCAACCGAATCTATGGTTTTTTACAGGGGATTTCACTCGCAGATCTGGTGAACCAGCCTGATGTTCAGGAAGTCTCTGCGCGTCAAATTACACGGATGCAAACAGCCAGCGTGCAGTAAGTATATGACAGTCTCGAACATCGAGTTCGTGTAATCAGCAATTATTCTCATTTATCTTTTAAACGGAAATTTATGGCCACCAATATGTGGCTATAAGTTAAAATAACCAGTGCGGTTGAAAGACTGCCAGCGATCAGGGTTGTATAAATATAGTATGAAGAAACCAATTTATTTTGATTATTCTGCCACCACGCCGGTCGATCCGCGTGTGGCCAAGACCATGATGGAATACCTGACGCTGGACGGCGATTTCGGCAATGCGGCATCTCGTTCCCATTCCTATGGCTGGAATGCCGAAGCAGCGATTGAGCGAGCTCGAAAAAATGTTGCGGACCTGATTGGTGCCGATCCCAGGGAGATTGCCTGGACCTCGGGTGCCACCGAGTCGGACAATCTCGCCATCAAGGGCGTGGCCCACTTCTACAAGAAGAAGGGCAACCATATTATTACCTGCAAGACTGAACACAAGGCTGTACTGGATACCTGCCGCCAGCTCGAACGCGAGGATTTTGAGATCACCTATCTCGATCCGGAACCAAATGGATTGATAGATCTTGAAAAGCTGAAAGGTGCTATTCGCGATAGCACTATTTTGGTCAGCATCATGCACGTTAATAACGAGATCGGTGTGATTCAGGACATCGCTGCCATAGGCAAGATTACACGCGAAAGGGGCATTCTTTTACATACCGACGGGGCACAGAGTGCCGGCAAAGTGCCGCTAGACGTCAATGAGATGAATGTTGATCTCATGTCGCTTTCGGCACACAAGGTTTATGGACCGAAAGGCATGGGAGCCTTGTACGTTCGCCGTAAACCGCGCGTACGCCTGGAGGCACAAATGCATGGTGGGGGTCATGAGCGCGGCATGCGTTCCGGCACCCTGCCGACTCATCAGATCGTTGGCATGGGTGAGGCCTTCCGCATTGCCAAAGAGGAAATGGTGGACGAGATCGACCGCATTCGCTCCTTGCGCGATCGCTTGTGGAACGGCACCAAGGACATGGAAGAGGTCTATCTTAATGGAGATATGGATCATCGTGTCGCCGGCAACCTGAATGTGAGTTTCAATTACGTTGAAGGCGAGTCGCTGATTATGGCGTTAAAGGATATTGCCGTTTCCAGTGGATCAGCCTGTACCTCCGCTAGTCTGGAGCCGTCTTATGTGTTGCGTGCACTGGGGCGCAACGATGAACTGGCCCACAGTTCGATTCGATTTACCCTTGGTCGCTTTTCGACCGAAGAGGAAGTGGATTACGCAATCAAGCTGGTGCGAGACAAGGTCACCAAGTTGCGTGAGTTGTCACCCCTCTGGGATATGTTTCAGGAGGGAATTGACCTTGAAAGTGTGCAATGGGCAGCCCATTAAATAGAGAGTGAAAAACATTACCTGTTTTAGGAGTATGTAATATGGCTTATAGTGAGAAAGTTCTGGACCATTACGAAAATCCCCGCAACGTGGGTCTGATGGATAAATCAGACAAATCAGTTGGCACCGGTATGGTCGGTGCGCCGGCCTGTGGTGATGTGATGAAATTGCAGATCAGGGTTGACGCAAACGGCCTCATTGAAGACGCCAAATTCAAGACCTATGGTTGTGGTTCGGCGATTGCGTCTTCATCGCTGGTAACGGAATGGGTGAAAGGAAAAACCCTGGATGAAGCACTTGAAATCAAGAACTCGGATATTGTCGAAGAACTGGCACTGCCGCCGGTGAAGATTCACTGCTCGGTGCTGGCCGAAGACGCCATCAAGGCAGCCATTGAAGATTTTCAGGCCAAACAGGGTGATAATTAATTAACGATTATGGGGATCACTCTGACAGTAAACGCAGCACAACGCGTCCGCGATTACCTGGAAAAACGCGGCAAGGGGATCGGTCTGCGCCTGGGTGTTAAAACCACCGGGTGCTCCGGTCTGGCCTATGTGCTCGAGTTTGTGGATGAATATGGTGAAGACGATGAGGTGTTCGAGAGTCAGGGCATCAAGGTGATCGTTGATCCTAAAAGCCTTGTCTATATCGATGGAACCCGGCTTGATTACACCAAGGAAGGCCTGAACGAAGGATTCAAATTTGAAAACCCCAACGTTAAGGACGAGTGTGGTTGCGGCGAAAGTTTTACCGTTTAGCATCCGCGCTAGCCTTGACCCCGTCTCTCCATGCAGGTCGCACTGGACAAGAACTATTTTGAGATTTTTGGTCTGTCCGAAAATTTTGAACTAGACGTTGCCGCCCTGAAAGATCGCTATCACGATCTCCAGCAGCAATTGCATCCTGATCGCTATGCCAGTGCAACAGATCAGGAAAAACGCCTCTCAGTGCAGATGACCGCACTGGTTAACGAGGCATTTCAAACCCTGAAAGATCCCCTGCGTCGCGGCCGTTATTTGCTGCAACTGCGAGGCGTTGATACCAACGAAGAAATCGATACGGCAATGGACACGGCCTTTCTCATGGAGCAAATGGAGTTGAGGGAAGCACTTGATGCCGCCTGTGAAACCGATGGGCCGTTGCCGGAACTGGCAACGCTGGGGCGCCAGGTGGCCCAGGCATTCGATACGCGTATTAATCGTTTGCGGGACAGCCTGTTGCAGGAAAATGAAGCGGTGTTGATGGAGGCGCGCAATACCGTTCGAGAATTGCAGTTTCTGGAAAAGCTGGTGCAGGAAATAGAGCAACGTGAAGAGGAATATATCTAGTGAGGCCCTGACTTACTCAGAATTACTTTGGAGAGTTACTGCTGTTTGTCGTTGCCTGATCCTGTAATTTTTCCTGATTTCTGATACTGAAAACGATTATTCATCCCATTATTCCATTATCCCATGGCACTACTGCAAATAAGTGAACCCGGTGAGAGCACCTCTCCCCATGAACATCGACTGGCGGTGGGCATTGATCTGGGCACCACCAATTCACTGGTTGCCACCGTGCGCAGTGGTGTGGCCAAGACTCTGGCGGATGATTCGGGAAATCATTTACTGTGTTCGGTGGTGCACTACCGTGCGCAGGCTGAACCTGAAGTCGGTTCTGCTGCAGAGGCGCAATCAGTCTCCGATCCCCTGAATACCATTGTTTCCGTTAAACGTCTGATGGGCAGGGGCATCAATGATATCCGTCATCTCGGGGATATCTTACCCTATGAATTTGTCGAGGCGGATTCAGATATGCCCTATATCCGCACCGTTGCGGGAAACCGCAGCCCTGTTCAGGTTTCCAGTGAAATACTCAAGGTGCTCAAACAGCGTGCCGAGGTGATACTGGGTGGTGATCTCACCGGTGCGGTGGTGACTGTCCCGGCCTATTTTGATGACGCCCAGCGCCAGGCAACAAAAGACGCAGCGCGTCTGGCGGGCCTGCACGTGTTTCGTTTGCTGAATGAACCCACGGCGGCGGCCGTGGCCTATGGACTGGATCAGCAACCCGAAGGAATTTATGCCATTTACGATCTTGGCGGCGGCACTTTTGATATCTCTATACTGCAATTGCGTCGCGGGATATTTGAAGTCATGGCCACTGCCGGTGATTCTGCCCTGGGTGGTGATGACATGGATCATGCGATTGCGGAGTGGATCATGCAGCAGTCGGGTCTCAGCCACGATGCCGATCGAAGTCTGTTACGCCAGCTGATGCAGGAGGGAAGGCGCGTGAAAGAGGCGCTGACGCAAGCCGAACATACTGTCGCGCACATTCAATTTGGTGACATCAATTGGCAAGGGAAATTGACGCGCGAGGGAATGGCAGATCTGATCGACCCTTTGATCGATCGTACATTACTGCCCTGCAGGCGCGTATTGCGCGATGCCGGCATCAAGGTTGATGAAGTGGATGGTGTGGTGTTAGTGGGCGGATCCACGCGAGTGCATCGGGTACGAGAAAGCGTTGAGGCATTCTTTGGCAAGTCGCCGTTGTCCAATATTGACCCTGACCGCGTCGTTGCCATCGGTGCCGCATTGCAGGCAGACGTGCTCGCCGGTAACAAATCAACAGACGATATGTTGCTGCTGGATATTACGCCGTTGTCGCTGGGCATCGAGATTATGGGCGGTATGACGGAAAAAATTGTTCCGCGTAATTCGCCGATTCCCATTGCCAAAGCGCAGGAATTTACGACCTTCAAGGACGGTCAAACCGCTATGTCCATTCATGTGGTACAGGGCGAACGCGAGATGGTCAGCGATTGCCGGTCTCTGGCACATTTTGAGTTGAAGGGGTTTCCACCCATGGTCGCCGGTGCTGCGCGCATTCGTGTGACTTACCAGGTGGATGCCGATGGTCTGTTAAGTGTCAGTGCACGGGAACAGACCAGTGGTGTTGAAGCCCGCGTGGAAGTGAAACCTTCCTACGGTTTATCCGATAACGAGGTTGAAACCATGCTACGCGAGTCCTTTGCCCACGCGCACGAGGACATGGATGCGCGCAATCTGAGAGAAGCCCAGGTGGATGCCGATCGGCTCATTGAAAATGTCACCGCGGCGCTTGCAGCAGATGGAGAAGAATTATTGAGTACAGGGGAACACCAGACCATTCTGACACGGCTAAGCGAGCTTGGAGCCGCGCGACAAGGTGATGATCTGCAGAAAATCAAACATGCCATTTCCCGGGCAGACAAGGCGACCCAGGAATTTGCGGCCCGCCGCATGGACGCCGGAATGCGAAAGGCCCTGACCGGCCATAAACTCACTGAATTTACGTCAGACAAACAGAACTAGAGCCAAAACATGACCAAAGTAATATTTTTACCCCACGAAGAAATTTGTCCGACGGGCAAAACCATTGAAGCCGAACCCGGTATTACTATATGCGATCTGGCGTTGGCCAATGGTATTGACCTCGAACACGCCTGTGAGAAATCCTGTGCCTGTACCACCTGTCACGTCATCGTGCGTGAGGGATTTGCCAGTCTGGTGGACGCGGAGGATGAAGAAGAAGACATGCTGGACAAAGCATGGGGACTTGAACCGGAGTCGCGACTGGCCTGCCAGGCCAGGGTCGGCGATGTTGAACTTGTAGTGGAAGTGCCTAAATATACAATTAATATGGTGTCGGAAAGTCATTAATCCGAAACCAACAGCCAGAGGGGGCAGTAATGGGACTGAAATGGAGTGATTCCAGAGAGATTGCGATCGAATTAGCCGAAACATTTCCCGAGGCTGATCCCCTATCGGTACGGTTTACCGATTTACGCGAGTGGGTGATGGCGCTGGAGGATTTTGAAGATGACCCTGATAAATCCGGTGAGAAAATTCTTGAGGCCATTCAGATGGCCTGGCTGGACGAGGTGGACTGACTGCCCGGTTCGGCGGGCAAGCGCAAGGCATGTGCAGACAGGATCTGTGCCTTTCGATTGTTTCCCCGCTGCGCAAACGCTACACTATCCCGCCAAAATTGGCAGAAAATTCCTGTATTTATCGAGACTTGTGCAGCTGTTGCGTGAGTCAGTACCGAACACAGTTGGTACACAGGATATTTCGGAAAGCTGAGGCAGATTTGAATCAGGCGGAAAAACACAACTTGCTCGGGCTCGATCGGGACAAATTGAAGGCATTTTTTACCGATATCGGTGAAAAACCCTTTCGTGCACAACAGGTAATGCAGTGGATTCATCAGCGTGGTGTCAGTGATTTCGACGCCATGACTGATCTGAGCAAGTCCTTGCGCAGCAAACTGATGGAATTCGCCGAGATTCGCGCACGCGAGATCGTGACTGTGCAGCAGTCGGCTGATGGCACCCGCAAATGGTTGTTGCGACTGGGTGATGGCAATTGCATTGAGACGGTATTTATCCCCGAGGGCGAGCACCCAGGGCAAAATAAACCAGGTGAAAAGCAGGACAAAGGAGGATTGGCAGAACAAGAAGGAGTTACCGTGTTTGCCAGTATCCCTTCTTCTGACCGATCCTCAGAAGGGGTGGGCGTGGCCAACAGTCCGGGGCGCTATCGCGGAACCCTCTGTGTTTCGTCACAGGTCGGTTGCATCCTTAATTGCAGTTTCTGTTCTACGGCCAGACAGGGTTTCAATCGTAACCTGGAGGCCCATGAAATTATTGGACAACTTTGGGTCGCAGCCCGTGCGCTGGGCCAAACTGCTAGTAACGATCGCGTTATTACCAATATTGTCATGATGGGTATGGGCGAGCCGTTGCTTAACTTTGACAATGTAATCCAGGCAATGTCAATTATGCTGGATGATTGGGCCTACGGATTATCGCGCCGGCGCATTACTCTGAGCACGGCTGGCGTGGTGCCTGCCATCGATCGCCTGCGTGAGACACTGCCAGTCAGTCTGGCGGTATCGCTGCATGCTGCTAACGATACCTTGCGCAATAAATTGGTTCCGCTAAATAAAAAGTATCCTGTTAAGCAGTTAATGGATGCCTGCAAGCGCTATGTGGCAGGCGAGTCCCGTAATCGGGTGACTTTCGAGTACGTCATGATTGATGGGCTGAATGACACCAGAGAACACGCAAAGCAGTTGCTACACTGTATTAAGGGTGTGCCGGCCAAGGTCAACCTGATACCCTTTAATCCGTTCCCCGGTAGCGAATACAAACGCTCCTCAAAAACGGTAATCGATCAATTCCGTAATGTATTGATTCGCGGTGGCATTGTCACGGTGACCCGCAAAACCCGCGGAGACGATATTGACGCTGCGTGCGGCCAGCTTGCCGGCAAGGTTCAGGATCGCACGCGACGCTCACAACGCAGTCAGTCGCCACCCTTCGCCAATGTCGGATAGGAGTCGCGAGTGAAAAGGAAATTTGTTTTCAGAATAATTGCGCTGCTTGCTGCAGTGACACTTTTTTCCGCCTGCAGCGCAAAACCAGCCAAAAAAGCACACAGAAATTCGGAACAGATCAACAAGGTAGTTGCCACCAACGTAAGGCTGGCGACCATTTATATGCAGCGTAATCAGCTGAATTATGCCAAAGAAAAAGCCGATCGGGCACTGCAGGCAGACCCGAACAGCTCCCAGGCCAATAATATGATGGCGCTGCTCAAATGGAGGCTGCAACAATACGAAGAGGCGGACAAGTATTTTCGCGTGGCGGTGCGGCTGCAATCCAGCAACTCCTCGGCGTTGAATAATTATGGTGCGTTTCTGTGCGACCGCGGGAAGATAGATCAATCCCTGCGGTATTTTGATCGTGCGGTACAAAACCCGCTTTATAAAAATCGTTCACAGGCGTTGACCAATGCAGGACGTTGTCTGATCAAAAAACCGGACGCAGAAAAAGCCAAGACCTACTTCCGGCGCGCATTGAAATTCAACCGTAACGAATCTGAAGCACTATTGCAGTTGGCAAAGCTGAGTTACCAGTCTGATCGCATGCTGACGGCGCGTGCCTTTATGCAGCGCTATCTTGGAACCGGAAGAAAGACCGCCGAGAGCCTGTATCTGGCTTTGCGCATCGAGAGGGCCATGGGCAACAAGCAGGCCGCGATTCGCTATGCCCGTAAATTGCAGCAGGAATTCCCGGCGTCATCCGAGGCGTCGCGGGTAGATAATCGCTAGGAGTCTGCATGGAGGATATGTCGAAACAGAGCCACAGCAAACCGGCGACGGGACCGGGAAAATTGCTGGGTGAGACACGTCGCCAGTTGGGGCTGGAACCTGACAATATTGCGCAGATACTGCACCTGTCGGTGCGACAGATTGAAGCGCTCGAGGCTGACGATTTTGACAGCCTGCCCGGGCCCACTTATGTTCGTGGCTACCTGCGCAGCTATTGCCATTTACTGAATATCCAGTCTGATTCAGTTATTGACAGTTATAACGAAGTTATCGGGGGCTGGAAGACAACGACCTATAGCGGTCTGGCAGTCAAGCGGCAGATAAGCAGCAATGATAATATTATACGGCTTGGAACCATGGGTGTGATCGGAGTGGTATTTGGCCTGGCTATCGTCTGGTGGCTAGGGGAAGACGACACTGCCACTGTTACGCCTGTGCCGACCGAAGTCGCGGCCGTGCGGTCAAAGGGAAATGAAGATATATCAGCTAGTTCTGCCGTGGAAGTGCCTGCGGCCGAGAAAGCGCCGGCTGCCGTTGTGCCGATAGAAACATCGCCTGCTGAAACACCCGAACCGGCGAAACCGGTTGAGCCGGAATCGATGGTAATGCCGGCAGAAACGCCGGCACCACAACCGGAAAAGGACACAAATACGCAGCAGCCAACGAGTGTGGAAAAAGACGCCACTCAGACAGCCACTGATGCACAAACCAACCCCACAATCGTGAATGGTGCTCGGGCCAAACTGGTATTGCGTACGGATGGCATTTCCTGGGCCGATATCAGGGATGCCAACGACAATAAACTACTATACGAATCGGTAGCAGCAGGACGTGTTGTTACTGTCGAAGGTGAGGCGCCACTGCAGGTATTTCTTGGTAACGCCAACGTGGTATCGCTGGAGATCGATGGTGTGGATTATGACTTTAGCCAGTTCAGGCGCGGGCTAACGGCCCGATTTAGTGTTGGCGGCCCTGCCGAAGGTAGCAGCGAATGAGTTATCGTCAACACATCAGCCGACGTCAGTCACGACAGATTATGGTGGGAAACGTCGCCGTGGGCGGTGATGCACCGATCAGTGTCCAGAGCATGACCAATACTGATACTTGCGATGTCGAGGCAACGGTTTCCCAGATTGAGGCTCTTCAACGTGCGGGCGCTGACATTGTCCGTGTGTCGGTGCCGACCATGGATGCCGCAGAGGCATTTGGTAAAATAAAGAAGCGCGTAAGTGTTCCGCTGGTGAGTGATATTCATTTCGATTATCGCATCGCCCTTCGGGTGGCAGAGCTTGGCGCTGACTGTTTACGCATTAATCCAGGCAACATCGGCCGTGAGGATCGCGTGCGAATGGTGGTCGATGCCGCGCGGGACCGAAATATTCCCATTCGCATTGGCGTCAATGCCGGTTCGCTGGAGAAGGATCTGCAAAAGAAATATGGCGAACCGACTCCTGATGCACTGGTGGAATCCGCCATGCGCCACATCGATATCCTTGACCGGTTGAATTTTCACGAATTCAAGATCAGCTTGAAGGCCTCCGAAATCTACATGACAGTGTCGGCATACCGTAAACTGGCCACGCAAGTCGATAACCCTTTCCATCTGGGCATCACCGAAGCTGGCGGACTACGTTCCGGTACGGTTAAATCGGCAGTCGGGATAGGCATGTTACTGGTAGATGGAATCGGCGATACCCTGCGCGTCTCGCTGGCGGCGGATCCGGTAGAGGAGGTCAAGGTTGGTTTTGACATTCTCAAGAGTCTCGGTATTCGTAGTAAAGGTATCAATATTATTGCCTGCCCGTCATGTTCACGGCAACAGTTTAATGTTATCGCCGCGGTAAATGAACTGGAGTCGCGCCTAGAAGACATACAGGAAACACTTGATGTGGCAATTATTGGTTGTGTCGTTAATGGCCCGGGAGAAGCGAGACAGGCTGATATCGGATTGACCGGGGGCGAGCCCAACCTGTTGTATGTCGGTGGAAAGCCGGATCATAAAGTCAGTGACAATGACTTGGTGGAGGAGCTCGAGCGCGTGATTCGTGAGCGTGTTCGAAAGCGGAAATCCAGCGAAAGAGAAAAAAAACCACTTCCGAAAACCCGAACCGGCTGAGGACGCATCTTGAGTAAATCTATTCAGGCCATTCGCGGGATGAATGACCTGCTCCCCGATACCGTTGTCTATTGGCAGCACATTGAGGATGTGGCGCGCCGGATTCTGAGCGCCTACGGGTATCGCGAAATACGCCTGCCTCAGCTTGAAAAAACCGAGCTCTTCAAACGATACATCGGAGAAGTAACGGATATTGTCGAGAAGGAGAAGTATACCTTTGTGGACCGCAACGGCGACAGCCTGACCCTGCGTCCCGAGGGAACGGCGGGTTGTGTCCGTGCTGCCATTGAGAATGGTATGTTGCATAACCAGACTCACCGTCTCTGGTATTCCGGACCAATGTTCCGCCATGAGCGGCCACAAAAGGGCCGCTATCGTCAATTTTACCAGATAGGCGTAGAAACATTTGGGTTGCCCGGTCCGGATATTGACGCAGAAATAATTGTCATGACCGCGCGTCTTTGGCGTGAGCTGGGGCTGGAAAACCTGACACTGGAAATCAATTCTCTGGGCACAGTAGAGACGCGTAATGCCCATCGCCAGGAACTGGTGGCCTATCTAAATGATCATATTGACCAGCTTGACGATGACAGCCGCCGTCGGTTACAACAAAATCCCTTGCGTATACTGGACAGCAAGAATCCGGATGTGCAAAAGGTAGTTGCGGGTGCACCCAGCCTGATTGACCATCTCAACGCGGAATCAAAAGAACATTTTAAGCAGTTACAGGCCTTCCTTGATGACGCAGGACTCGCTTATATTGTAAATCCCTGCCTTGTGCGCGGGCTGGATTATTACAGCCGTACCGTGTTTGAGTGGAAAACCACGGCGCTGGGTGCACAGGGAACGGTGTGCGCGGGCGGGCGATATGATGGTCTGGTCGAGCAACTGGGCGGCAAAGCCGTGCCTGCCGCCGGGTTTGCGCTGGGGATGGAGCGGCTGGTGGAGCTGGTACAGCAACAGCTGCAGTCCGGTCTGGTGGAAACACTTGATGCCTATCTTGTGTTACTGGGAGACAAGGCGAAACAAAAGGGGGCAACCCTGGCCGAATCATTACGCGACAATGGACTACGGGTCATTATGCATTGCGGCGGCGGCAGCCTTAAAAGTCAGATGAAAAAGGCCGACAATAGCGGCGCACGTTACGCCATCATCCTCGGTGATGATGAGCTGACCAGCGGCAAGGCCAGCGTCAAGAATTTGCGTGAAACGGGCGAGCAGATAGAACTCAGTTTCAACGAACTGGCGGCGGCTTTACTTAACTAGAAAATGACAAATCAACGGGTGAAGAAGATTGGATAACGAATTTCATGAAGAAGATGATTTAGAGAAGCTTAAGGCCTGGTGGAAGAACTATGGTAGCGCTTTGTTAATTGGTGCCGTGCTGGGGACGGGTAGCCTGTTTGGATATCGTCAATGGCAGCAGTACGAGCATGACCAGGCGGCGCAGGCCTCCACTCTTTACGACCAGGTTGTGTATCAACTGAAGCAGAAAGCACTGGACCAGGCAAGCAGCCTTGGTGGTCAGGTGATGGACAACTATGAATCGACACCCTATGCGGGAATGGCCGCGCTTCTGATGGCACGCATCAGCTACGATCGCGGAGACATTACCAGCGCCAAACGGCAACTGCAGTGGGCCGTCAATAATGCAACGATCGGAGCGACCCGACATGCAGCCCGGTTGCGCCTGGCAAAGATTATGCGTGACGAAGGCGCAATCACTGAAGCGTTGATACTGCTGAAGGTACGTGACCGTGGCGGTTTTACTGCTGAATACAGCGAGCTCGAAGGAGACTTGTATGCTGCCGATGGGATGTCTGAAGAAGCGCGTGCCGCCTACGCGATAGCACTATCGGTGGGGCAGGGCCAGAATCGCGAATACGAAACAATACTGAAGATGAAGCTTGCCGATCTGGGGCAAAAGGAAGCGGTTAAATGATGAGAGCAGTCTGGCTGTTTGCCGCTTTTTTGTTTCTGGGTGCGTGCGGTGGTGGTGGCAAGAGTAATCTGGTGCCCCCGACGCCGCTACGGGATTTTAGGTCATCGGCGGTGATTAAAGAGATCTGGACTACGGATATCGGCGCCACCGATGATCGATATAACCGGCTCCAGCCCAGAATCGCAGGCGATATTCTGTTTGCGGCAAGCGGTAAGGGCAGGGTATCGGCGTTCGACGCGGACAAGGGCAAGCTGTTGTGGCGCAAGGAATTTTCGGTACCGATCAGTGGCGCCATGGGCTACGGCAATAACATGGCATTGCTGGGAACGCGCGAAGGCGAAGTACTGGCACTGAATAGCGATAGCGGCGAGCTGCTGTGGCGTACCCGGCTAAGCAGTGAAGTACTGGTGGCTCCGGTAGCGACTTCAGGCGTCGTATTGGCGCAGACTGTTGATGGCTACATCTATGGTCTCAAGGCCAATGACGGTAGTGAGTTGTGGAAATTTCATCGAACGGTGCCGGCGCTCTCACTCCGGGGTACCAGCCGCCCCAACCTTCAGGGTGGAATTGCGGTAACCGGTTTTGCCAATGGCACCATGGTGGGCCTCGATCTGAAAACAGGCCGCCCGCGTTGGGACATAGTAGTTTCCCGGCCGACCGGACGAACTGAACTGGAGCGCATTGTTGATGTCGATGGGTCGCCGGTGATCGCCGGCTTTCGATTGTTTGCTGCCAGCTTTCAGGGCAGATTAATTGCGCTGGATCTGCGTAGCGGCCGGCTCCTGTGGACGCAAAAAATGTCGACCTATGTTCCAGTGGCGGTTGATAACTCCCGGATATATGTAGTTACTGCCGAGGGCGTTGTGATTGCACTGGACCAGCGTACCGGCGCGGAACAATGGCGACAGGCGGGCCTGCGAGCACGTTTTGTTTCCGCTCCCGCATTGGTGGGTGATTACATCGCGGTCGGTGATTATGATGGCTATCTGCACCTGTTATCGCGACAGGACGGCAGTTTTGCTGCCCGCACCCATGTTGGTGGAAGCGCCATTATCAGTGGTGCCGTCGCCCGAGGTAACAGGCTGTATGTCAGCAATCAGGCTGGCAAGCTGGTCGCGCTTCGCGTTACACCCAAATAGGCATCTACGGTCGGGTACGTACGGTCCGGCTGCGTACGTTCAACTAACCAGACAATGAATCCGGTAATCGTTCTTGTGGGTCACCCCAACGTCGGTAAGTCGACCTTGTTTAATCGACTCACCCGTGGGCGTGATGCCCTGGTTGCCGATACACCCGGTTTGACCCGTGACCGGCAGTATGGCGAAGGCCGACGAGGTGACAAGCCCTACCTGCTGGTCGATACCGGTGGTGTGGTAGAGGCCCTGGACAGGGTGAACCAGACCGATGCCACCATTGAGGCGGCAATGCGCGATCAAACCCGCCAGGCAATCGACGAGGCTGACGCGGTTATTTTTTTGGTTGATGCCCAGTTGGGGGTGACGCCGGCCGATGAAGATCTGGCGCGTTACCTGAGGCGCACCGCAAAGCCGGTCACCATTGCGGTGAACAAGGCCGAGGGGATGGATCCACCAACTGTCACTGCAGACTTTCATCGTCTCGGGCTGAATCGCCTGTATGCAATATCCGCCAAGCGAGGCGACGGTATCAATGCCTTGTTACTGGATCTACTGAGCGAGTTTCCTGCTGAAGAAACGTCCGTTGTCGATAATGATATCCCGCGGGTCGCCGTGGCGGGTCGACCCAATGTCGGCAAGTCAACGTTAATCAACTCCATGCTGGGTGAAAAGAGGGTGGTCGTATTCGATGAACCGGGGACAACGCGCGACAGCATCCGCATCCCGCTGGAACGTAAAGGGCGTTCTTATATACTGATCGATACAGCAGGCGTGCGCCGCAAAAGAAGCGTGCATGAGGTGATTGAGAAATTCTCGGTGATCAAGACACTACAGGCAATTGAAGAAGCCAACGTGGTGGTTCTGATGCTGGATGCCGATCAGGGTTTAAGTGAACAGGACGCGAGCCTGGCAGGGTATATCCTCGAAAAAGGACGTTCCCTGGTTGTAGTTGTTAATAAAAGCGATAAAGTAGATCAGCAAAAACGACAATGGCTTGAGCGTGAGCTGGACAGGCGTTTTGCCTTCATAACTTTTGTGCGCCCACACTTTATCTCGGCATTGCACGGTAACGGTGTTGTGACCTTGTTCAAAATGATTGATCGCGCTTTTGCGTCGGCTTGCAAGGATATGAGCACGTCACTACTGAACCGGGTATTGCAGAAAGCGGTTCAGGCCACTCAGCCTCCCATGGTAAAAGGACGCAGAATCAAGCTCAAGTTTGCGCATCAGGGCGGCAGGAATCCGCCGTTGATTATCATTCATGGCAACCAGGTTGACCACTTGCCAGACAGCTATCGTCGCTACCTGGAAAGTGCCTTTCGCAAGGCATTTCGGCTTGAAGGCACGCCGGTCAAGATAGAATGTCGAGTTGGTGCCAATCCATTTGCAGGTAAAACCAGCAAGAAATCAGCGCGTTATCGCAGTAAGCGGTCGCGCCGCCCGGGTCGCTAGACGATACGGGCAGATGCCGGACTGGTCGATCATTTGCGCTAGAATGAATACTGTTATACCGGAAAACGTCAGTTACTAAAGTGCGAACAACCGCCAGTATTATCAGAATGTATTGCTGAGGCCACTGCATGGGGGGATATCACAAAGACGCATTGCCGCGGGGACACCACCTCGTCGATTATGAAATCGAGTCGTTGCTTGGATTCGGTGGATTCGGTATTACCTATCTTGCGCACGACTCACAGCTTGGTGCCAAGGTTGCCATCAAGGAGTATCTGCCACAGGATATTTCCGGGCGGGTTGAAGCAACAAAAGTCTTCCCCAACCCTGATGCGCCCAATGCGTTTCAGGACTACCACTTGGGATTGAAAGAGTTCCTCAAGGAAGCACGTCACCTGGTTCGATTTAAACATCCCAATATTGTTCGTGTATTGCGGTACATGGAGGCCAACGGCACGGCCTACATGGTGATGGAGTATGAAGAGGGCGAAAGTCTTGGTGAGTATCTGAAACGCAAGCCTGGTAGACGTCTGGAAGAGAAAGAATTTCTGCGCATCTTTTTACCCGTTTTTAATGGTCTCGGTGCCGTTCATGCAGACAAGATTCTGCATCTGGATATCAAGCCGGACAATATCTATTTGCGCAAGGATCACACCCCTATGCTGATTGATTTTGGATCCGCGCGGCAGGCGATTACCGGCCCGGATCATATGCAGCGGATTACATTGACTCATGGCTATGCGCCCATTGAGCAATATCCCGGCAAGGGTGATCCTGGTCCGTGGACAGATATTTATGCCGCAGGTGCCAGCATGTACTTTTGTATTTGCGGAAAGCGACCGGAGATCTCGATCAATCGCTATCAAACGATACTAAAGCATCATGTGGATCCCCTGGTACCGGCAACAAAAATAGGGGATGGCCACTACTCACGGTATATCCTGGAGTGCATCGACTGGGCGCTGCAAATTTACGCCAGTGATCGTCCGCAGTCCGCGCGTGAATTGCAGGATGCTCTCATGGGTAAGGGCATACCTAAACCGGGGCAGGTGAAACCGAGCATCAATATTTCCGGACCAGCCTATCTGGATACACAGCAGGGTGAAGGCAGGGCAGGGCGCTGGATTGTTATTTTATTGGTCCTGGGTATATTGGGTGGTGGCTACTATCTCAAACCAAATCTTGCAAAAGAAGTATTTGCCCAGTCGGGAAAATGGGTCAAGGGACAAACTCAGGAATTGGTCAAGCTGCTGAAGCGATAGGTTCAGGAACCACCGGTGGCACGCTGCAGTTTTTCGATGTGTGCCTGGTTATCTGCCAGTGACTGTGGTCGCACGAATGGCATTGGATCGACAAAGGTTTGATTCAGTATGACACCCCAATGCAGATGCGGTCCGGTGACTCGACCTGTCATCCCCACCTCACCAATTTTTTGTCCCCGTCCTATCCGCATTCCTGGTGTAACATCGATCTTGCTGAGGTGGTTGTATGTCGTCAGCAACCCTTGGCCATGATCAAGAAAAATGGTTGCACCGTTAAAAAAGTATTCACCGGTGCTGACCACGACTGCATCTGCCGGTGCGTAAACCGGTGTGCCGGTTGGCGCAGCGATATCCAGTGCGCTGTGTCGCCGTGGTCGTGGACTATTGTTGTAATAACGGACCAGACCAAACTGGCTGCTGAAGAACCCCTTCACCGGTAAATCAAATCGCAACGGCGGCCGTGAATTTTGCGACCAGGTGACAAAGGCTGCGCCGATTTTCTTACGATCTTTCGCGATTCTGATCAGGTCCTCTTTTGTTGGCTCGACCTTGCGTTTGTTCTTGATGGTTAATCGCTGTATCGGGTATTTCTTGTCGACCAGATTAATCTGGTGCCGGTGTATTTGCCCATTGGTAACGGTTTTTAGAAAATACTCCCCCGGTTTCAGTTTGAGTGGCAGGCCCAGTACGGCCAGCCAGCGGCTGCCATCATATATCACCATCACGCGCTGGCCACGAAACCTGGCGCGCGGCGTCGCCGCCTTTTCCTGGTGCAGGGGGATCACCATAACGCCGCCGGGTACATTTTCCGTTTCGGGTAATTCAATTGCGATGGCGCTGAAGGAAAACAGGGCGACGAAAAAAATAATGGGCAAGAAAAAATTATTTCGGTTCATGCACATCCTCTACAATACAGTCTAGCTCACCGTACGCGAGTCGTGCATGTACTTTGTCCCCACGGGTTATGCCTTTTACGCTGCTAATTATTTTTCCATCGCATTGACTCAGAATTGAATAACCACGGTCCAGGGTCGCCAGGGGGCTGAGCGCGTGCAAGCGCCCGGCAGACCCCAGCAACAGATGGGAGTCCCGCTGCAGGCGGCTCGACATTGCGTGGCGTAATTGCTGCCCCAGATTCCAGGTGTCCGATTGTAGCTGTCGAATCCGTGCGGGCGTTCGCGCATAGCGCAGTCGACCGCCCGCCGACTGAAAACGGGCGGTAGCGGACTGGATTCTGGCGTTCATGAGAAAGCCCTGACGTTGTGACAGAAAGTTGATCTTTTCCCGAGCGCGGTCAGTGCGTTCACGTGGGTGAGTCAGTCGCATGCTTGCCCAGTCAACAGCTTGTCGGGCCTCATTCAGAACTTTCACCATCTCGCTCTGCAAGCGGTGCCAGCGTAACCGCAAAAAGGCGCTGACCTCTTCTTGGTCCGGACTCAACATTTCCGCGGCTGCCGTTGGCGTTGGTGCGCGTGCGTCGGCTACCATATCGGCAATAGTGAAGTCGGTTTCATGGCCGATACCGCAGACCACCGGGATATGGCTGGCGGCAATGGCACGCACCACGCTCTCCTCATTGAAGGCCCATAAGTCTTCCAGTGAGCCACCACCGCGGGCAAGAATAATGGCGTCACATTCTGCGCGCTCGGAGGCCAACGCAATCATGGCGGCAATTTGTTCAGCAGCGGCCTCTCCCTGCACAGCCACCGGATAGAGCAGCAAGGGAATCGCCGGGAAACGACGTGCCAGTGTTGTGATGATGTCGTGAATGACGGCGCCACTGGGCGAGGTGATGATTCCAATGCGTTTTGGCTGTGCGGGTAGTGCGGCTTTGCGGTCGACATCAAACAGGCCTTCTGCGTGCAGTTGTTTTTTTAATTGCTCAAATCGGCGACGCAATTCGCCTTCACCGGCAGGTTCCAGTGATTCAATGATCAACTGGAAATCGCCTCGTGGTTCGTAGAGGCTAACGCGTGCGCGGGCAACAACCTGCAACCCGTTATCCGGGTTAAACGAGAGACCTTGTTGCTTGCCGCGGAACAGGGCGCACCGGATCTGGGCCTTATCGTCCTTGAGGGAAAAATAGAGGTGACCCGACGCCGGTCTGGCAAGGTTGGATATCTCGCCCTCAAGCCAGATGAGGCCCAGCCCGCTCTCCAGCAATGTCCTGGCCTCGCGATTCAGACGGGACACAGTGAAAATGTCTCGAGATCCGGTAGGGACTGGCTGTGCGTGGGTATCGATCATGACACGTCAGATGAGTTGGTGCTGCCGAAAAAAAAGCCGGGCGTGGCCCGGCTTTTTTAGTATTACCAGACCGTAGAAATCAGGGGAATACCACCTTCGGGTTGGCTTCGGCCTTGGCCTGTGTCTGGGCCATCTTGGCCTGACTAAGGGCCTTTTTGGCGAGTTTCATAGCTTTCTTGGAATCGCCATTGGCCTTGGCCTTCTTGGCCTGTTTCAGGAATTTGCCGGTGTCGCGCCACAGATAGTTCATTTTCTTGGCGACTTTCATTTCTTTTTCTGCGTCAGCCACGACCTCTTTAAAAGAAGGGCCGCTGGCGCAGCCGACGAGGCCGCTGATGGCGAGTGCTAACGCACTGGAAATGATAATTTTTTTCATTTGGGTATTCTCCTCCGGGATACTTAATCTTTTCTGGTGTTGGCAAACCCTAAAGCACTCGCCAAGGCACGTCAACCCGTATCGCTACGAGGAAAGTCCGGAAAATATTGCCTGTCCGTGCACAAATAATGTGCTGACGGGATTTACCCTCAAATCACAAGTCCGTATAATAGGGCATGCGTATCATCCAGGAAGCACTAACATTCGACGACCTACTGCTCGTTCCCGCCTATTCCACAGTTTTACCGCGCGATGTTGACCTGTCGACGCCACTAACGCGCCAGATTCAGCTCAATATTCCGCTCCTTTCAGCAGCCATGGATACGGTCACCGAGTCCCGTAGCGCCATTTGCATGGCCCAGGAAGGTGGTCTTGGGGTTATCCACAAGAACATGAGTCCGGCGGATCAGGCCGAAGAGGTGCGGCGGGTGAAGAAATTCGAGAGCGGTGTGATTCTCGATCCGATTACTATCACCCCGACCACTACCATTGGTGACGTGCTGGAACTGACGCGCAAACACAATATTTCCGGTGTACCGGTGGTCGACAAAGGCAACCTAGTCGGCATTGTTACCCATCGTGACCTGCGTTTCGAGACCCGCTCGGCTGAGCCGGTGTCTACCATTATGACGCCGAAAGACAAGCTGGTGACGGTGAAAAGCGGCACCCCGAATGCGGAAGTGCTGCGTTTAATGCACGAATATCGCATCGAAAAGGTGATGGTGGTCGACGATAAATTTAGTCTTCAGGGCATGATCACCGTTAAAGACATTCAGAAATCCACTGAACATCCTGATGCCGCCAAGGACAGTGAGGGGCGACTGCGCGTTGGCGCCGCCGTCAGTGTCGGTGAGGGTACCGACGAACGCGTGCAACAACTGGTCAAAGCGGGTGTGGATGTTATTGTGGTAGATACCGCACACGGTCATTCTCAGGGCGTGCTTGATCGGGTCACGTGGATAAAAAAACACTTTCCGGAGATGTCGGTTATTGGCGGCAATATCGCTACTGGTGAAGCGGCACAGGCGTTGGCCAAAGCCGGTGCCGACGCCGTCAAGGTGGGCATCGGTCCCGGATCGATTTGTACAACCCGCATGGTCGCTGGTGTCGGCGTGCCGCAGATTTCGGCGGTAGCCAATGTTGCCGAGGCGCTGGCAAAAACCGATGTCGTATTGATCTCCGATGGTGGCATTCGTTTTTCCGGTGATATTGCCAAGGCTATCGCCGCCGGTGCCCACAGTGTCATGGTTGGCAGCCTGCTGGCGGGTACGGACGAGTCGCCGGGTGAAGTGGAGCTTTATCAGGGGAGGTCCTACAAGACCTACCGTGGCATGGGTTCGCTTGCCGCCATGGCTCAGGGTTCCAGCGACCGTTACTTCCAGGAAGGCACCAACACGATCGAAAAGCTGGTGCCGGAAGGCGTGGAAGGCCGTGTGCCTTACAAGGGGACCATGGTGAATATTATTCATCAGCTGATGGGCGGTGTACGTTCCAGCATGGGGTATACCGGTTGCGCCAACCTGGATGAGATGCGCAACAAGACCGAATTTGTGCGCATCACCAGTTCGGGCATTACCGAAAGCCATGTGCATGATGTGAGCATCACCAAAGAAGCGCCCAACTACCAACGCTAGTTGATCGGCATCCTATGACCGATCTGCATTCCCAGCGCATATTAATTCTCGATTTCGGTTCGCAATACGCGCAACTGATTGCGCGACGCGTGCGCGAGGCGGGAGTCTATTGCGAATTGCATGCCTGGGATATGGGTACCGATGCCATCCGCAAGTTTGCCCCCAGGGGCATCATCCTTTCCGGTGGTCCGGATTCGGTTACCGAACAGGAGACACCGAGAGCGGCTGATATTGTGTTCAAGCTAGGCGTACCCGTGCTCGGCATTTGTTACGGCATGCAGACCATGGCGGCGCAACTGGGCGGTAAGGTCGATCTGTCGGCGGCCAGGGAATACGGTTATGCCGAGGTGCAGGCCCACCCATCCGTATTGTTAAACGATATTCATGATCGCCTTGATGACAAAAGCAATCCGTCTCTCGATGTCTGGATGAGTCACGGCGACAAAGTCACCGAATTACCGGATGGATTCTCCGTTATCGCCCATACGGACAATGCTCCCCTGGCTGGTATCGCTGACGAAAAGCGCGCCTTCTACGGTTTGCAGTTCCACCCGGAAGTCACCCATACGCGGTTGGGGCAAGATATCCTGCGGCGATTCGTGCATGACATCTGTGGCTGTAAAAGCCTGTGGACGCCAGGCAATATCATTGAAGATCTCGTTCGTAACGTGCGTGAACAGGTGGGCGATGACGAGGTGATTCTCGGCCTTTCCGGCGGCGTCGATTCGTCCGTTGTAGCGGCTTTGTTGCACAGGGCCATTGGCCCGCAGCTCACCTGTATTTTTGTCGATAATGGTCTGTTGCGCCTGCATGAAGGTGATGAGGTGATGGCCGCCTTTGGTGAGCATATGGGCGTTAAAGTTCTTCGGGTCGATGCCGAGGATCGATTCCTGTCGAAACTAGAGGGGATCGACGATCCGGAACAAAAACGTAAAGTCATCGGCAACCTGTTTATCGAGATCTTCGAAGAAGAGGCGGTCAAGTTTAATAATGCCAGGTGGTTGGCTCAAGGTACGATTTATCCCGATGTCATTGAGTCGGCTGGTGCCAAGAGCGGCAAGGCCAGGGTGATCAAGTCACACCACAACGTCGGTGGATTACCGGAAGACATGAAACTGGGGCTGGTGGAGCCGTTGCGCGAACT
>JAZFSZ010000092.1:0-6544 GCA_036446455.1 Acidiferrobacterales bacterium
TTCGTGACCAACCAGGACACCATGAGCGCGGATATGGAAGATCCCTACATCCTTATTCATGACAAGAAGGTTTCCAATATCCGCGACTTGTTGCCAGTACTGGAAGCCGTGGCCAAGACCAGCCGTCCGCTGATGATCATCGCTGAAGATGTCGATGGCGAAGCCCTGGCGACACTGGTGGTCAACAATATTCGCGGCATCCTCAAGGTCTGCGCCGTTAAGGCGCCAGGTTTTGGTGACCGTCGCAAGGCCATGCTCCAGGATATCGCGGTGCTGACCGGCGGTCAGGTGATCTCGGAGGAGGTTGGCATGAGCCTGGAAAGTGCGACCGTTGAGCAGCTGGGTGAGGCCAAGAAGCTGCAGATAACCAAGGAAAACACCACCATCATTGACGGTGGTGGCGACAGCAAGGACATCGAAGGCCGTGTCAACCAGATTCGCGCCCAGATCGAGGAAGCCACTTCCGATTACGACAAGGAAAAAATGCAGGAACGCGTCGCCAAGCTGGCCGGTGGTGTTGCCGTTATCAAGGTGGGCGCCGCTACTGAAGTGGAAATGAAAGAGAAGAAGGCCCGTGTGGAAGATGCATTGCACGCCACCCGCGCCGCCGTTGAAGAAGGTGTGGTCCCCGGCGGTGGTGTGGCGTTTGTTCGCATCCTGAAGGTGATTACCGATACCCTCAAGGGTGACAATGCCGATCAGGACGCAGGTATTGAAATTGCCTGTCGTTCCATGGAAGAGCCGCTGCGTCAGATCGTTGCCAACGCCGGCGGCGAGCCCGCCGTGGTGTACCAGAACGTTGCCGAAGGTAAAGGTAATTATGGTTTTAATGCCGCTACCGGTAAGTATGGTGACATGCTGAAGATGGGCATCCTGGATCCGACCAAGGTGACCCGTGCAGCGCTGCAGAACGCGGCTTCCATTGCCGGTCTGATGATCACCACCGAGGTCATGGTGGCTGAAAAACCTGCCGACGATAAAGCCGGCGGTGGCGCCCCTGACATGGGCGGTATGGGCGGTATGGGCGGCATGATGTAAGTCGGTTGTTCTGTATGGGCCGATCAAAAAGCCCCGCCTCGGCGGGGCTTTTTTTTGTTAAAAAATATAATAATCCCTAAAGGAGTGGCCGCCATATCCAGTGAACGGTCAATTCTGCGCCAGAACCGTTTCTATATTATTATCGAGTCGATTTCTGATTTTACCGGTCGAGCTAGAAACAACCCTGGGCGCTGAATTTATGAAACAAATTTCCGCTGCTGGTCACGTAACCCGCCTGTTGCTTATCGCAGCAATTGCTCTGGCTTATGGTTCGGTATTATCTGCCGACGAGAAATCCGAGAAGGCAACGGACTTCTTCCAGCGTGGCGAAAGGGCCTATTTCATTGAGAATTATCAGGTGGCGATCGACTGGTACGAACGTGCCGCCGAGCTTGGTAGCCTTGATGCAAAGGGATCCCTGGCATTGATGTATGCCACCGGGCGGGGTGTCGAGAAAGATCGGGCAAAAGCAAGTGCCTGGTATCGGAAAATGTTGAAGTCTCTGCGCCTTGCTGCCAGAAATAACAATATCGAAGCCTTGCGTACCCTGGCCTATATGTATCGACATGGCCTCGGGGTAACAAAGAGTGGTATCTCCGCATTGAGGTTTTACGAAAGGGCAGCGGAACTGGGTGATCTTGATTCAATGCGCGACATCAGTGGAATATATGACGCTGGTATTCTTGTTACGCGAAACCTTGATGAGGCAGTGAAGTGGTTGCGACGCGCGGCCGAATGGGGCGATGCCAGGTCAATGCAACAACTCGGTGATCGTTATCTGGCAGGAGGCGAGAGAGTGCCAAAGGACAGAGCAGAGGCCATTCGCTGGTATCAGACGGCAGCGGATTTCGGTGATAAAAAGGCGCGGCGCCAACTCAAGTTGTTGGGAATGCCGCAGATTGATCCCCTTAAGCTCTATTCATCCAGTGGCGACAAACTTTACACGCTGGTACGTTATCATGGTGTCCGTGTCGATCTGAGCTGCTTTATCCTGAAGGAAAACTGTCTCGCGTTGCGGGCGGTAGACCAGGTCAGATCGAAGAAGATTCAACTGCCCAAACGTGCGGGTGCTTCCCCTAACTCTCTGATGTGTTCTGCAGTCGGTGGTCGTTGGCAGGTTCTCCGGGACTCGAGTCGAAAGGAATTTTATCTATGCAGCTTCTTTGACAAGACCCTGATTGATTCGCGAGACTTGTACAACGCAAGACTACCGATCCGGCGATGAGCCCGGTGTAATCAGGTCATATACCTCAAGACCTCGTTGGCATTTTATACGCTGATATGTGTGAGCCCCTGATCGAGACTGTTGGCGCAAAACTGCCGGCACCGCTTAGAGACAAATTTTTGCTTCACTGGCAGCAGTGGCTGGAAAACGGTAGGTCGCTTTCCGGTAGCAGCGACAATGTATGCCGAACCCTCCCCGAAGTATGGTCCTGCAGTGATTTTGTTACCCAGTTTTGTCTGCGGAATCCGGAAACTTTTTCGGTTCTAGCACGTAGCGGGCAACTGGAAAAAGAAATTACCCCGGAAGCAATCAACGACGCATTTGTGGAAAGCCTGTCAAATATCGATAACGAAGACCAACTAAAGTCAGCGCTACGCCGGTTCCGTAACCGCCAAATGGTGCGCATTGCGTGGCGTGATCTTGCCGCATGGGCCGATCTTGACGAAGTACTGCAGGCCATGAGCGCGTTGGCAGATATTTGTATTAAAGGGACTGTCGACTGGTTGATGGCGGATGCCGAAGCCGCGGGTGAATTACCGCGTTTTGAGGATGGTTCAGTCATGCCGCTGGTGATCATTGCCATGGGCAAGTTGGGTGGCCATGAGTTAAATTTTTCTTCCGACATCGATCTTGTTTTTAGCTATTCCGCCGAAGGAGAAATCAAGGGCAAAAAAATCTTGAGTCACCATGAATTTTTTACCCGCTTTGGTAAACGCCTGATTAACATTCTCAATGACACGACAGCAGACGGGTTTGTATTTCGAGTCGATATGCGACTGCGGCCAAACGGGGAGAGTGGGGCACTGGTGTTGTCATTCGATGCCATGGAGAACTACTACCAGACCTATGGCCGGGAATGGGAGCGTTATGCCTGGATCAAGGCGCGCGTCGTTAACGACCATAAAGGTGTTGGTGAGTTATTGTTGCAACGGCTGCGGCCATTTGTTTTTCGTCGCTACATCGATTTTGGCGCCGTTGAGTCCATTCGCAAGATGAAGGCGTTGATTGCGCAAGAGCTAAAGCGAAAAGGGGTGGAGAACAATATCAAGCTCGGGCCCGGTGGCATTCGCGAAATCGAGTTTATTGGTCAGACGTTGCAGTTGATTCGTGGCGGGCGTGATAGTGAACTGCAGGAGAGAAGCATTCTTGCTGTTTTGTCCCTGCTGGCGCAGCGGCAACAGCTCACACAGCGTGCAGTCGATGAGTTGGCGCTCGCCTATCAATTCCTGCGCCGGGTCGAGAATCGATTGCAAATGGTAGCCGACCAGCAAACGCATTTATTGCCGCAGGGTGACACAGAGCGCTTGCGCCTGGCCTATGCCATGGGATTTGAGGATTGGCAGGTATTTGAAAATACCTTGCGCGATCACATGCGCAAGGTTCACGGCCACTTTCAGCAGATGTTTGTTGCCCCCCAGAGTGAGTCCGATGAGGAGCAGGAAAATGAGTTATCCATGCTCTGGATTGGATCGCTGGAAGGGGACGCCGCGCGGTTTGTGCTACAGAGTGCCGGTTACAGTAAACCGGACGCGATTTGCAATCTGTTGCGGGGTCTGCGTGAGGGCAGTTCTTATCAGAAATTCTCGGCAGTGGGCCGCGAGCGCATGGATAAATTGGTGCCACTGCTGTTGTCCGCGTCGGCACTGACCGCGGCACCGGAAGAAACGTTCGCGCGATTGACAAGATTGCTCGAGGCGATCGGTCGGCGTTCTGCTTATCTCGCATTGCTGGTGGAGAACCCGTTGGCACTGTCACAACTGGTCAAACTGTTTTCGGCCAGCGCCTGGATTGCAAACTGGATCAGCCGTCATCCTATCGTCATGGACGAGCTGATCAATCCCGCTGTGTTATATGAGCAAGAGAGCACCGATTCCATGGCGACGGACCTCGATCAACAATTGGCGGCGCTGGATTCGGAAGATCTGGAGTCCCAGATGGAGAGTTTGCGTGAGTTTCGCAGCAGCAGGGTACTGCGCGTGGCTGCCGCCGATGTTGGTCCTGGGCTGAGCGCAGAGAAAATCGGTGGTCAACTCTGCATTATTGCCGAACTTGTTGTCCAGCGTTGTCTGCAACTTGCATCAGCGGCGATGGTGCGTCGGTATGGTTATCCCGATTGTGGCAAAGAAGATGCGCCAGCGGCCGATTTTGTTGTGGTTGCCTATGGCAAGCTGGGCTCACTGGAGATGGGGTATGCCTCGGATCTTGACATGATATTTCTTTACGGTGATTGCCCTGCCGGTGGTGAAACCTCGGGGGAAAGAACCGTCCCCAACGAAACTTTCTTCGCCCGCCTCGGTCAGCGTCTGATTCACATGATCACCACGCGCACACCCGCAGGTACCTTGTATAAAGTCGACATGCGGCTACGCCCCAGCGGAAAATCGGGGCCATTGGTCACCAGTCTCACGGCATTCAAGCGCTATCAGAACGAGCATGCCTGGGTGTGGGAGCATCAGGCGCTGGTGCGGGCGCGGTCCATTGCCGGTAGCCCGGATTTGTGTGATCAGTTTGAGCTGGCGCGTAAAGAGATTCTGTGCCGGCAGCGGCATGAGGACGAGCTCAAGGCGGCAGTGATCCAAATGCGCGACAAGATACAGCTGGGACAGGAAAGCCATGACGACGCGCTGTTTAACCTCAAGTATGACCGCGGAGGTATCGTCGATATTGAATTTATGGTCCAATACTGGGTATTGCGTTGGGCCCATGAACATCCCGGACTGGCCCGTAATACGGATAATCGAAGTTTGTTAGAGACCCTGACGGAAGCAGGCTTGCTGGATCAGGACCGGAAATTGACGCTGATCGACGCCTACGGCCACTACCTTTCCACGGAGTACCGATTAAAGCTCATGGAGCAGGGATCGCTTGTTGATCCACAAGTGCTGGGCGATTATCCGGAAAAGGTTCGCGCGATCTGGAACGATCTATTTTTAGGGTAGGAGCCGACTCTTGTCGGCGCATATTTTAGGGTAGGAGCCATCTACCCACAGGGCACAAGTCCTGATGGCGAAATTATTAGAGGTAACGCGATGTCGATGGCAGACCGCGATGGTCTCATCTGGTATGACGGTAAAA
This sequence comes from Acidiferrobacterales bacterium, assembly GCA_036446455.1. GTDB lineage: Bacteria > Pseudomonadota > Gammaproteobacteria > Acidiferrobacterales > JAJDNE01 > JAZFSZ01. The sequence goes on from JAZFSZ010000092.1 coordinate 5,339, forward strand.
TGGTGCCCTGGCGCGATGCCACGACCCATGTGCTGACGCACACCCTGCACTACGGCATGGGGGCGTTTGAAGGCGAGCGTGCCTACAAGACCGGCAAGGGCACGGCGATTTTTCGCTTGCAGGAACACACCGACCGCCTGTTTCGATCGGCGCATATACTCGGCATGAAGATTCCCTTCACCAAAGACGAAATTAACAAAGCGACGCGTGCCGCGGTCCGCGAAAATAATCTTGAAACCGCCTACATACGCCCGATGTGTTTTTATGGTTCCGAAGGTATGGGTCTGCGCGCCGACAATCTCAACGTGCACGTCATCGTCGCCGCCTGGAACTGGGGCACCTATTTGGGTGACGATGCGCTGCAACACGGCATCAAAGTGAAGACGTCTTCATACAGCAGACATCACGTTAACGTGAGCATGTGCAAGGCCAAGGCCAATGGCCACTACATCAATTCCATGATGGCACTGCAGGAAGCGCTGAGAGATGGTTATGACGAGGCCCTGTTGCTTGATGTCGATGGATTTGTTGCCGAAGGCAGTGGCGAGAATATATTTATTATCCGCAATGGAGTGCTTTATACACCCGACCTGACGTCGGCTTTGGAAGGCATCACGCGCGATACCATATTCAAGCTCGCCAACGATGAAGGTCTGGAAGTGCGCGAGAAGCGTATTACCCGTGATGAAGTTTATATCGCCGATGAAGCTTTCTTTACCGGATCTGCCGCCGAAGTTACGCCAATTCGTGAGCTCGATGGCCGTGCCATTGGATCGGGTGACCGTGGTCCGATCACGGAAAAATTACAGTCTAAATATTTCGACCTGGTACACGGTCGGCACAACAAATATGAGGAGTGGCTGGTCTACGTGTAGGACAGCTTCAGGAGATACCGTTTGATGAACGCAACAAATGCACACAAACCCGGCACCGGTGAAATCCCTGCCAACGCGAAAAATCGCTACGAAATCACGCGCAAGGACCTACCCTTGCATTGCCCGATGGACGGCATGAGCCTGTGGAATTCACACCCAAAAGTGTATATCCCCATCGAAGACAGCGGTGAAGAGCGTTGTCCTTATTGCGGAGCTGTATACGTTCTGAAATCCTCCGCTTAGCAAAGATCGGAAAGACATTTTCAGGCAATGAGCATTACGCGGTTATTTCGGATATTCGGTATTGATTTAAAGAGATTGTTTCTAACCT
>JAZFSZ010000093.1:0-59968 GCA_036446455.1 Acidiferrobacterales bacterium
CCGATGTCGTGGTAAGTCAAAACCTGACCAGCCTGACGGTGCTGCTTCTGTATAACAACAGTATTGGCGGCCAGGGGGTGGGCAATGTCAACAGCCTGACTTCGCTCACTAGCGCGACCGAGATTGGACTTTCCGGCAATATCGGCATGTCCTGCGCCGAACTCGGCACCCTGATCACGGCACTCGGTTCGCCACCGGTGGACACGGACTACAATACCGGCACTACGGATACGGCCACGGATGGGGTCAACTGCACCAACCCCTGATACCAGGGAATCACTTAAAAACATTAAAGCAAACTTTAAAGGGGTCGAATTCCTTTACAGGCAAATACAACAAACAAAAAATTAAGAAAGAGACAAGACTTTTTTGCGCCATTTGTCGAAAAAATTTACGGCGCAAGATTTGATAGAGATACTCTTACTCATATTGAGAGATCATCAACTTTAAAAGTTACAAATACATCTTTCTTAAAAGAAGATGTTTATTTGCTAATTGAAGGTGTCCGTGTTTAGAAATGGCAAACAAAATGCTGTACACGACGTTAATGGGGGCAGGCACCTCATCATGATGTCGCAGTACGAACCCGTGGGTACCAGAAGATATTGGCGGATATAAAGGTCTAGATACCGGAATAGGGTAACATGGTACTACTCCACATACTTATAGTTAGCATACGCACGCGCATTAAGAAGGAGAAGATATAGTGAATACCCTAATTGATATTCTCAGAGTTACCCACATCATAAATGCCATTCTTCTGGCGTGGCCCTTCTACGCTCTCGTAATCGTCAATCAGCGTGCTCGTCTGGGTCCACCATTAGGTGACCGTACTGACACCTTTATGGAGAATATCATCAAGAATCGTACCATTCCCTGCTTCGTTTTCCAGGCCACGGCTCTGATCACCGGGCTGGCTCTGGTGCTTCTACAAGGGTTTGAGCTAGATGTCTTTGTTACCAACCCGGTGCTGGCGGTAAAGTTCCTGCTGCTCCTGCTCATTATTGGGCTTCTGACTTATGTCCACATTAGCCTGCAACCGCGCATTGACGCTCTTTTTGCCCAGGCCGGTAGCCCTGTGCCAGCCGATGTAGCGTCTCATATTGGTTCCTTTCGCCTGCGCCGCAAACGCATCGCATCCGTCTGCATGTTCGTAGTGTTGACCGTTTCCATGTTGGGGGTGCAGGTTTGGGCTGCGTTCCCACTGTGGGTGACGGTCACGCTGGTCTTTGCCATTACTGTCTTCACCTGGCGGGGCTACAAGAGTGTCACGCCGTACGGATGGCTGTAGATAGAAATTCCGGCTAACCATTTAATCAAATACGAGTTAAAGAGCCCACAGCCCTTTACAGTTTTCGTGCGGACGTACTTAATTAATTCACTCGGCCTGCTAATACACTGACTACTGCGGAAGTTAAAATCGCCAAATCTTCATTGTTGATGACGAAGGGTGGCATCAGGTACACAAGTTTGCCGAAGGGTCGGATCCAGACGCGGGCATTAAAAAACGCCTCGGTGATGGTTTCAATATCAACGGCCTGTTTCATTTCGACGACACCAATGGCGCCGAGCACACGCACGTCATTGACGTGGTCCATATCGCGACAGGGTGCCAGTCCTGTTTCCAGTCCCCGTTCAATGCGTTTGATATTTTCCTGCCACTGAGAGCCAAGTAGTAATTTGATACTCGTATGTGCGGCAGTGCAGGCAAGGGGATTGGCCATAAAAGTAGGGCCATGCATAAAGACACCGGGATCACCCTGATCAATGGTGTCAGAAATCTCTTTTGTCGTCAGTGTTGCCGCGAGGGTGAGGTAACCGCCGGTGAGCGCTTTGCCGACACACATGATGTCCGGGGCGATGTCTGCGTGTTCACAGGCAAAGAGTTTTCCGGTGCGACCGAAACCGGTGGCGATTTCATCGAGGATGAGTAATACGCCATGTTGATCACAGAGTTCACGTGCACGTTTCAAATATTCCGCTGAATAAAACCACATTCCGCCGGCACCCTGGACAATGGGTTCCATGATGACGGCGGCGATTTCTTTGGCGTGTTCTTTCAATGCGTTTGCGAGTGGCGCGATGTCTTCATCATTGCACGTTTCGCCAAAGCGGCAGGCCGGTTGATCGACAAAAATATTTTTCGGTAAAACGTCACTGAACAGGTTGTGCATACCGGTGACGGGATCGCAGACCGACATGGCGCCGAAGGTATCTCCATGATAAGCGCCGCGAAAGCTGATAAATCGTTGCCGATGTGGCTGCCCCTTGGCCTGCCAGTACTGAATCGCCATTTTCATTGCCACTTCAACAGCAACCGAACCGGAGTCGGAGTAAAAAACCGATTGCAAGTCGCCTGGCGTGATGCCGATGAGCTGGCGAGTGAGCTCAATCGCAGGGGCGTGGGTCAGCCCACCAAACATAACGTGGGCCATTTTCCTCAGTTGCCGTTCCAGGGCCACGTTCATGGTCGGGTGGTTGTAGCCGTGAATGACACACCACCAGGACGACATACCATCAATTAATTCGCGACCATCCTTTAACTTGAGGCGCACCCCGCTTGCAGAGGCGACTTCATAGACCGGTAGATTGGAATTCATGGCACTGTAGGCATGCCAGATATGGTTCTGGTCGATATTATTTGTGAATTGAGAATCGTCCATTGTCTTTGATTTCCGGAAACCCGATTTCTAATCCGGCCGGGGAAAGTTTACCGGCGTAGATTAAAGAATATCGCTGGCAAAGTCTGCCAGACGTGAACGCTCACCACGATGTAAAGTAACGTGACCGCTGTGCTGCCAGGTTTTGAAACGATCGACGACATAGGTGAGTCCGGATGTTGTCTCGGTTAAATAGGGCGTGTCAATTTGCGTCAGATTGCCCAGGCATATGACCTTACTGCCGGGTCCGGCGCGGGTAATCAGTGTTTTAAGTTGATGCGGTGTCAGGTTCTGCGCTTCATCAATAATAAGGAATTTTCGCAGGAAGGTGCGACCACGCATAAAGTTTAGCGATTTAACTCGAATTTTGCTGTAAAGAAAATCCCTGGTAGCGGCCTTTCCCCATTCACCGTGTTCTACGCTGGTTTCATGTAGTACTTCGAGGTTGTCATCCAGAGCCCCCATCCAGGGATTCATTTTCTCTTCTTCGGTTCCGGGCAGGAAACCGATGTCTTCACCCACGGGCACGGTAATGCGCGTAAAAATGATTTCACTGTAACGCTGATCATCTAATGTTTGTGTGAGTGCCGCTGCGAGCGTTAGCAGGGTCTTGCCGGTTCCTGCTTGACCCAAAATGGTGACAAAATCGATTTCGGGCTCCATCAACAGGTTCAGGGCATAACTTTGCTCGCGGTTGCGCGCCTGAATGCCCCATACGGCCGCGGCCTCGCCGGTGTAATCACGAATCGCCTCCAGCACCAGCGAACCATTGTCATACTCGCGCACGATGGCATCGAAGGAGGTATCACCGTCGATATGGATAAACTGGTTGTAATACCAGCCGTTGGCAGGCACATTTCTGAGCTTGTAACAGGCACGGCCTCTGTCGTTGGTCCACGATTCAAGGTTACTGCTGTCGCCCCAGAAACTGTCATCAAACTCGGACAAGCCGGTGTACAGCAGTTGCGTATCGTCCAGTACATGATCGCTGGTGTAGTCTTCGGCATGGATGCCAAGCGCACGCGCCTTGATACGTAAGTTTATATCCTTGGATACCAGCGCCACATCGCAATCCAGATGCTCCCGACCGAGATCGATTGTGATACCCAGTAATGTGTTATCGGTCGTGTCCAGCGGCAGACCGTGGGGCATCGGATGTTTGACGGGGTCGAGATAAAAATAGAGGTGGCCAGCGACCTGTTTCTCGCTGGCAGGTAGCGCAACGCCATTGGCGATATCGCCCTCGGCCTTTTCGATCAGGTCATCCAGATAGCGGCTGACCTGGCGCACGTTGCGCGCCACTTCGGACATCCCTTTCTTGCCACGATCGAGCTCTTCGAGCACCACCATGGGAAGGTAAATGTCGTGTTCCTGGAAACGGAAAATTGCTACAGGATCGTGCATCAACACGTTAGTGTCGAGCACAAATATTTTCTTGCGGCCGGGAGATTTCAATAAGTCAGACAGATCCGGTTCAGAGTTCCCTAACGATATCGATCATGGCGTCGAGTACTTCATCAACGTGTCCAGCGACCTTCACTTTGCGGAATTCTCGTCGTAAAACACCATTCGTATCTATTATAAAAGTACTTCGCTCAATGCCAAGCACTTTTTTTCCATACATATTCTTCTCCTTTATAACATCAAATACTTTGCACAATTTCTCGTCTTCATCACTGATAAGGTCGAAAGGGAACTTGAATTTAGATTTGAAATTCTCGTGGGATTTCAGCGAGTCGCGGGAAACACCCAGTATGACTGTATTCTGCTTTTTGAATTTGGTGTTACTGGCCTTGAAATCCAGCCCCTCAGTGGTACAGCCTGACGTGCTATCTTTCGGGTAAAAATAAATAACCACATTTTGGCCACCCAATTCCGAGAGCTTGAATTGTTTGTCGCCGGTAGTGGTCACGTAAAGGTCAGGGATGACCTTGCCTAATATTACTCTTCTTGCCGCCACGATAGTCCTCTTGATAAATCAGATCCTGAAACGAGTTGTAGAGTAGCATTAATCGCAAAAGTGGTAGCTGCCAGATCATACAAATTAGACAAGGGATATTGCTAGTCAATTTCCCGCTCAATGGTGCAGCAGTGGTGGGCCGGATTTTCCGGCGTTAGTTCGGCTGCGGCAGACAGAACTTCACCGGTTACCGGGTTGGGGCGAAAGGTGGTGCAACCTTTGAGGCCCATGGAAAAAGCATTCTCATACAGTGACTGGAATCTATTGAACGGATAATCGGCCGGGATGTTGATGGTCTTGGAAATCGCACTGTCAACATAGGGCTGTATAGCGGCCTGCATTTGCAGGTGGGCCTGGGGGGAGACATCCCAGGCGCGGACGAAGGTTTCCGGAAAAGGTTCGGTGTTTTTGCGTTGTCGCCATTGCTGACAGGCATAGTCGACCAAGTGATAACTTGTCTCCTCACCATCCGCCTGTCTAATCTTGCGCGAATAAGAAAAGTCATACAATGGTTCAATGCCGCTGGAGACGTTATTGGCCAGCAAGCTAATGGTGCCGGCGGGAGCGATCGCGATAAGGTGGCTGTTGCGGATTCCCTGTTTTTTGATGGTGGCCCGAATATCATCGGGCAGGGACCGAATAAATTCACCGGCAAGATAGGCGTCAGAATCGAAAACGGAAAAGTTGCCCCGTTCAATGGCAAGATCAGTGGAGGCGCGATAGGCATGTTGGCAAATCATGCGCATGATGTTTGCTGCCTGCCTGCGGCCGTCGTCTGCGTCGTAACGCAGTCCCAGCATGATGAGAGCATCAGCGAGTCCTGTCACACCAAGCCCGATGCGACGGGAGTCCTGTGCTTGTTGCTGTTGTTGTGCCAGGGGGAATCGCGAAGTCGATATAATATTGTCCATTAGTCTGACCGCGAGAGTGACGGTTGCGGCAATGGCGATCGCGTCCACGCTTGCATTGTGAGTAAATGGTTTGTTGATAAACTGTGTCAAATTGATGGAACCAAGATTGCAGGCACCATAAGGCGGCAGGGGTACCTCGCCGCAGGGATTGGTTGCCGATATTTGCTCGCGGTAGTAGAGATTATTGGCGCGATTGATGTGATCGACAAACAGCACGCCAGGCTCTGCGTAGTCGTAAGTGGCGCGCATTAGCTTGTTCCAGAGTTGGCGTGCCGGAATCTGCCGCAATACACGGCAATCCACCACATCGTCATAACCGGGCCAATGTCGAGTTACCTGACCGTCGCCAATGGGCGCCACGTCGGCTGGAAAGACCAGTGGCCAGTCTGCATTGCCCTTTACGGCTTGCATGAATGCATCGGTGATTAGAACAGAGAGATTGAAATTACGTAGCGCCGAACTGTCCCGCTTGGCGTCAATGAATTCCTCAATGTCGGGGTGGTCGCAGCGCAGTGTTGCCATCATGGCGCCACGGCGCGCGCCGGTAGAAAGCAGGGTGGCGCACATCGAATCCCATATCTGCATAAACGATACTGGGCCTGAGGCGACAGAACCCATTCGACGTGCGGGTGTGCCTCGAGGGCGCAAGGTGGAGAAGTCATAACCCACCCCGCCTCCCTGCTGCATCGTAATCGCGCCTTCCTTGAGTGCAGTAAAGATGCCGTCCATGGAATCATCAATGCGCCCCATGACAAAGCAGTTGAACAGTGTGACCTCACGGTCCGTGCCTGCACCAGCCTGAATGCGCCCGGCGGGCAGGAATCGGAATTCCTTGAGGATGCTGTAAAAGGCCTGTTCCCAGAATTCGTTATTTACTGATTCTACGGATGCCAGCGAATGAGCAATACGTTGCCAGGTATCGTCGATGGTCTGGTCGTGAATGACATCGGCGCCGCGATAGCGATATTTGGTCTCCCAAATGACCCGAGAGACATCAGTTTGGAAACTGGAATCTTCCACGCTGTTTTCCCGTCAACCCTGCCCTTAACTATATCTTACTGCACCACCATGTTGTGTTGCAGACGCATGCCTGCGCCCTACCCATCACGTTGTGCATTGCGTCTTTGCAGATTCGACGGCAAAGTTTTGCAACCGCACCGCCTGGCGTCGGGCGCCCCAGTTACCGGGTTTTTCCTCGAACACCCCCGCGACCGGCGTCTGGCAGAACATGCAGTTACCCTCCTTGGTGATGTTCCAGTCGCTTAAGACATACCAGTCCCGGCCAATGAGTTTCTCGCCGCAGTGGTAGCACCAGGTGCTGTCCGCATCCGGATTGTGAACGTTGCCGACATAGGCGTAGCGCACACCGTTTTTAATGGCAATGTCACGTGCTCGCGTAAGTGTTGACGGGGGTGTATGCGGCACGTCCATCATCTTCCAGTCCGGGTGGAAGGCGGAGAAATGTATAGGTACTTCGGAACCAAGATTTTCTACCACCCACCGGGTCATGGCATCGAGTTCATCGTCGGAGTCATTGCGACCGGGGATAAGCAACGTGGTGATTTCCAGCCACACATCGGTTTCGTGCTGAATATATTTAAGTGTATCCAGCACCGGCTGGAGATGGGCGCCGGTGAGCTTGAAATAAAACTCTTCTGTAAATCCTTTGAGATCAATATTGGCGGCATCCATTTGCGCGTAGAATTCTGCCCGCGGTTTGGGGTCGATGTAACCGGCAGAAACAGCCACCGATTTCACGCCAATGGCACGGCAGGCCGCGGCCACGTCAATGGCGTATTCATGAAAAACGACGGGATCATTGTAGGTGTAGGCGACACTGCGGGCGCCGAGCGCCTTTGCTGCACGGGCGATGGTTTCCGGTGCAGCCTCATCGGCCAGCGTGTCCATTTCACGTGATTTACTGATGTCCCAGTTCTGGCAGAACTTGCAAGCAAGGTTGCAACCGGCGGTGCCAAAGGACAGTACTGGTGTGCCGGGCAGAAAATGATTGAGTGGTTTTTTCTCGATGGGGTCGATGCAATAACCACTGGAGCGCCCGTAGGTCGTCAGCACCACGGCGCCACCGCGGTTCTCGCGTACGTAGCAGAGCCCCTGTTGACTCTCGCGCATCTTGCAATGGCGTGGGCACAGGTCACACTGCACACGACCGTCATCCAGCGCATGCCAGTATTTTGTCGGGACAACAGTTTTCAGATCGGTCTCGGCCATGGTGCCGGGCACATTACGTGCGGTATTGTCTAAGTTGTAAGTGTGGCCGAAGGGCCGACAATACAATAATCAGAATATTTTATAAGGGCGCCTTTACGGCTTGAAATCGGCATTCCGGCGCAGCATTTATTATAGTAGCGGCAATCAAAATGCCGAGGATTGGTATTATGTCCCGAGTCAGAGCGCCGGCCGTTGCCGGCATGTTTTATCCCGCCGATGTGGCGGAATTGAGGCAAATGGTTGAAAAACTGCTGGTCGAGGCGCCAGCACCTGCAAAGGCTGATGACATACCCAAGGCCCTGATTGTGCCCCACGCGGGTTACATCTATTCCGGTCCTATTGCCGCCAGTGCCTATGTCCGATTGTCCCCGATTCGCTCGGTAATTCGACGCGTTGTGTTACTTGGCCCAGCCCATCGAGTCCCGGTCCATGGTCTGGCGCTGCCCGCAGTCGATGAATTTTCCACACCTATTGGCAAGGTTGCACTTGACCATAATGCCATTGAAACTGTGCGTGATCTGTCGCAAGTAAGTGTATTCGACGACGCTCACACCGGGGAGCACAGTCTCGAGGTACATCTGCCATTTTTACAACTGGTGCTGGAATCGTTTCAGCTGGTACCGCTGGTGGTAGGTGAAACCAGCGCTGAAGAGGTGGCCGAAGTGCTGGAAACACTTTGGGGCGGCGATGAAACGCTGATCGTCATCAGTTCCGACCTCAGCCATTATCACGACTATCAAACGGCACAAGAGATGGATCGCGCCACTTCTGATGCCATAGAGAGACTGGCGTTCGAGGATATACAACGTGAGCAGGCCTGTGGTCGCGCGCCGGTGAGTGGATTGTTGCTGGTCGCGCGACGCAAGGGACTGCAAAGCGAGACTATCGATTTGCGCAACTCGGGAGATACTGCGGGATCGCGGAACCAGGTGGTAGGCTACGGGGCCTATGTCATCCACTAGCGTAAATAAATTTGCCGCAGCCGAGCAGGAAACCTTGCTGAGTCTGGCATTGACAGCCGTTGAGCAAGGCCTCGCCGGAAAAACACACCAGCCCAGTTTAGATGAGTATAGCGGTGTGCTGGCTGAACAGGGCGCCAGCTTTGTAACGTTGAACTGTGATGGGCGGTTGCGAGGGTGTGTCGGCACACTGGAGGCGCATCAACCGCTGGTTGTCGATGTTGCCAACAATGCCAACTCTGCTGCCTTCCATGATCGGCGATTCTCGCCATTGACCGCCAGTGAGTTATCCCGGATCGAGATTCATATCTCGGTGCTGACCCCAGCTTTACCCGTCACATTCAAGTCAGAACAGAACCTGATCGAGCAATTGCAACCTGATATTGATGGAGTGATTCTTTCGCTGGGGCGCCAGCGTGGCACCTTTCTGCCCTCGGTCTGGAAAACCTTGCCCGACCCGGGCGAATTTTTGCGACATTTAAAACAAAAGGCCGGATTGCCAGCCGATTTCTGGTCTGACGAAATTCAAATCCAGCGTTACCGTACTATTTCAATATCTCACTGATGTTGCACTTTTGACACCGGGGATAGTGGCCCAGTTCCTGGCCGCGGTCCTGGATGGCAGGTACCGGGATATTGCTGTTGCATGAACCACGTTAAATTAACAAGCAAAGAATCTTCTAACATGCGCTTTCCTGCTCGCTTAGTGCGCAGCGATGCAACAGTTTGATTCATGTAACTTTGGTAGCCGTTCCCGTTAATGGAGTAAGTATTCACCATGGTATGCCCGGGTACCTCTTGCCCGGCTTGTATCCACCTTGTTTGCATGTTACCCATGCAGACGATGTCCCCGGTCAATACAGTCTCACCTTTGCTATCATCTGCCCCGTTTACCTTGTGGGTAACGATACCGTATACAATTTTTCTCGTTATCCTGGTACCCGTTTACTGGGTCTATCTCGGCCCCCAGAATTTTCTCTGGGCTTGCGATATCGCCTTGTTCATGACCCTGTATGCGCTCTGGCGCCGTTCAGCCCTTGTGGCCAGCATGGCGGTGCTGGTTACCCTGATGCCGGATATCCTGTGGGTGGCTGATTACGTTGCGCGCGCTGTTAGTGGCAGTGACTTTCTGGGTATCGGTGCCACTGCATATATGTTTGAAAAGTCCGTGCCATTTTTTGTGCGCGCGTTATCATTTTTTCATTTTTTTCTGGCGCCACTGCTGGTGTGGATGATTTATCACATTGGGTATGATGTACGGGCATTACGCTGGCAAACTGGTGTTGCCTGGATTGTATTACCGGTAAGTTATTTTTTTACAGATCCTGTGCGCAACATCAACTGGGTTCATGGATTTGCCGGCATCCCGCCAGCGTGGATGCCACCGGTTGTATTTGTATTGCTTATTATGCTCGCGGTGCCAGTGCTTATATTCTGGCCAACGCATTGGTTGATGCAACGGTTATTTTTTGGAGCGAATACATTCAAACGGGCATAGGGAGGCCTACTTTGCCCGTAATACAATATCGAACCTGATTTCTTTCAATTTTTTGTTACCAATCCATTGGGTGCCAATGGATTCAAAGTCTCTGGCACTGACAATGAAGTGTATATGGGGAATTATGGCCGCGGGCCACTCGGTACGGAAACGGTAGCCCCCATTTTTGTCACTAAATAAATATGCGCGCAATCGATCCTGGTACTGTCCATTTTCGCCCGCCTGCCAATGAGATATTCTGGCATTGGCAATGGGGCTACAGTCTCTTGCAGAAAGTATGTAACCGGATACGATCAGCCCTTGACCAATATCAGTTTTTTGTGTCGTAACGGGCTGGTAGTGAGTGCCTGCGGTTCGGGCAACCGTAGCCGTGCAGTCACGTGCGAGTGCCGGTTGGCTCGCCAGTATCGCCAGCAATATGGTTGCCGCAGCAAAACGAATAATAGCGGACATTGTGATTTCTTCCTTGGATTAGGGATAACATTTTGACAGGTTCGCTACCCCAAGGTTCCCGCAGAAATTATCAATCAGTAATCGGCAACGATATAATTTACCCAGGATTCCTGGTTTTCTTCTTCAGTGGTCTCGTAATAGTTTCCCGTGCCTTCGAGTTCCTCGTCATCGTCTTCATCTTCGACAAATTCTTCCCAGAAGACCCGTACTTTGCTGAAGCCAGCTTCCTTCAATAGTTCCGAAATTTCCGGGATGGTCCATAACCGCCAGTCGTAGGTAAAGGCCTTGCGAATTTCAGATCCGTCCGGGAAATTGAAATGAATGTAGCACAGCATGTCATGTGTAATTGGATTAAATTTGTCCTGGTCCCAGACGAAGGTAAAGTCCTCGTCATCGACATCACGTTCCTCTTCCAGCTCGTCCATCGTTTCCGTGCCGCCAAAAATATCGAGAATAAGCATACCGTCTTCTTTCAGACCACGATGTGCGGCTTCAAAATAGGCGCGCAGCTCATCTCGTGCTTTGAAGATGTTGTAACTGAAATTGAGGGCACAGGTGATGTCCGCTTTGTCACCAATATTTTCCAGCACGTTGGCGTTGATGAGCCTGACCCGTTCCGGCAGGCTGCCTCTGGCGGCATCGATATTGTGCCTGCGCCCCCATGCCAGCGTTGGCTCATCGAGATCGATGCCGATTGCAGTGCGGTCGGGATCACTCTCGCACCATTTGACCGACAGCAGCGCTGTGCCGCAAAAATCTTCCCGCATAATCAGCGGTTTTTTATGGCGTAACTTGTTGTAGGTTTCGATGAAGAATTCGATATCTGCCTCAGGCGCCTGTACCGATTCCTGGTAGAGATCGTGAATGTCAGCGAGCTGTGCCTGTGTTCTGTTTTGGTTGTTTTTTGCGTTCATGTCCTGTTCGATAATGCTGTTTTTGTTGTCTGAATGCCGGAAAGGCCGCCTATGGTAGACGTTTTCCCCGCTGGTGACCATGTATGACCGCCAGTACCTGCGCACGGCGATCCAGGCGCATATTGCAACGAATTCACTTTTGAGTATCGGAAATGGCGCCAAATACAGACCCGATTGGCGGGTTCGCAAGGCTAGCGGATTTGTGTCATTGCGCTAGACTTAAGCGACAGCGAATCGCTAATCACAAGGGTGCGCCCAAGGCGGCTGGACAGGGTAGTTGTTATTGATGCGTGGCCCCGTTTGTTGCCGATGCCGGTGTTTCTGTCGACGCAGCGTGACATTGGAGATGCTCGACATGGCACCGTTCGCACCCCAAGTACAAAATGACTAAAGTGCAGCGCTGAAGTTTCAATGCCTGGGCACTGAGCCCATGATTCACCCGCGCAAGATTGTCAATTTTAATATGGGTGATTATGCTAAATTGACCCATGATCTGCAAATTGTCCAGGCAAGTTAAAGGAAAAGTGAACATTGAATTGTTTGGCATGTTACCGAACGCGCTTCGATTTACCAAGTAACCGTTTATCTTGCCACCAGTTAGCAGCCACCGTGAAACTCACTCAACTATCCATTAGAACCATACTTGCCGGCGCTATATTTGTGATCGGCAATCTCTCGATTGTGCTCGTATATATCAGCGGTGAAATCTTCGAGAAAAATGCACTGGCGCATGAAACGGAACTGGTCAAGCAACTGGTGACCAAGGATATTAATTCTCTAAAACGGGAGATTGAAAACGAAGCGCAATATATCTCCAATGCGCTGGAAGACAATCCGCCTTTCATAAAGGCGTTGACAGAACGAAACCAGAAGGAGGTAGCAAAGCATCTCAGGCAGAGGATGGACTCTTATCGTGAGTCAAACCGTGATGGTGCCATCAATAAACTTTTTGTTTATAGTCCCACATTTGAATTTATCGCCCAGTCACCTCAATCGGATTATCCCGGCTTAATCACCCCGGGTATGTGTCCCCGGTTTCATGCACAGGCGTTGCGGATTGTGAGCGGAGAAAAAAACCCGGTAGTGCATGGTATCTGCCAGTCCGGTAATAAAGATTATTTAGTTACCATTGTTCCATTGAACATTGCGGAGAGAAAAGGTTTCGTTGAAATAATCGCACTGCCTGGACAATATTTCTCAGCCCGGGAAAACCAACTCGGGATGCCGATACAGGTTACCCTTGAGGACGGCAACACTATTTACGAGTCAGACAACTGGCCGGCTTCGCTTGAGGACGACACGCACCTGTTGGTGACGGCCAAGCTCGCGCTCACCTCTGGTGGTAGCCCACTCCAGGTAAAGGTGGCATACAATGTAGAAAAGCTGCAGTCGGACTTGAGTCGTATCAGCTATTACATACTTGTCGCTGCCTCAGTAGTGACGATATTGGTAATCGTTGTAGCCGTTAACGTGGTGCAAAAAACCACCATTGATCCGATCATCGAGCTTAGCTATCAAGTGGGCAAAATACGCAAAGACCAGACGCAGCTGGGCACACGAATAGACGTGAAAGGCAACGCGGAAGTGTTTGAATTGGCGCAGGGTTTTAATGAAATGACCGCCAAACTCAAGGCATCTCATGACAAGCTCAAGGAAATGGCGTTTATGGATCCATTGACAAAGTTGCCCAATCGCACCCTGTTTAGTGATCGTCTTGAGCAAGTCGTGTTGGCATCCCGGAGATCGGGACGGTCTTTTGCGGTATTCAGTATGGATCTGGATCGATTCAAGGAAATCAATGACACCGTAGGCCACCATGTTGGCGATCTATTGCTGCAACAGGTGGGAGTGCGGCTGGTAGAGCAATTGCGCGAAAGCGATACCGTTGCCCGCCTGGGTGGCGATGAGTTTGGGGTGTTATTACAGAACGTTGACCAGCATTTTGCGTCGCAGACAGCTTTGGCGCTTCTGGAAAGTCTGCGCCAGCCTTTTGAGGTTGGTGGTGACCGACTTTATATCAGCGCCAGTATCGGCATCGCCTTGCATCCCCGGCATGGCGAAGACATGAGCATCCTGATGCAGCGGGCAGATGTTGCCATGTATGCGGCGAAAAGCGAGAAGAAAGGTTACACGGTCTACAACGCGGATCTGGATCGTGACAGCTCAAGCCGTGTGGCGCTGATGGGTGATTTGCGGGAAGCCGTCGAAAACAAGTCTTTCGAGTTGTATTATCAGCCGAAAGTAAATCTGAGGACGCAAGAGATCGAGGGTGTTGAAGCACTGGTTCGATGGCGCCACAATGGTCATGATGTGTCCTCACCTGAGATTTTTATTCCGATTCTGGAACAGACGGGTCAAATACGCAGCCTGACCCAGTGGGTACTTGAAAATGCCCTGCAGCAATACCAGAAGTGGAAAGAGCACGGCCTCAATACGTCAATCGCGATTAATCTATCGACACGTGATTTGCAAGATCCGGATATCCCCATCCGTATCTCCTCTCTTCTGGCGGACCACCAGATAAGCTCAAAACGGCTGGAGCTGGAAATAACCGAAAGCTCCATTATGCACGATCCGATTCGTGCGCTCGACGCGCTGGGACATATCGCTGCCATGGGAATCAATATTACAATAGATGATTTTGGTACGGGCTACTCATCACTGTCGTACCTGAAGCGTTTGCCGGCCAACGCAGTGAAAATCGACAAGTCATTTGTTATTGGTATGGTGCAGGATCCCAACGACGCGGCAATTGTACGCGCCAGCGTTGATCTGGCTCACAATCTGGGTCTAAAGGTTGTTGCAGAAGGCGTCGAGAGTCAGGACGTCATGCAATTGCTGGAGGAGCAGGGGTGCGATGCTGCACAGGGATTTTATATTACCCGACCGCTTTCGGCGGACGATTTCGTGACTTGGTTGGAGAATAGCCCGTGGCCGTTACAGAAGATTGTTGGTTAAATGGTTCCGCCTCCGGCGGGATTGTCCCTTCTTCCTCCGGAGGTTTTGTAGGTTGGGTTGAAATATGAAGCCCAACGTTTCAGTTTTCTTTAATGTTCCGCCTCCGGCGACTTAACTTCTTCTAATCGGGTTCTCGCACCCGAGGGCATAAAGGCTCGCGTCGCAGGTTTTTGAGGAAGGGTGAGGGAACCCGTTAGGGCAAGTCCCCGGGTGTCCTGTACGAGTCAAGAACATAGGTAACACAACAGTACAGATACATGGGTTAAGCAAAAAACCGGGACAGATTTATTTTCTCCAATTGCTGTGTGTACTGGTTGGTTTTCAAACCCCGTGGACACAGCCGACACAGGCGAAGAAAAATTCGGGAAGCGAGCCTCCTGCAGAGGCAAATATCACGATAGTGATATTCCGAGTTAGGCTCGCTTTGGGGATTTTTTGAGTCTGGGGAGGGAACCCGTAGGGCCAGTCCCCGGGTGTCCTTTCTTCTTGGTTACTTCTTCTTTAGACAAGTAAAGAAGAAGTAACCTGCTGCCGGTCAGCCACCGGCATATTTGCAGTTAAAACCCGCCGAAGGCGAAACACCCAACATTACGGTGCAGTGACCACCTCACCTATTTCAAATGCTTCTTCCTGCTGCTGCAACGCCCACATTTTTGCGTAGTGGCCATCCAGATCGAGCAGTTGCTGGTGGCTGCCTTGTTCAACGATGCGACCCTGGTCCATTACCAGTATTTCATCGGCGTCCATTATGGTTGACAGGCGATGGGCAATGACGAGTGTGGTGTGATCGCGTGCCACGTCCAGTAATTCCCGCTGAATCCGCTTTTCCGTAGCGGAATCCAGCGCCGATGTGGCCTCATCAAATACCAGGATGCAGGGATTCTTTAAAATGGTGCGCGCAATGGCCACGCGTTGTTTTTCCCCGCCCGATAATTTCAGACCGCGTTCACCGACCTGGGTGTCATAGCCCTTCGGCAGGCTCTGCACAAATTCATGGATGTGGGCATGTTTCGCCGCCTGGATAATCTGTTCGTTACTGGCGTCGGGATTGCCGTAGGCGATGTTGTAGTAAATGCTGTCATTAAACAGCACCGTGTCTTGCGGCACGATGCCAATGGCAGCACGCACGCTAAGTTGCGTAACCTGGCGTATATCCTGTCCATCGATGAGGATGCGCCCGCGGGAGGCGTCATAGAAACGGAACAGGAGCCGCGACAAAGTCGACTTGCCGGCACCGCTATGGCCAACGACCGCCAGTTTCTTACCGGCAGGAATCTCGAAATTCATGTCGTATAATATTTGCCGATTTTTATCATATCCAAAGTCCACGTGCTCAAAGCGTACGCATCCTTCTGATATTTTCAGGTCGGGTGCACCAGGCACATCCTCCACTTCGGAATTGGTTTCCAGCAGGCCAAACATGCGTTCCATGTCGGCCAGTGAATGCCGTATTTCACGATAGACAAAACCAAGGAAATGCAACGGCATATAAAGTTGCAACAGGAAGGCGTTAATCATAACCAGGTCGCCCAGGGTCATGGTGCCATTCACTACACCTTGGCCAGCCAGTACCATCAATAGCGTCATGCCGATGGCGATAACTGCGCTTTGGCCGCTGTTGAGAAAGGACAACGATGTCTGGTTGCGCACTGCCGCCTTTTCCCATAACTTCATGCTGCTATCGTAGCGACGGGTTTCGTATTCTTCATTGCCGAAATATTTGACGGTTTCATAGTTCAACAGGCTGTCTATGGCCGACGAATTGGCCTTGGAATCCATCTCGTTCATAGTGCGGCGGAACACCATGCGCCATTCCGTTACCATCAACGTAAAGGCAATATAGATGACCAGCGTACCAAGGATGATGAGGGTGAATATCACCTCATACTTGACTAGCAAGATAGCTGTCACCAGTCCGATTTCGAACAGGGTAGGAAGAATATTAAAAATCATGAAGTTCAGCAGGAATCGTATGCCTCCCGTGCCCCGTTCAATATCACGCGACAAACCGCCGGTCTGGCGTTCCAGGTGGAACCGTAATGAAAGCGCATGCAAATGGCGAAATACCTTGATGGCCACACGCCGGATTGATCGTTGCACTACCTTGGCAAATACAGCATCGCGCAGTTCGCTAAATAGTGCGTTGGCCAGCCTTAAAACGCCGTAGGCAACCAGAAAGAAAATGGGGAGGGTCAGCAAGGCCTGTGATTTATCGAGGGCATCGATGACATCTTTCAACACCAACGGCACGGCGACATTGGCAAGTTTGGCAATTGCCAGTAACGCCAGGGCGAACACCACGCGTCCCTTGAATTCCCATAAATAGGGAAGCAAGGTGCGAATGGTTTTCCAGTCGCTGCGATTTTCGGGAGCCGCCCCGTAGTGGCGTATACGCATGATTGAGTGAATGTAAAAGATTCTCGAGCGCGCAGTTTACACGCGCGCTGTCGCCAACACGAGATACGATGCAGTTTAGTAGGAAATCCGCGCTGCTTTCAGGGGTTTGTAGACCGGTCGCTATTGCGACCAGGAGGGTGCCATTTCGTCCTCTGACAGGGTTGTTTCGTCTTCTGCCGCAAATTCGTAACTCATGTCTTCATGAGGTTGCTGGAAGTAATGACCTTGAACGAAATCAAATCCCAATGGCCATACCTCGGAAAGCGCAGTTGCATTCTCGATATGGGTGGCGACGGTACGGATAGCCAGTTGTTTTGCCATATCCATGACCGCGGCGAGAGCGCCGCTGTCTTTTGAGCTGCCCAGTTCGCTAACGATGTTGCCATCAAACTTGAGATACTTAATGGACTGACGCGGCAATTTCAACAAGGCATCGGTAACCGGTCCTGAATTGTCCAGCGAGATCTGGCATCCGGATTCACGTATTTGATCAATAAAACATGAAACCTGATCGAGGTTCTCGGCAACACGCGGGTGCGACATTTCGATAACCAGCTGACTGCCATCAATGCCGGTCTTTTTTATGGTGTTAATAATTAATGGGACCAGGTCGGAGTTGGTGAGATTGTAGGGAGAGATATTGACGAAATAACTAACGCGGCGTCCCTCTGCTTCTATGGCAGCGATCATCTCCAGAGTGCGCCGTACTACCCAACAATCAATGTCACCGATCTGGCCCGAGGCTTCCGCTTTGGGCATAAACTCGCCCGGATTTATCAGTTCACCGTTGCTGCCGACCATGCGTACCAGTACTTCATACATTTCATCCGCATCACCGATCATGCTGACGATAGGCTGATATACAAGACGGAAGTTGTCACTAGCCAGTGCAGCGGCGATCTCTGGATCACCGCTACCGAAGACCGCCGGAGTTGTCGTTAATTCTATCTTTGCACCTGAAACCGATGGCACATTGGCAGGCGCGGTAATCTGTTCAAAGGCGGCGGGATCGCCAATGATTGCTGGCGCTGCCGGACTGGATTCTGACGGTATTGCATTTACCTTGGTCCTGGCCTGCGGGCGCTGCCCTTTGCTCATGGCGACGGCCCTGGAAACGGCTTCATGCACGCTCTTGAGATCTCCGCTAATCAACACGCTGCCCGTAGCGCAGCCGCAGAGCTGTTTTTTATTACCCACAACAAAACTGCTTTTCGACAGAATGGCCTTCAATTCTTTCACCAGTTTATCCGCGGTTTCTGTGTCTGCACCTTCAAGCAGTATGGTAAGTTCTTCATCCCCAAATCGGGCCAGTATGACATCGGGTCCCAGGTGGTCGCGAAATAACCTGGTGATCTTGAGCAGGATGGCATCGCTAACGGTGTAACCCTGGGAATTGCTAATGTCCTCCAGCTCGAACAGATCAAAATAGATCAGCGAACTGATCGCACCATTCTTTTTAGCGTTGTTGTATGCCTGGGTCAGCGACTTGGTAAAGAAGTGTCGATTGTAGAGCCCCGTAAGGGCATCGCGCTGCGTGAGATATTGTAATCGATCTTCTGTCGCCTTGCGTGCAGAAATATCGGTAAACGTTATCTGAATGGTGTCTTCGCCCTTCAGTTTTACCGGCGCAAAAGCCGCTTCAATGTGGATCGTTTCGCCATCCTGTCTGATTGCTTTCAGCGCCAGCGTTCCATTGAGCGATTTTCCCTTAGAAATTTTGCGCAGTGCGTCTTTGAATTTTTTCTGGTCCGTTGCGTCAATCAGGTTCAGCACCGGTATGACTTCCAGGTCCTCCAGACTGTCGTAGCTAAACATTGACAAATAGGCGTTGTTAGCCTCGATGTGCATGCCTTCGTGGCAGTAACAAACGGCTTCTTGTGTTCCGGAGACCATGGCTTTGTGCTGGACTTCCATGTCGCCCACTTTTGACCGTGCCATTGTTAATTCACGTTTCATGTCGGCAACGGCGAGTTCTCGCCTTACAGCAGGTAACAGTCGCCCAACCTCGTTCTTGCGTACAACATCGCGTGCACCACTAGCCATAATGGAAGCAACGTCCTTATCGCTGATGGAGCGGGTTACCACGATTAGAGGTGTACCTATTTTTTTGCGCTTCAGGGTGTCGAGAGCCATTTGTGCACTGAATTGCAGCAGGCTATATTCGGATAAAACCAGATCCCAGGAGTCCTTCTGCAGCGCCGTTTCCATCCCGGTCAGGTTATATATCCGCTGGGTTTTTAGACGGAATCCTGCGGCGCGCAACTGCCCCACCGGCAATTCAGAATCATCCGGCGAATCATCAATAATGAGCACGTTTAGAGCAGTGTTTTTCATTAACGAGTTCAGCAATGCATCCCTGTATAGACTACTATAGCGCGAAAAAGCTGGTGCAGCGCCCCAACTTATAAAATTAATATAGACCAAATACCGTGAGCTTAAACCCGGTAAAGTTTGGTGCCTCAGTTTTTGGGAAAGGCGACCAGATGGTCCGCCTCGATACGGATACCCACTTTTTCACCAATGCGGTGGTCGGCGTGACTGGGGAACAGGGATAGTAGTCGACCGCCATCGGGCAACTGCAAGGTGTACATGATTTCTGCCCCTTTGAAGGCCTTTTGCAGGATTTCCACCCTTAAATCACTCTCGGGATCCGGAACGACATCATCAGGCCGCAGCAGCATTTCTATCGATGTACCAACGCTCCAGTCGTAAGCACGATTGCCTTCATAGGTGCCGAGATTCGTTTCGATGCGGTCAGGTGCCACCAGTGTGCCATCGATAAACACACCCTGACCGATGAAATCGGCAACGAAACGGCAATTGGGCTCGTGATATAGATTATAGGGGGTGTCCCACTGCAGCAGTTTACCCTCGTGCATGACACCCACCTGGTCACCAAGGGCGAATGCCTCGTGCTGGTCGTGGGTGACCAGCACCAGGGTTATACCCTGTTTTTTCAGTATTTGCCGGACTTCCTCGCTCAAGCGTTCACGCAAATCAATGTCAAGATTTGAGAAGGGCTCATCCATCAGGATCAGGTCCGGTTGCGGCGCTAGTGCCCGTGCCAGCGCCACGCGCTGTTGCTGGCCGCCGGATAATTCATGGGGATAACGATTTCCCATGCCCTCCAGTCCGACGATCTCGAGCATCGCCTGCACGATCTGGGTCTGGTGCGCGTTTGGCAACGGCCCCAGTCCAAATGCAATATTTCGCGCCACATTGAGGTGGGGAAAAAGCGCATAGTCCTGAAACACCATGCCAAGTCGTCTTTTCTCCGGTGGCAAGGTGAAACCGGGGGACGAAACCGGTCTCTCGTTCAGTCGGATTTCGCCGGCATCCAGAGAATGAAATCCCGCGATCGCGCGTAATACTGTGGTTTTGCCACAGCCGCTAGGGCCCAGCAGGCATACCAGACTGCCACGATTGACGTGCATGGACAGACCGCGCACGATCACGTGGTCGTCGTAACTGCACTCGACGTCCTTAAGGGAGAGCATCTCGTTCAATGAAATGAGTTTCTGCCAGATTTGACCATCGCCTGGATGATAACAAATCTCATTGAGCCATGTTGACCTGACAGCCTCAGTGGCAAGATTGTGGACTCATTTCGGCGCCAGCAGAAATTCCAGCAACGCCTTTTGCGCGTGCAGCCGGTTTTCAGCCTCGTCCCAGACCACACTTTGCGGTCCATCGATAACGTCGGCGTCCACCTCGAATCCTCGATAGGCGGGCAGGCAGTGCATGAACAGGGCATCTTTATTTGCTTGTGCCATAATTTGTGCCGTCACTTTATGCAGGTGAAAGGCCTTGTTGCGATCAGATTTTTCATCTTCCTGGCCCATGCTGGCCCAAGTGTCAGTGACCACCACATCGGCGCCTTCAGCGGCAGCCATGGGGTCGCGCTCCAGGCTGACGTGTTCTTTGCATTCGGCCATTAATTCCGCCTCAGGGTCGTAACCCTCCGGAGTCGAAATCACCAGCTTGAATTCCAGCAAGCGCGCGGCATTCATCCAGGAGTGACAGACATTATTGCCATCCCCCAGCCAGGCGACGGTTTTGCCAGCGATATCGCCACGGTGTTCAATATAGGTCTGCATGTCGGCCAGCAACTGGCACGGGTGGTACATGTCGGTCAGCGCATTAATTATCGGAACCTTTGAGTGCGCCGCGAAGTTCTCCACCTTGGCGTGTTCACTGGTGCGCATGACGATAACGTCCACCATGCGTGACATAACCCGTGCGGTGTCCTCAATGGGTTCACCGCGACCGATTTGCAGGTCACTTGGTGACAGGAACATGGCGCTGCCACCCAGTTGCGCCATGCCTGCCTCGAACGACACCCGCGTGCGGGTGCTGGACTTGTCGAACACCATCGCCAGTGTTTTGCCACTCAATGGCGCAATCATTTTACCGGCCTTGTGGACAGTCTTGAGTTCTGCCGCGCGTGCGAGCAACTGCCGAAACTCGTTGGCACTGATATCCATTAACGACAGGAAGTGGCGTAGCTTCATGACTTAGCCGGAAAATCTTCGAGTAACTCTGTTATGCCGGTCGCAAGCTGGTCGCATTGGTCTTCTGAGAGAATCAGCGGTGGCAGCAGGCGTACCACGTTGCCGGTGGTGACGTTGATTAACAGACCTTTTTTCAGTGCCGTCGTCATCACCTCGCCGCAATCGCGGTCAAGCTCGATAGCCAGCATCAAACCTTTGCCGCGAACCTCGCGCACACCAGGCAGACCCGCGAGCGCGCTTTGTAGTTTTTGCAATAAGGTCTGGCCCAACGTGTTGGCGGCCTGGTCCAGTTTCTCATTCTCCATGGTGGTAAGCACCGCCAGTGCAGCAGCGCAGGCCAGCGGATTGCCGCCATAGGTGCTACCGTGTTTGCCGGTCACCAGTGTTTCCGCGGCAACACCGCGTGCCAGGCAGGCACCGATGGGCATGCCGTTACCCAGCGCCTTGGCCAATGTCATCACATCGGGGACTACATTTTCGTATTGCGCAGCGAACCACTTGCCGGTCCGGCACAGACCGGTTTGAATTTCATCGAGGATCAACAGCCAGTCATTGTCGTCGCAGATCTCGCGCAGGCCTGCCAGATAACCGGCAGCCGGTATAACCACACCCCCTTCACCGAGTATCGGTTCCACCAAGACCGCGACCACATTGCTGTTGTTACTGGCGACCTGGCGTATGGCATCGAGGTCGTTATAGGGGACGCGGGCAAAACCCTGAACCAGTGGTTCAAAGCCGGCCTGTACCTTGCGGCTACCGGTAGCCGTGAGCGTTGCCATGGTACGACCATGAAAACTCTGGTCGGTGACAATAATGGTCGGGACATCGATGCCCTTGTTGTGACCATAGAGCCTTGCCAGTTTGATCGCGGTCTCATTGGCCTCGGCGCCAGAATTGCTGAAAAACACGCGCTCCATATTCGACAGCGCGCACAGGCGCTCGGCCAGTGCTTCCTGTATCGGAATCCGGTACCAATTAGAAGTGTGCAGCAGTGTTCCGGCCTGATCGCAAATGGCCTTGGTGACAGCGGGGTGGGCATGACCCAGCGAACACACGCCGATGCCGGTGAGTGCATCCAGGTATTTGTTGCCATCGGTATCCCACAGCCAGGCACCTTGCCCGCGTGCGAACGCCACTGGCAATCGACCATAGGTCTGCATGAGAAAAGACGCTTTAGCCATAAAAACAGAAAGCGCCCTGCAAGCAGGGCGCTACCTTTAATCAATATAAGATGAAATTCTAGTCCCTAATTCCGGGTCTGCCAAGCCCAAAATGAAACAGGCCCGGTAAATACCGGGCCTGTTTTGGTGACCATGTCGCCTGAATTTACATGGGCAAGCCATGGGGACCCACCACCATGAAAAACACCATCGGAATCGACAGCAAGGTATTGGTGCGGGAGGCGAGCAGAGCAATACGGGCGGCGCTGGCTTTTTCCTCGGCGCTGGCTTTCTTCAGCCCCAAAACTTTCTGCTGGTTCGGCCAGATCAGCACCCAGACATTGAAGAACATGATGGTGCCCAGCCAGGCGCCGATACCAATGAGAGCGCTGGCGCCCTTCAACATAAAAGCGTCGGCAAAGCTCAGGTGCGGCGCGGCCATCAGGTAGTAGGCACCAGTCACCCACGTTGCCAGGGCCGCGTACCGGAACCAGAACAGGGCCTTGGGTGCTATGAGCTTGGGTACGATATCGGCAGCAATGCCGTCGGCCTTGGCCTTGCCCATGGCAGGCACTTGAACAAAATTGAAATAATACAGCAGGCCGATCCAGGTGATGCCAGCCAGAATATGTAACCAACGATCCAGAATAAGATCCATAGTGAGTAACCTTTTATTTTTTACTTAATGGCTTAACCGGCCACAACCAGGAATTTGGTTGCGATCAGGTAGAGTATGACTGTCAAAACGAATCCGGAAACGATCGTTCCGGTAACGGAATCCAGAGGATTCTTCATGAATTTGCCTCTTTATTAGTGAGTTAGTGTGACTTACTTTGAATGACTTAAATTAAGTAGTTGACCATTTTGGTCGGGCGCTAATCTATGCCACTCTTGCCGATATTTCAAGCACTACCGGCGTCTACTGATATGCCGTCGTGGGCGGCTTCGTCTTCCGGCAAGATGCGCTCCTGCAGCACACGCCACTTTCCGTCATCCTCTTTCTGGATAATGATCTCGATACCATTGCAGTTACGGGTGCCATCATTGGCCTCAACGGTTTCCAGGGTTTTAAACATAACCCGGCCGGGCGATTGGGCCACCACCTTCATTGGTCCGTAAGAGACACTCTTAAGTATATTGTTGTCGAATTCATGCCGGCATTGGCGGGCCCAGTCGTCATAACCGATCACCTCAAAACCGGGAATGCCGAATACACTCACTTCCTGCGAGATCAAGTCCATGTGGGCAGCGTAGTCTTTGTCGCAGGCGGACCGCGCCATCTCTTGCAACAGTTTTTCGGCTGCCTGAACGCTCATTGTTTCGATCCTCATCCTGGTAAAGTCTGCAGTTTCCTCCGGCCTGGTTGCCAAGAGTGCACTGTCTATTTGTTATGGGGCGCACATGCTACCGCAAAAACATTTTAATCGTGAACCCTATTTCCGCTCGATCTCCGGGTTTATCCGCGATTATTGAACCGACGTGCGAACTAACAACAAACTGTTTTTACCAGTTAAACTAATTTCTGTTACGTGGGGTAACGTGCTGCTAATTGCATCGATTTGTCGCGATCTGCTGGTCTCTACGGGAATTCCCGGTGGCGTGATCGCCATACAAAAGTGGCAAAAACAGTTGTCTTGACCTCTATAGGCAAAAAAACGATTATACCGCCCTCGTTGCGGCTGGTAGAAATTATC
The DNA here is from genome assembly GCA_036446455.1 of Acidiferrobacterales bacterium. Lineage (GTDB taxonomy): Bacteria > Pseudomonadota > Gammaproteobacteria > Acidiferrobacterales > JAJDNE01 > JAZFSZ01. The sequence continues at coordinate 24,305 of JAZFSZ010000093.1, forward strand.
GGCCGTCAATAGTGACCGCAATTATTGCTTGGTGACGATTCGTTATCCCACCAACTACCGTACTGCACATTAGGGAGACCTATGAAGCCCGAAGACCAGAAACGCCTTTTGCGTGAAATGATTTTCTATCGCCGTTTTGAGGACCGCGCCTTCGAAGCCTATATGGAGCGCAAGGTCGGCGGATTCCTGCATTTATATTCCGGCCAGGAGGCGGTGGCTACGGGTGTGCTGGAGATGGCCCAGACCGGGCATGACTACGTGATTACCGGTTATCGCGACCACATTCATGCCATCAAGTCCGGCGCCCCGGCGCGTGAAGTGATGGCCGAACTCTACGGTAAGGAAACCGGTTCCAGCCGCGGCCGTGGGGGTTCCATGCATATTTTTGATCCCACCGTGAATTTCATGGGCGGTTACGCGTTGGTCGGCCAACCGTTCCCGTTGGCGGCAGGGTTCGCGCTCGGCGCCAAACACCGCGGCGAAGGCCAGATATCCATTTGTTTTCTCGGTGACGGCGCCAACAACCAGGGCACTTTTCACGAGACCATGAATATGGCCTCGGTGTGGGAGTTGCCCGTTTTATTTGTTTGCGAGAACAACGGCTACGCCATTGGCACCCATATCGATCGATCCACGGCGGTGACCGATCAGTACAAACGTGTGGCCGCCTATAACATGAAGGCCAGCCAGCACGACGGCATGGACATCGATATTGTGATGGAAGCAGCCGTCGACGCGATCAAGTTTGTGCGCGAAGAACAGAAACCCTATTTCATCGAATTTATGACCTATCGCTATCGCGGCCACTCCATGTCCGATGCCAAGGGTTATCGCACCCGCGAGGAAGAAGCGGAATGGGAAAAGCGCGATCCCATCAAGATTTATACCGAACGTCTCAAGAAAGCCGGATTGATTACCGATGCCGATATCAAAACATGGGAAAAGGAAATCGATCACGAGATGGAAAACGACATTATCAAGTTTGCCGAAGAAAGCCCCGAGCCATCAGTGGAAGAGCTGACGCGCTACGTGCTTGATGACAACCCGGATCCGCGCTGGATCGGGCCACTGGTTAACGAAGGAGAATAGGCGTGGCCGAGATTGCATACTGGGAAGCCATTCTGCGCGCCCACGACGAAGAACTTGCCAACGACAAAATGGTTATCGCCATGGGCGAGGATATTGGTGTTGTTGGTGGAACCTATAAAGCGACAATGGGGCTCTACGAAAAGTACGGCTCGGAGCGCATTATTGATACGCCGATCTCGGAGAACTCCTACACCGGTATCGGCATTGGCGCTTCCATGGTCGGCATGCGACCCATCGTCGAGATCATGTCTATTAACTTCGCCTTGCTGGCGCTGGATACCATTATTAATGCCGCTGCCAAGATCCGTTACATGTCTGGCGGCCGTGTGAGCTGCCCGCTGGTGATTCGCACCCCGGGTGGCACTGCGCACCAGCTGGCGGCGCAGCATTCTGCACGACTGGCACGTGTGTTTATGTCGACCGCGGGGCTACGTGTGGTGACTCCCCGCGGACCACTGGATGCCTACGGTATGTTGAAATCGGCGGTTCGCTGCAATGACCCCGTGATCATTATCGAACACGAACGCATGTACAACATGAAGGAAGAGATACCCGACGAGGAATTCTTCCGTCCACTGGAAGGCGCCGAGATCGTGCGCCACGGCAGCGATATTACGCTCATTGGTTACAACTACAGTGTACACCTGTGCCTGGGTGCGGCAGACAAGCTGGCCAAAGACGGCATCAGCGTCGAGGTGATTGATCTGCGCTCGTTGAAACCGCTGGACCGTGAGACCATTCGTCGTTCGGTGGAAAAAACCCATCGCGTCGTCATTGCCGAAGAGGATGAGGCGCCGGTCGGAGTGGGTGCGGAGATCATGGCGGGTATTAACGAGGACTGTTTCTTCGCACTGGACGCCCAACCCATTCGCATTCACGCAGCCGATGTGCCGGTGCCCTATAACAAACGTATGGAAAAGGCGGCGATCCCGGATGTGGAAGATGTCTACCAGGGCGCACTCAAGGCACTGGGCAAGATTTAACCTGCAGTTTTCCATGTTAAATTTTCAATGTTTAAATAATGACACTGGTGTATCAATACGCCAGCGCTAAATCGCTTTGATATGAGTGCTCCTTACATAATAAAAATGCCACAGTTGTCGGATACCATGACCGAAGGTACGGTCGTGTCCTGGGAAAAGAATGTTGGAGATTTTATCGAGCGTGGCACGGTAGTCGCCACAGTAGAGACCGACAAGGCCATCATGGATGTTGAAGTCTTTCACGAAGGTTACCTGTCTGGCCCCGTGTCCGCCATTGATAGTGTCATTCCCGTGGGCAATGCCATGGCGATATTGGTAGCTGACAAGAAGGACGTGGTTGAAGGCGAGGGTGTTCCTGTCATTACTGGCAGCTTGGCAAGTGGGACAGAATCTCCAGGCGACGATGCCGCACCCGCCATAGTGGTTGAAACACCCGAAGGCGCTCATGCTATCAAGATGCCGCAACTGTCCGATACCATGACGGAAGGCACCATGGTGGCCTGGGAAAAAGAACTGGGTGAGCACATCTCGCGTGGCACTATTGTAGCGACAGTGGAAACTGACAAGGCCATCATGGATGTCGAAGTGTTTCGTGAAGGTTATCTTTCCGGTCCCATCGCAACCGTCGACAGTGTAGTGCCAGTGGGTGAGGCCATTGCCTTTCTGGTTGACGACAAGAGCCAGGTGCTTAGCAGTGAACGCACTGCTGGCGGCGGCGGCGTTGCCATGCCGGTCGCCGTGCCGAAGTCTGAACCAGCGGGCACAGCCAAGCCGAAAACCCATATTCCGGCGATGCCCCATGGCGCGACACCGGTGCCGCGTCCAGGCAATGCCAAAGCAACGCCCTATGCACGCCAGCTCGCTGGCGCCCACGGTATCGACCTTAATCACATTAAAGGTACCGGTGCCGATGGCGTTATTGTTGCTGCGGATGTATTGAATGCGGACGTTCAAAAGACTTCGATAAAGCGCATCTTCCAGGTGGCGGGCGTAGGTCGCGCCATGAACAGCATGGAAAAAGCGGTGGCGCACAACATGGAATACTCGCTTTCCATGCCGCTTTTTCGCGTCACAGTAAATATACAACCGACAGCACTGAAAGCAGCTGCAAAAAAAGCAAGCGCCTCGTTTACCGTCGCCATCGCCAAGGCAGCGGCCCTGGCTATATTAAAACACCCGTCAATCAATTCGGTTTACCAGCACGAAGATCGCATAATCGAGCGTGAACAAGTTGATATTGGTCTTGCTGTCGAAACCGAAGGTATGGGTCTGGTGGTGCCGGTATTACGTGAAGCTGCGCACCGTTCGCTGCCGGAGCTAACGGCGGACTGGGCCGACCTGGTGGCACGTGCGCGCAAGCGCCGCTTGAAACCGGAAGAATATTCTAACCCGACGTTTACGATTTCCAACATGGGCATGATAGGCGTAGCTCAATTTGATGCCATTCCCACGCCAGGTACTTCGGCTATCTTTGCTATTTCAACCGCCGGACCAGACGGCATGCCGGTGACGATCACAGCAGATCACCGCATTGTTAATGGTGCCGATGCCGCCAAGTTCCTTAACACGTTTAAAGGATTGGTGGAAAATCCAATATGGCTAGGCGGTGGTGTTGCGACACCGGTTGCCGCGTCCAGGGGCGAGTCGGCGATACCGCAGGGCGACTGGGATTATGACGTGGTGGTGATAGGTGGTGGGCCGGGTGGTGAGGATTGTGCCCGCGATCTGGTGCAATACGGTCTCAAGGTGGCAATGATCAATGATTCCCCATTTCCGGGTGGCGAGTGTTTGTGGCGTGGCTGTATTCCTTCCAAGGCCTGGCGGGCCAGCGCCGATCGTATGCGTGACCGTGCCCATGATGCCCGGCTGGGGGTGAAAGGCACAAATAAGCCGGAGCACAACTGGAAGATGCTGGAAGAGACCCGTCGCGGCATACTTGAAACACGCGGCAGCATGGCGCTGAAGACTGATAAGGGTGTAAAAATAGATGTGATTCAGGGTTTCGCACGTTTCGCGTCGGACCATAGCGTTGAGATTGACAGCGGCGGTAATAGCAAAGATCCGCATGCGCGGGCCGTACCGGGTGATGCGACAAAAACTAAAAAGGTGTCTTTTGGCGTGGCGGTTATTGCCACCGGTGCGCCGCCGTTTGTGCCGCCCATTGAGGGGGCAGACAGCAACGGTGTGCTTACTTCCGATACCGTCTGGAATTTGAAGGCGGCACCCAAACGTCTTGGAGTAATCGGTGCCGGTGCCATCGGACTGGAGATGGCGCAGATCTTTGCCGATTTTGGTGCCAAGGTCACCGTGATCGAGGCCCTGGATCGATTGCTGCAGGAAGTGGAGCCGGAAATTGCCAAGACACTTACGACGCTACTGGAAAAGGAAAAAAACTTAACGCTTGTCACCTCGGCCAAGGCCAAAAAGATTTCAGGCAAGCCCGGTGAAATGACACTTGCCTATGAAGATGCCGAGGGTAAGAAGAAATCATTCAAGTGTGATTATGTAGTGATGGCGACGGGTAAGCGCCCGGTGCTGGAACCATTGGCACTGGACAAGGCTGGAGTGGCTGTTGATAAAAATATTATCCAGATCGATAAAACGGGACGCACCAGCGTGCCGCACATCTTTGCTGTCGGCGATGTTGTCGGCGGTCTGATGTTGGCGCACACCGCCGGGCGACAGGGTCGTGTAGCGGCCATGACTATCATGGGTGAAGCAGCGTTCTACGATCAGTCCAAGGATTGCGGCGTTATTTTTACACGTCCGCAGGCGGCATTTGTCGGTGTCTCAATGGACCAGGCTAAAGAGACCGGCATGGATGCAGTGGAAGTTAAAGTGCCCATGAGTATTGATGCCAAGGCAATGATTAATGGTGAAACAGATGGCCTGATAAAAATAGTGGTCGATAAAAACAACCATCGCATCGTCGGCGTGCATTTCCTGGCTGATCACGCTGACACCCTGATTGGTGAAGCGGTGATGATGGTATCGGGCGAGATGACACTGGAGCAAGTGGCCATGGCAATCCATCCACACCCCACCCAGACTGAGCTCTTTGGTGACATGGCGCGTCGTTTGTTATCTCGATTCCGTCGCAGCGAAGCCCGCAAGAACTAGCCCATCCTCCCCTGTAAGCCCGGCGAGTGCTGTACTTACCGCCGGGAATACCTCGTCTACTGCATTGTGTTGTGTATAATTCCTGCCTTGGCAATTCGTTAACTGCCTGGTCTGCCGTTTTCGTACGGCAGCCCAGGCAAGTTTTAACTCACTATTGGAGATTGCGCAGAGTCATGTCGCAAGTAAAAAAAGTGGTACTCGCCTATTCGGGTGGACTGGATACCTCGGTCATTCTCAAGTGGCTGCATGAAGTCTATGACTGTGAAGTGGTGACGTTTACCGCGGATATTGGGCAGGGCGAAGAAGTTGAGCCGGCACGGGCCAAGGCCAAAGCGCTGGGCATCAAGGAAATCCATGTCGAGAACTTACGCGAGGAGTTTGCGCGCGACTACGTGTACCCCATGTTTCGCGCCAATACCATTTACGAAGGCGAATACTTGCTCGGTACCTCCATCGCCCGGCCGTTAATCGCCAAGCGCCTGGTAGAAATTGCCGCTGACACCGGCGCCGATACGATCTCCCATGGTGCCACTGGCAAGGGAAACGACCAGGTCCGGTTTGAACTTGGTGCTTATGCATTGGCACCTGACATCAAGATTATTGCACCGTGGCGTGAGTGGGATCTTAATTCAAGAGAGAAACTGCTGGCCTATGCCGACAAGCATGGTATTGCAGTAGACAAAAAACCGGGTGAAAAATCACCATACTCCATGGATGCCAACCTGCTGCATATTTCTTATGAAGGTGGCATCCTGGAAGATCCCTGGGCGGAACCGGAAGCGGGCATGTGGCGCTGGACGGTTTCCCCCGAGGACGCACCGGATGAAGCCACCTATATCGAGCTGAGTTTCGAGAAAGGAGACATCGTTGCCATTGACGGTGTGGCCATGTCACCAGCGGTGCTGATGGAGACACTGAACAAGCTTGGCGGTGCCAACGGTATCGGCCGTGATGATATAGTCGAGAATCGCTATGTTGGTATGAAGTCCCGTGGTTGTTATGAAACGCCAGCCGGCACTATTATGCTCAAGGCGCACCGGGCGATGGAATCGCTGACGCTGGATCGCGAAGTGGCACATTTGAAAGATGAGCTGATGCCGCGCTATGCCAGCCTGATTTACAACGGCTACTGGTGGAGTCCGGAGCGTGAAATGCTGCAACAGATGATTGATGCCTCGCAACAGACAGTTTATGGCAAGGTGAAGCTGAAACTCTACAAGGGAAATGTCACTATAATAGGTAGGGCTTCTGTAACCAATAGCCTGTTTGATCCAGCCATTGCCACCTTTGAAGACGATGCCGGTGCCTACGATCAGGCCGATGCCGGCGGGTTTATCAAGCTCAACGCACTACGGCTGCGTATCGCTGCGCGCCTTAAAAAGTCCTGATTTCCAACCGATTGTGCCTCGGAATTAACTATACTTATCTGGATAGATTACGATGGCGCTGCGCCATACATTCTCCTGTACACCTAAATTAGGTTAAGCCGGTTTGGAATACGATTCGATATCTGCGCATGCCTTTAAACGTAAATTTGGCCAGCTGATTTTAATCACCTGGCTGGTCCCGCCGGTATTCAGTCTGTCGTTCCTGTTGTTTATCCGCCTGCTTACGCCTGAACAGATTGGCATCATTCTGCTGACGCCAATCGAACCCGTTTTTATTATTGCATCGCTTCTGTTTGCATACTGGTACCTCAATCGCTGTATAAAACCGGTGGTGCAATTTCTTGGTGAAGGTGGAATTTTGCTGAGTGAGACTGCGCTGAACAGCATGCGGCGATTTCCTCTTCACTACTGGGGTCTCTTTATAGCGTACCTGCTACTGGCACCGGCCTCGGTAATTATCGCCGCAGAGATCTACACCGATTTTGTTGCACGTCCAGTGGACTGGTTCCGTATTCACCTGGTAGCACTTATCGTCTCCATCATTGTTGGTCTGCCAATCTTTTTCAGAATACTCGATCTTTTTGGTCGGGCCGTCAGCAAAGCGGTGCTTACCAGGCCTCATGTCACCCTGAAGACAAAAGTTTTTCTAATCGGTGCGTTGGTGCCGCTACTGATCAGTACCACACTGGTGCAGTATTACTGGACGCGAACCGGCTATTTCGGTGTCGATACCTTCGCTATGTGGTTAATCCTCGAGTTGCTGGCCATTGTCGGCAGTTTGTTGTTTATGCGAAGTATGGGGCAGTCGCTTCAACCGCTGCAGGAGTTAATTGAATCGCAGGCGCAAGTGGGTGCGATGGATGTGACGCAAATCCGGGCACTGTCTACCGATGAACTGGGTGTTATTGCTTCAGATATCCGCGTTCTTGCAGAACAGCTGAAACTGCAAAACGAGATTCTGGAAATTCGCAACCAGATACTCGCCGGTTCTTCGTCAGAAATGAAGGAAGAGGCAATCATTTCCATTCTTGATATCTGTGATGCCGCGTTTGGAGCGGACAAGTCGTTCATTCTCATGTATGACGCCAGCACCAACGAAATGGTAAATGTGGCCTTTACCGGCAAAGAATATAATGCCAACGGATATTACCGACTGCCGCTGACCTCGGGTGCATCGTTGGCAGTATTATCTTTCAAGGCTAACCAGACGATTTCGATTGCCGATGTCACGCAGGACAAACGTGTGAATCCGTTGGTCATGGAACAGCAGGGCATTCTTTCCTGTATTGCCACACCGCTGCGTTATGGCGACGCTATTATTGGCACATTAATCGCGACTTCCAGCACACAACATCGTGAATTTAATGAACGCGATGTTCGGTTGATTGAAGCATTGGCGCAGGAAACGGCGCTGGTCATACATACGCTGACACTGCACCAGGAGCAACGAAAGGTGGAGCAACGTTATCGCGAGCTCAATGAACTCGCGCCAGACGCGATCTTGTTACTTGACAGCGACGCCAATATTGTGGAACTCAATCGTACTGCCGAAGTGTTACTGGGGGGCAGGGAAGAAGATCTTGTAGGTAGATCCGTTACAAAGTTTATAAAAAATTGCGAACCGGAGGATCTTGAAAGCGTAATGTTACGCGCTACTGTCGGTGACAAACGGCTGTTCCAGGCGGAGTTGATTGCCGGCAACAGTGAGGATGTTTTCGTCGAGATCCATGCCGCGAGGCTTGAATTGGATGGCAAAGTGATGACGCAGGCATTTGTGCGCGATGTAACGCGGCAAAAGGAAGCAGAGAGGGCGCTTCTGCTTTCCCAGGAAAAGCTTGCCTTACATGTCGAGCAAACTCCTTTGGGTGTGATCGAGTGGAATACGGACTTTGAAGTTGTTGAATGGAATCCGTCTGCAGAGAAGATATTTGGTTATACAAAAAAAGAAGCATTGTCACGTCACGCGCGCGATTTGATTATACCTGAATCGACTCTGGCGCATGTAGACGAGATCTGGGCCGCGTTAGTTAACCAAAGTGGAGGATTGCGCAGCACAAACGAGAACATTACTCGCGACAACAACATAATAATCTGTGAATGGTACAACACCCCTTTGGTTAATGATTCAGGTGATGTGGTTGGAGTGGCATCCCTCGTGCGCGATGTTACCGATAGCAAATTTGCAGAGGACAGCATCCGGCGCTCGGAAAAGGAGCTAAGCAGCATCCTCAACAGCCTGCAGGATACCTTTTATCGGACCGACGTCGTGGGACGGATTGTAAGAGTCTCACCATCGGTTGAGAATTTGTTGGGGTATAAACCCGAAGAACTCCTGGGTACGAAGCTTTCCGATTTGTACGTGGACGAAACAGGACAGAAAGCGCTTATTAGGGAACTGGAAAAACAGAATGGTGTTATCAAGGGATACCAGGTGGCACTGTGGCGCAAGGATAAAACTGCAATCTGGGCTTCGACCAATGCCCAGTATTATTTTAGTGACGACGGTAGTATTGCCGGAGTTGAGGGTACGGCACGTGATATCACCAAGATCCGGCGTACGCAAGAAGAGTTATTCAAGGAAAAAGAACGTGCACAGGTGACACTGGAGTCCATCGGTGACGGTGTGGTGACGACAGACGTCAGTGGCGGTATTGAGTACATCAATCCAGTGGCAGAACAGATATGTGGCTGGAACCTTGATGCTGCGGAAGGGCATAGCTTTGAGGAAGTATTCTGTTTCCTGGAGGAGGTCACGCGCCAGCCAGTTGAAAGTCCCGTCATGCAGTGTCTCGAGAAACGTCATCCTATTTCCTCTGACGTCAACATTGTATTGGTCGGGAAACAGGGTCGGGAGTTCGCCATCGAGTTTTCTGCCTCACCGATACGTGATCGTTTCGGCGGGTTGGCGGGCGTGGTGGTCGGACTGCATGACGTCACCGAGATGCGCGAATTGGCACAGCAACTCACACACCAGGCCACACACGATGCTCTCACCGGGCTGATAAACAGAAGAGAATTCGAGCTACGCCTCAAAGAGGCGTTGCGTAGTGCCAGCTCGGAAGGCATGGAACATGCGCTGTGCTATCTGGATCTCGATCAGTTCAAAGTTGTCAATGATACCTGTGGGCACATCGCCGGGGATGAACTGCTCAAGCAGGTAACAGCACGCTTGCGTGAGAAGGTGCGTAAGGCGGATACGCTGGCACGACTGGGTGGTGATGAGTTTGGCGTGCTATTGCGTGACTGTGGTTTGCCCACGGCAGAAAAAGTGAGCGATGAATTACGCAAGGTGGTGAAGGAGTTTCGTTTTTCCTGGAAAGATCGCATATTTGAAATCGGTGTCAGTATTGGTCTCGTGCCCATTGATGCCAATAGTGGCACCCTGACTGATATCCTGTCTGCGGCAGACAGCGCCTGTTATGCCGCCAAGGAACAGGGTCGAAACCGGGTCCACCTGTACCAGCCCGATGACAAGGTACTGGCACAACGTCATGGCGAAATGCAATGGGTTTCCCGAATCACTACCGCATTGGAAGAGGATCGCCTGGTAATATTCGGTCAGCGAATTCAGTCCCTGAAAAACAGTGCCGGTGATCATTGGGAGATTCTGGTACGTATGCATGCTGACCATGGCGGCATCATACCCCCCATGGCGTTCATTCCGGCCGCCGAGCGCTATCATGTTATGCCCGCGATTGATCGCTGGGTGCTTGGGCGCTCATTCGAACTGATCGCGGAATACACGAAAGAACTGGGAAATCGTGCGCCAATTTTTAATTTTAATCTTTCCGGGCAATCGCTGTCGGATGATACATTCTGGAAGTTTGTTATTGACCTGATTGATCAACTTGCCATTAATCCGGAGAAAATCTGTTTCGAGATTACTGAAACGGCTGCCATTGCCAACCTCACTCACGCGACCCGCTTCATTGCAGTAATGACGGGCATGGGTTGCCGATTTGCACTCGACGATTTCGGAAGTGGATTGAGTTCATTCGCGTACCTCAAAAATCTGAACGTTACCTATTTGAAGATTGATGGTGGTTTCGTGCGGGATATGGTTGACGATCCTATTGACTACGCCATGGTGGAATCTATTAATCATGTTGGCCATACTTTGGGTATCAAGACCATCGCTGAATTTGTCGAATCAGAAAAGATATTGAATGCGGTAAAAAATCTGGGTATTGACTATGCGCAGGGTTATCAAATTGGCAAGCCGGTCCCTATAGACGATGACTTCTTTGCAAACCATCTACAAGCCTTCGCAAATAAAGAGGAGTATTAGAAACTATTCGTTGTAGCCCGACCTGGAAAAGCTGGAAATAACCAATAAAATATTTTGTGGAGTTAACATGAGGATATTGCACACCATGATCAGGGTGGGTGAGCTGGACCGTTCTATTGAATTTTATTCTGACGTGCTGGGCATGCAGTTGTTGCGAAAGAAAGATTACCCGGACGGAAAATTTACACTGGCTTTTATAGGTTACGGGCCGGAGTCAGAAGGGGCGGTCATCGAACTTACCCATAACTGGGAGACCAAAGAATACAGACTTGGAAACGGATTTGGCCACATCGCCATTCAGGTTGATGATGCCTATGCCGCATGCGAGGCAATAAAAAAGCGTGGCGGTAATGTAGTCCGCGAGGCGGGGCCAATGAAACATGGATCTACCGTCATCGCCTTCATTGAAGATCCAGACGGCTATAAAATAGAACTTATCCAGCGGAAATAGTTTGGGGCGCCGGCAGCGGTATTTGCTGCTATTTTGCCGCAATCGGTCCTGGCAGCCCGATGGATTTGTTTGCGTGCTGAAGGCTTGGTAGGAGCCCTCTACCAACGAGGCACAAATCCAGAGGGCGATTTTTTACCTTTGATTAGAAAATGGTTTTGCTCCGCCTGCACTTCAGAATTCCTACGGGCTTCACCAAGCACGACGTGCAGGATGCACTAGTGCCGTGAAGTGCATGGACGCACGAGAGCGGCCTTCTTCACTGTGCTCAGGTCGCATCAAGTGCTTCCTTCGCTGTCGCTCGGGTCGCGTCGGGCTTTAACAGCTATTAATCGGGGCTTGCTACCCCAGGCGCATGATGTACAGGAATAAAAATGTCGCGGGTGCATGGACGCACAAGAACCACCTTTGTCACTTCGTTCGGGGAGCGCCGCAGGGATGCTATGGAGCGGCTGTAGAGCAGCCGTTCTCACACGCCCATGGGCATCGCGGCATTTATGCCCGCTTTTCGGGTGCTTGGGCTTCCGCCCATCGCGCAGGGAACAGTTGCCGAGGAAGCCGATAGCGACCCCACGCGAGGATAAACATTAATGAACCTGTAGCAAGTAGGGTTAATCGGCGATTGACCCTCGTGGATGTGTGTTCCCTCTTAACACTTCACGCCGATCATCGGCAGCTTATGTGAATATTTCTCCGGTTGTGTAAATGCTGAGGTAAAGGTTGACAGTGGTTCCGCAAGGCGTAAGCTTATTTACGTTGGCGTGTTATGAGTTGCCTTGCGTTGCCGTAGTGTTGTTCCATTAATAGTGTTTATCACATTGGAAAAAAATGGAGGAACTTTATGATACCAGGTACCTTCGAATATCATGCACCGACCAGTTTGGCTGATGCCGTGTCGTTGCTTGCGCAATACGGTGAAGATGCGAAAATTCTAGCAGGCGGGCATAGTATTTTGCCCATGATGAAACTCCGTTTTGCAGAGCCTGCGCATCTAATAGATATTAACGGTATTAATGAGTTACGCGGTGTGCGCGAGGAGGGCGGCCAGATTTACATCGGTGCCATGACCACCGAAACCCAACTAATTGCATCGCAGTTATTGTGGGATAAATGCCCGCTGATTCCTGAAGCGGCAAAACAGATTGCCGATCCACAAGTAAGAAACAAGGGCACCATTGGTGGCGATATTGTCCATGGTGATCCCGGTAATGATCATCCTGCCATCATGATGGCCGTCGGTGCCTCGTTTGTGCTAGCCGGTGCCAAGGGTGAGCGCACTGTCGCTGCCGATGGCTTCTTCCTCGGTACCTATAGCACCCAGCTCGATGAAGGCGAAATCCTGACAGAGATCCAGGTGCCTGTTCCCCCCGCTGGTAGCGGTTACAGTTTTAGCAAACTGAAACGCAAAACCGGTGACTTCGCTACCGCAGCAGCAGCTGTTCAATTGCAAATGAGCGGCGATACCTGCAGCCAGATCAATATCACCATGATCAATGTTGGCCCAATGGCACTCAAGGCCAGTGATGCCGAGCAACATTTGACTGGCAAAGTGATCGACGAAACCTTAATCATCGAAGCCGCAGAAAAGGCGATGGCGATTTGTGATCCGGTCGAAGATCTGCGCGGTGACGTTGAATATAAAACCCACATGGCGGGTGAGATGGTGCGTCGCGCCATTCGTCAGGCCGTGTCTCGGGCGAAAGGGGAATAAAAGATGGCGAAGACACATATTCAATTCAAGCTGAATGGCCAGGAAGTCGAGGCGCTGGTAGAACCACGTGAGTTGCTGATACACGTGATCCGTGAACAACTTGGGCAGACCGGTAGTCACATTGGTTGCGAAACCAGCCACTGTGGTGCCTGTACCGTTGACCTGAACGGCGAGTCGATCAAGTCATGTACTGTGCTGGCCGTACAGGCCAATGGCTGTGAAGTGATGACCATTGAAGGGCTGGCCCTGAATGGTGAACTGCACCCTATTCAAGAGGCCTTTATGCAGGAACATGGTCTGCAATGCGGTTTCTGTACTCCGGGCATGATAATACGGGCTTATCGCTTCTTGCAGGAAAACCCTAACCCGACTGAAGAAGAGATTCGTTACGGCATGTCGGGCAACCTGTGTCGTTGCACTGGTTACCAAAATATCATCAAGGCAGTTCAAGTGGCTGCCCAGAAAATGCAATCAGAATAAGGAAGCGTATCATGTCTACAGACACACAAGAGCGCGAACAGGAATTGCAGGGCGTTGGTAGTTCGAGAAAGCGCAAGGAAGACCCGCGCTTTATTCAGGGCAAGGGTAACTTCGTCGATGACATCAAACTGCCTGGCATGTTGGTCGGCAAACTGGTGCGTAGTCCGTTTGCCCACGCCAAGATTATTTCGATCAATAAAGACGCTGCCCTGGCCTTGCCCGGAGTGGTTGCGGTGCTCACAGCCGATGATCTGAAGCCGCTCGAGCTGCACTGGATGCCAACCCTGGCAGGTGACGTACAGGCGGTACTGGCCGATAAAAAGGTCAGCTTCCAGTATCAGGAAGTGGCTATGGTCATTGCTGATAACCGCTACATTGCCGCTGATGCCTGTGACCTGGTGGAAGTGGAATACGAAGAACTGCCGGTGTTGGTTGACCCGCACAAGGCCATGGATGACGATGCGCCGATCATTCGTGAAGACCTGGTAGGCAAAGACGAAGCCGGTCAAGGGCCGCGCAAGCACAACAATCACATCTTTAGCTGGGATGCGGGCGATAAAGAGGCCACTGATCGTGCCTTTGAAGCGGCCGATGTGACGGTGAAGCAGGAGATGCTTAACCAACGTGTTCATCCCATTCCGTTGGAGACCTGTGGCTGTGTCGCTTCATTCGACAAGGTCAGGGGTGACCTGACTGTTTACATTACCTCGCAAGCGCCGCACATTGTGCGGACCGTGCTTACCCTGTTGTCCGCTATTCCGGAAAGCAAAGTGCGGGTTATCTCGCCCGATATTGGTGGTGGCTTTGGTAACAAGGTGGGTATCTACCCTGGCTATGTCTGTGCCATTGTCGGCTCTATTGTGCTGGGCCGTCCGGTGAAATGGATCGAGGACAGAATCGAAAACCTGTCCACCACCGCTTTTGCCCGTGACTATCATATGACAGGCGAGCTGGCGGCGGACAAGAAAGGTAAAATTAAAGCGATGCGCGTCAACGTGCTGGCCGATCACGGTGCCTTCAACTCACATGCGCAGCCGACCAAGTGGCCAGCTGGTTTGTTCAGCATTTGTACCGGGTCTTACGACATTCCTGTCGCCTACGCTAATGTTGTTGGTGTTTACACCAACAAGGCACCGGGTGGTGTGGCTTACCGTTGTTCCTTTCGCGTCGCCGAAGCGGTCTATGTCATCGAGCGGATGATGGATGTGCTGGCAAAGAAACTGGACATGGACCCGGCCGAACTGCGGATGAAGAATTTCATCAAACCGGAACAGTTCCCCTACAGCTCTGCCCTGGGTTGGGAATACGACAGTGGTAATTATCCGACAGCCTTAAAGAAGGTGTTGGAGGCTGTGGATTATGATGGTTTGCGCAAGGAGCAGGCTGAGAAGAAAGCCCGTGGCGAGATTATGGGTATTGGTATTTGTACTTTTACCGAGATCGTCGGCGCCGGTCCGAGCAAGGCCTGTGACATCCTTGGTGTCGGTATGTTCGACAGTGCCGAGATTCGTGTCCACCCTACCGGCAGTGCCATCGGCCGCATGGGAACGATGAGCCAGGGCCAGGGTCACGAAACCACTTATGCCCAGATCATTGCCACTGAACTGGGGATTTCGTCGGAAGATATTCGGATCGAGGAGGGTGATACCAGCACAGTTCCGTATGGTCTTGGCACCTATGGTTCACGCAGCACGCCAGTGGGTGGTGCAGCAACGGTGATGGCAGCTCGCAAGATTCGCGAAAAGGCGCGCAAGATTGCAGCCCATCTGCTAGAGGTCAGTGAAAATGATCTTGAGTGGGAGGTGGATCGTTTCAAGGTGGTTGGTTCGCCTGATCAGGTCAAGACCATGAAAGAGATTGCCTGGGCCGCCTATAACAATGTGCCTGAAGGCATGGAGATGGGTCTGGAGGCGGTGGATTATTATGATCCACCCAACTTTACCTATCCCTTCGGCGCCTATGTCTGTGTTGTCGATATCGACAACTATACTGGCGAAACCACGATCAGACGTTTCTATGCTCTGGATGATTGTGGCACCCGCATTAATCCAATGATCATCGAGGGGCAGATCCACGGCGGTTTGAATGAAGGTTTTGCTGTCGCTATGGCGCAAGAGATGCCGTTTGATGAGGCGGGTAATTTGCTTGCCAATACGTTCATGGATTACTACTGGCCAACCATGGTGGAGACACCGAAATGGGAGCTGGACTACACCGTTACCCCGTCACCGCATCATCCGATGGGAGCCAAGGGTGTGGCTGAGTCAGCTCATGTGGGCAGTATTCCATGCTTCTCGAATGCGATAAATGACGCACTCGGGCAGTTTGGCGCCAGCCATGTGAATATGCCGCACAATTCTTATCACGTGTGGCAGACCCTGAAAGAACTAGGCCTTAACAAGGTCTAGCCTCGAAAGAGATAGCACCTGGAGTAAAGTGATTTCAGGTGCATCGGGCAGGGCGAACTTGCAGTCACCAACACTGCAAGTGCTCACATCTGTTTGACGTTGATATCTCCAAGAGTAAGACGCCATGAAAGTGGAAATAGATAAAGTTTTTGCAATGGATGCACCTTCCAGTAACGCCTGGAAGTTTCTGCAGGACATTCATAATGTGGCTAGCTGTATGCCGGGTGCCAGGATTACCGAGCAAGTGGATGACGCGAATTACAAGGGCGCTGTCAAGGTCAAGGTTGGCCCGGCGACCATGGCCTTCAAGGGCACTATTTCGGTGTTGGGCGTCGATGCCAACAAGCGCGAACTGAAGATGCGCGGCAAAGGTACGGATGTTAAAGGTACCTCGTCTGCCACCATGGATCTGACCGCCAGCGTACGTGAAACCGGAGACGGTAAATGCGAAGTGATCGGCGTTGCCGAAGTAACTGTCACCGGCAAGATAGCCAGTCTCGGTGGTCGCATGATGCAGCAGGTGTCGGATCAGATTCTGAACCAATTTGGTGCCAATCTTGTGAATAACGTCGTCGCCATGGGTGAGGGTGCTGCTGCTGAGGAGGCTGCGACGAAAGTGGCAGACCAGCCGAAGGAACTTAACGGCCTGGCCTTTGCCTGGGGTTTGTTTATCGCGTTTCTCAAGAACCTGTTTAGGGGCAAGTCATAGACTGGCATTGTATGAGCGACTGGCTGAGACAAGGAACAAATCCTGGCTGCCATAGTCCAATTGATAATTATCCCTTGTGTATGGCCGCATAGGCCAATGATTGCAGCATGACAGACATCTCACAGTTTCAAACCCGCCTGGCCGAGGCCGGTTATGTGACCGAGAACAATCTCGCCGCTACCCTGTTATTGCAGACCAGATTACAACGCCCATTGTTGCTTGAGGGGGATGCCGGTGTCGGCAAGACCGAGATCGCCAAGACCCTGGCCAAAGTATTTAATTGTCCACTGATCCGGCTGCAGTGTTATGAAGGTCTGGATATAAATTCAGCCGTGTATGAATGGAACTATCAGCATCAATTGTTGACTATCAAGATGCAGGAAACAGAGGGCGGTTCGCAGGCCAGTAAAGAGCAGCATATCTTTAGTGAGAAATATCTGCTCAAGCGGCCTTTGCTTCAGGCCATTACCATGGACAAGCCGCCGGTATTGTTGGTAGATGAAATTGACAGGGCCGACGAAGAGTTCGAGGCCTACCTTCTTGAAGTGTTGTCTGATTTTCAGATCAGTATTCCCGAATTGGGCACAATCAAGGCGAGCTCCAAGCCCTATGTGGTTTTGACGTCCAACGGCACTCGCGAGTTGAGTGATGCCTTGCGTCGTCGTTGCCTCTATCACTATGTCGATTATCCAAGTTTCGATAAAGAACTGCGCATCGTTCATATACATTTGCCCGAGATCAGCCAACGCCTGGCAGGTCAGGTAGTGGAATACGTGCAGGCGCTGCGCAAAATGGAGCTGCGCAAGATCCCTGGTATTGCCGAGACTCTGGATTGGGCGGCAGCGCTGTTGAAAATGAATATCTTGTCACTGGATAAAGATCCAGAGCTGATCATGAACACCCTGGTCTGCCTGTTAAAGACCAGGGAAGATCATGATGCGATTACCAAAGATGTTTCCGATCGTTTAATCGCAAGGGCGGGGTAACGATGAGTGCGAGCCAGCAAAAAGAGTTTGCAGAGCTGACGGAGTCACTGCTCGGGCATCTGGTTGGTTTTCTGCGTTTCATGCGCGGCAATGGCTATCACCTCGGCATCCAGGAAGAGCTGGATGTAATGAAGATGGCAGAGTTCAGTGGCCTGCTGGAACCACAGCGGATGCGGTGGGGTTTACGTGCCCTGCTATGTTCCAGCAGCGATGATTGGCAGCGTTTTAACAAGCTGTTTGATTCCTACTGGAATCCGGACACTCGAACTCGAGAACAGCGTCACAATTATTCAAACAAAATGGATAGCAGGAATGGCCCGGGTGGCCAGCACGGTGGTGGCAGCCAGGTGGCTGAGGCCGACAATGCTGAGCAGGGCGATGCCAGCGATGCCGGTGACGGTGGCAGCAAAGGCGGTGCCAGCGCCCAGGAAGCCCTGGCCCGCAAAGACTTTCGCCTGCTGGCGGATGCGTCACAGATGCGTGAGATGGAGTTCCTGGTGGAACGTCTGGCGAAACGGATGCGCCGTCGTCTGATGCGCAGATACCGGCTGCAACAGCATGGTCATCGTATCCATTTTCGCCGCACCATTCGCAACAGTCTGCGTTATGGTGGCACGCCCCTGGACCTGGCCTTTAGACAACGCAACAAACAGTTACCGCGTCTGATCCTGTTACTCGATGTCAGCCGCTCCATGAGCCTGTACAGTTTTCTGTTTTTGCGTTTTGCCCGCGGCATCGTAGAGGCGTTTAAAGATGCCGATGTCTTTGTCTATCACACCCGGCTAGTGCATGTCACAGATGCCCTGCGAGAACGTGACATGATCAAGGTCAAAGAGAAGCTAGTGTTGATGTCGGCCGGTTGGTCCGGTGGTACCCGCATCGGCGAATGTTTGCAGCTGTTTAATCTCGACTATGGTCGCCGTATTGTTAATTCACGCTCAGTGGTAATAATCGTCAGTGATGGTTATGACACCGGTGAGCCGCAACTACTGGCGCAACAGCTGCAACAGTTGAAGCAACGGACCCGAAAAATCGTCTGGCTGAATCCGTTGCTGGGACGTGATGGTTATGAACCGATTGCTGGTGGAATGCGGGCGGCGATGCCGTTTCTCGATCTGTTTGCCCCGGCCCATAATTTGGAGAGCCTGTTGAAACTGGAATCTGATTTGATAAAGCTCTAGGGACTCGAAACGATGAGACTGGAAAGTGATGCAATATTGGATAAAGCTGCCCGCCTCAAGGCCGAGGGTAAACCCTTTGCCCTGGTGACCGTGGTGCGGGTTGTTTCGCCCACCTCGGCCAAGCCGGGAGCCAAGGCAGTGGTCGAACCGGATGGCGTGATCCAGGGTTGGATCGGTGGTGGCTGCGCCCAGCCGGCGGTGATCAAGACAGCGAAAAAGGTTTTGCAGGAAGGTCTGGCGCGTTTGATTCGCATCAGTCCGACCAGGGATGGATATGTGGAGGAGGGAATCACTGATTTTGGAATGACCTGTCATAGTGGAGGTACCTTGGATATTTTTATCGACCCCGTTATCCCGCGTCCCGTTTTGTTGGTAATCGGCGCTTCACCGGCGGCTCAGGCTCTGGTGGGGCTGGCCCAGCGCGTTGGTTTCTCTGTCACCGCTGCATTTACCGGAGCGGATGCCGAGATGTTTCCTGACGCAGATAGAATCATCGACGGTTTTGATGTGGCTGATGTCTCGCCCAGTTTTGTTGTGGTTGCGACACAGGGTAAGCGCGATGAGCAAGGCCTGGAAGCGGCAATCAGTATTGGTGCAGTCTATATTGCTTTTATTGCCAGTGAACGCAAGGCGACAAAGTTGAAAACCTATTTAAAAGAGAATGGGTGTGATGCTGATCGAGTCGACGCCATCATTTCACCTGCGGGTGTCGAGATAGAGGCGGTGACGCCGGAAGAGATTGCCCTGTCGGTGCTGGCCGGAGTAGTGAAGGCGCGTCGTGAGGGTGTGGCTGTGCCACAGCCTGCAGTAGCAAGTAGTGAAATTGGTTCCAGCTACAGTGATTCGACAAAGGCAGAAGTAAAACCTGAACCAAAACCAGCCACCGCAATCGATCCCATTTGCGGAATGTCGGTAGAAACGAAAGACGCCGAGTATCAAAGCGAATACAAGGGAAAAACCTATTATTTTTGCTGTGGCGGGTGTGAGCACCGCTTTGAAAATGAGCCGGAAAAATACTTGAGAGCATGACAACAGTATCAGCAGTGTTATTGGCGGCAGGCGTATCGCGCCGCATGGGTGAGGTCAACAAGCTTGAATTGCTGGTTGATGGCGTTCCCTTGCTGCGCCGTGCGGCAGAAACCCTGCTTGCCTCAAGGTTGCAAGAGATCGTTGTCGTGTTGGGCCATCAGGCAGAAAAGGCTGGCTCTATGCTGGAGGGTTTGCCGCTTCATACTATATATAACGAAGCCTATCGTGATGGTCAGATGACTTCGGTTTATCAGGGGTTGTCGTCTCTGTCGCAAACTTGCGATGGGGTAATGATCTGTCTGGCAGACCAGCCCTTGTTGCAAACAGATGATGTAAACGTTTTGATCGAGGCATTTGGCAAGTGCAATCACGGGCGTGGTCATGGTTCTATACTGGTGCCTACTTTCCAGGGCAAGCGCGGTAATCCCATCGTCCTCGACTATCAGCACCGACTGGAGATTTTGAACGGTGAGCGTAATCTCGGTTGTAAAAAACTAATCGATAAAAATCCCGGGCAGGTCAGCAGTTTTGAAATGAGCAATAACCATGTGGTGGTTGATCTCGATACACCGGAACAATACGCGGCCTTAACGGCAGGACAGAGTGAGACTATGACCTCATAAAATAGCGGCATATTGCGATGGCTAAAGAGATTATCGATGTACTAGTGGAGATGCGTGAAAAGGGTAAACCTTATGCGGTGGCCACTGTGATCGAAACCATCGGTTCTGTCTCGGCTAAAACTGGTTCCAAGGCTGTCATCGATCATGAGGGCAGGATTGTGGCCGGTTGGGTTGGCGGTGGCTGCGCCGAGTCGACCACTTGTGATGAAGCACTGCAATGCATGCGCAATGACAAAAGCTCGGTGATAGATATCGATCTGGAT
Source organism: Acidiferrobacterales bacterium (assembly GCA_036446455.1). Lineage (GTDB taxonomy): Bacteria > Pseudomonadota > Gammaproteobacteria > Acidiferrobacterales > JAJDNE01 > JAZFSZ01. Next base: position 45,011 of record JAZFSZ010000093.1, read on the forward strand.
GATGAAGTATTAGGTGCAAGCATGCCCTGCGGTGGGAGTATGCGTGTGTATGTTGAACCGGTATTACCACGCCCAAGCCTGTGGTTGATGGGCCATGGTCGTGTTGCGGAATGTCTGTGTCAGATGGCTGATCTGATGGGGTTGAATGTGATTGTTAACGATCCAGTCATCAACCGGGAAAAATATCCGGCTGCTAAAAAACTGATCACTGATGATCTCGACTATGAACAACTGCAACCTGAAGACGGTGACTATGTGGTGATAGCGACTCAGCACAAGGGTGATCATGAATCCATGAAGCGGGCGCTGGCCTCCAAGGCGAAATACATTGCCCTGATCGCCAGCCGCAAGCGCTCACGCCTGGTGCTGGACTATCTGCATCGTGAAGGTTTTGGTGAGAATGATTTGCAGCGCGTCATGGCACCTTCCGGACTGGATCTCGGGGCGCGGACGCCAGAAGAGATTGCCCTCTGTGTTATTAGTGAAATTGTGCTGGTGCGTCGTCAGGGGAGCGGCATGCGCATGCGCGACAAGCTAATGCAGGAAGCGCAACAGGCTAAGCGGGTAAAGGCTTAAGTCGATGCTGGATACCGTAATTAAATTCAGCCCGCTCGATGTGTTGGATGTAGCAACCATCCGAGCTGGCTTTCCTTTGTTGGCCAGGGCGGGTGAGTCACTGCATTATCTTGACAATGCCGCTACCACCCAGAAACCCCATGCGGTGATTGATGCCATCGGCGACTGTTATCGCCGTCACTATGCGCCGGTACATCGGGGTCTGTATCCGTTGGCAGAAGAGGCCAGTCATCGTTATGAAATTGCGCGCAGCACGGTAGCGAAATTTATCGGTGCACCTGGCGATCAGTTGATCTTCACTCGTTCTGCGACGGAGTCCATTAACCTGGTGGCGCAAGGTTGGGTGCGCCCACGTCTGCACCAGGGGGATCAGGTATGGGTAACGCGGATGGAGCATCACTCCAATTATTTGCCCTGGCAGGTCTTGTGTCGTGAAACCGGGGCGCAGCTACGCATTATTGATCTTAAGGCAGATGGCTCACTGGATTTTGACAGCTGTTCCAGCCTGTATGGCTCACGTACCAGACTGATTGCCGTGACTCATGCTTCCAATGTGTTGGGTGTGATCAATCCGGTTAAAGAGATATGTGCACGGGCAGCGGAACAGGGCATTGCGGTGATGGTTGATGCTGCCCAGTCAGTGGGGCATATGCCTGTTGACGTCGCTGAGCTGGGTTGTGATTTTCTCGCCTTTTCCGCTCATAAGATGTTTGGCCCAACCGGCATTGGTGCGCTGTATGGCAAGGCTGAGCGACTGTCCGGGATGGAGCCGCTATTGTTGGGTGGCGGCATGGTGGATAGTGTTGGTGAGCGCGACAGCAGCTGGGCGCCGTACCCGGCAAAGTTCGAAGCCGGTTCGCAGAATCTTGCCGATGCTCTGGGTTTTGCTGCAGCGGTGAATTGGCTGGGGAACATCGGCATGGCTGCAATGCATAGCCATACAACACGGTTGACCCGGTATGCGCTGGATACCTTGTCGAAGATGAGTGGCGTGGAGATCTATGGTCCGCGCGATGTGCATGAACGCGTTGGCATAGTTTCTTTCAATCTGGCAGATGTGCATCCCCATGACGTTGCCCAGGTCGCCGCCGAGCGTGGCGTCGCCATCCGTGCCGGTCACCACTGTTGCCAGCTGCTAATGCAGCATCTGGGCGTGGCCGCCACCGCACGGGCCAGTTTCGCACCCTATAACGACCGGAACGATGTCGATGCCCTGGCCGATGCCATCCGTGCCGCACAGGCCGTGTTTGAATAAGGCTTTATGAGTGATATCAGCATTTACAAAGAGGTGTTGATGGATCACTACCGCAATCCACGCAATCGTGGTGACCTGACCGATGCCGACGTGGTGCGCCGCGGCAGTAATCCTCGTTGTGGTGATGATATTGAAGTGGGTGTGAATTTTGAAGATGGCATGCTTGGCAAGGTAATGTTCCGTGGTCGCGGTTGTTCAATCTGTCTGGCTTCAGCCTCGATGATGACCGTGGCAGTGAGCGGCAAGAGTAAACGGGATGCCCATCAACTGGCAGAAGGCATGAAGACCTGGTTCAGCGCTGATGGTGGAGAACCTGCCAGGAGCTTGCAAGCACTGCAGGCGGTGCGCGGCTACTCCGCTCGCAAGCGTTGTGTATTACTGGCCTGGGAGGCACTGGATGATGCGCTTGCAGCTGAGTGAGGACATTTCATTCAGACCACTCACCCGTGAGCTGGTCAGTGGTCTGATCATGGCCTATTACCCGACACCAGACAGCAGGACTGCATTGTCGTTTACTGCCCTGTGTGGCATTCCTGTTGCGCTGCTATTTAATCTGTTGCTCAGACGAGGTTAAGCCCGTCACCATACATAAATAGCAGTCGTCATGTTTGCCGTTGGATGATGGGGCTGATATTAATGGACATGACCCTGGGGATGGATGCTATGTCGGCCATTGCGAGTGCTGAATTCAGAGTATATTCGTAAAGGAACCTTATGAATCCTGGAAATAAGAACGAAAACATTCACCTGCTGTGGCCGACGCCAATCCTGCGCAAGAAGTTTGATCAGCATGAGTCTGTGAATCCAAAGTTGGCCAAACTGTTTTACAAACATCGTAGCAATGACAACAAGGCCGATGCACCAGTCTATTCCAGCGGCGATGATCTATTGATACGTTATGATGACCCAGCCCTGAATCAGCTGTTCAGCTTTATCTCTGAGAGTGTGTATGAAATCTCCAGCGCCATGAACAGCGAGATATGGAAACACAGTCGCTCGAAAAAGATGAATATGAACGTGGTCGGAGCATGGTTTCAGATCCAGAACGGACACGGTTATCACGAAACCCATACCCACGGTAATTGTGCCTGGTCTGGGGTCTATTACATCCAGGTCGATAACGACGAAAAACGCGAAAGCAACAAAGAGCTGGGCGCCATGAATGGCATTACCCGTTTCCACGGTCATTACATGGACATTATCGGCGGTGGCTACATGGATTCCGGCAATCTCTACCTGCAACACACCGGTTTTGATTCTAAGCCGGAAGAAGGCGTGCTGTGTGTCTTTCCCTCCCATGTCAAGCACATGGCCATGCCATATGTTGGCGACAAAGACCGCATCATTGTTTCATTTAACGCCCAGGTTCACGGTGACCAGAGTGATGAGGTGTTTGATTACAGTTTTTATTGAGTTGGGGAGCGTAGCCGAAGATGGAGTCGAGTCTGATTCTCGAAGTAGTTGGCGATCCAGTAGTCCACGCTGACGTAGCGGCCGCTGCCGATGAAAAACAGTGCCATCAGCATGATGAAGTAGGTGGCGGCGAACTCGATACCGTTGTTGAGCATAACGAAGCTGCCATTCTCGGTAAGCCAATCGTAATTGCCATGTTGTTTTAGTAAATCTTTGGCGGCAGCGAGACGCTCAAGACCCCCCGAAACACGTTCAGAGCCAAACAGCCATAAACTACCATCAGCTATGGCGAGCCAGCCATTTTTTATGTGTACAGAGAATGCAGCGACCAGCATGATGATCATAAGCGGAACGGATATCCAACGAACGGCAAAACCAAAAATCAAAAATACCGCGCCAGCAAGTTCAGTGGAAATGGCGAGAAAGGCCAGTATTTCAGGAAAGGGTAGTCCAAGACCCCAATCCGGATTGCCAAACCACGAAACCGTGTTATCAAAGTGGCCGAACTTATTCATTCCTGCCATCAGGAAAATAGGTGCGAGATATAAGCGAAGTGCGAGCGGCGCGAGAAAATCGGCCTGTCGGGTTTTATTGAGCAGTTCCTGGACCTTGAGTAGCATGTCCATCTGTTTCTCCTGGAATCTTTTTGTATTTGCAACTGATGGAATCAGACACTTAAGTGGCAATGAAGTTCATCGCCCGTAATTAAAAGTTTTTGGTGACGCCCAATACAATATCGTGTGATTTGAGATTGTTCAGAATCTCCATGCCGCCGTCAATCACCACCGCCGGATCGGCGTGCTGCATCTCGCTGGCCAGCTCCTGAAGCACGTGCTCACTTGTTAATTGTCCATCCTGCTGGAGACGGTTTAATAACACCGTTGTCATTGGATTGATTTCTATAAATCCTACTTCGTCTTTCAAGTCACGATAAACGATGATATTGGTGGGCTGTTCACCCGGCTTCTTTGGTTGAAAATCTTTACTGATTTGGTGCACTGGGTATTCATAGCTCAATATCCATGCAAGTGGTGAAATAACGGGGTGACCTGACAGCAATTCACCGTCTTTGTCGATGCAGTCCCAGTCAATTTGTTCATTTGATTGTAATGCCGCCAGCTCCATCCATTCGTAGTGCGCCAGCTCCACCATGAAGTTTGGGTCACTAGCTTGCGGGCGCCTGACATGGTTTAAATATTTCAGGAACTCGGCCGGTAGCTGCGGGAACAACGGTGTTTCAGCACGATGATTGGCAAAATAGTCCTGCAGCAACTTTTGCCAGCGATCTTCGCCGAGGATTTCCTTCAGCACCGGGAAACTGGATGTCATGAAGTCTTCTATATTATTGAAGAAAAGCTCGCGATATATTGCCATGCGGCGATCTTCGATTTCCGGTGGACGTGGGTTGTTCTGCGGATCCCTTATATAGGCCGCAAATTCATATTGCTTTTTCGTGAAATTGTTTCGCTCAGACGGACTGTGCGACTTGCTGGTGTTCATTTCTCGCACTCCACTGTTTTTGTAATGCCACAATCCGGTCAATTTCTGTAAGGAGTTCAGACAGTGGCGGAATGTTGAAATCGCGTTCAACCATTGTTGGCATCACGCCGAAAAATTCGTAGGCCTTGTCCAGCAGTCTCCACACCGGATCGATAATATCGGCACCGTGGGTGTCGACAAGCAGGTCTTCTGCTTCATTGTAATGGCCGGCAATGTGGACGTAGGCTATGCGGTCGCCCGGTAACTGCTTGAGGAATTCCTCTGCATCGTAACGGTGATTAACGCTATTGACGTAAATATTGTTTACATCGAGCAGGAAATCGCAATCGGCTTCTCCCAGCACCGCGTTTATGAAATCAATTTCTTCCATTTCCTGACCCGGTGCGGCGTAATAGGAAACATTTTCCATAGCAATACGCTGGCCAAGGAAGTCCTGAACTTGCCGGATGCGGTCGGCGACGTAGTGCACGGCCTCTTCAGTAAAGGGAATGGGCATGAGGTCGTAGAGATGACCATCATCACTGCAGTAACTCAAATGCTCACTGTAGTAGAGAATGTTGTGCTGCTTCAGAAAGTCTTTGACTTGCTGTAGAAAATTAAAATCAAGTGGTGACGGGCTGCCAATGGAAAGCGACAGGCCGTGGGTAATAAAGGGATAACGTTCAGTGAACGCACTGAATTTTTTGCCGTAGCGGCCGCCGAGATTGATCCAGTTCTCCGGGGCAACTTCAAAAAAATCGATCTGGGCAGGAGCCTGATCCTCAAGCGGGCCCATGAGGGCCCGTTTGAGTCCAAGTCCGGCACCATGAACGGGATAATCTTTGATCATGGATTAAGTGCACGCGAACTTATTTCTTGCCGCCGCACTTACCTTCGCCACATTGGCCTTCTTTCTTGCCTTTGTTCATATCTTTTTTCTTGGCGCCACAATGTGATTCACCATTTTTCTTGGCGCCGCAATGAGCTTCCTTACCCTTCATGCCACCACAACTGCCGGTTTTACTGCCTTTCTTCATGCCACCACAGCTACCGTCCTTAGCAGCGACCTGGTAACCACTGGAAAGTGGGCTCATCGCAAAAGGGTTCTGGCCAGCGCTGACAACCGGGCTGGCAGCCATGGAAGTGATAAAGGTAGCGCCAATCGCTACCGCCAACGCCTTGGGGGTATGTTTCTTAACCATATTATTTCTCTCCATCAAATGTTGATATTGCTGTCTTTTAGTGAAAAAGTTTGAAAAACTTTAAATTTGAGACACTTCAATACTGTCAGTCGGGTTGCCAGACAGATTATGGCCCCCTTGATCTGCACTCTCCGTAGCGCTCGAATGAGTCTGACTCTCAGGTATCAGGAAAGTTTCAAAAAGACTAGTTAATGTGGATTATCTGGCGGAAGTGCCAGGATTTATGTCAATGCAGGACAGATAACTATCTTCGTCGGGCGCGCTTCCCTGGCGCTGTGCTTGCCATAACATCTCAGCGAGGCATTCCATAATAATGTGTTGCGCTTCATGGGCGTCACCCCGTTTTTTTGCGAGTGCCTCAAATCTGGATTTGATGCCCAAGGGTCGGTCCATGCCCAGCTGTTCTTCAATGGTGACGTGCATGCCCATGTGCAAAAACGGGTTGGTTGCGCCGTGCTCGGGCAGGTAGTCCTTGTCTGCAAACTGATCCGGTTGTTCCAGCAGGTTGTGATATTCCGGATGCTGCAGTGCCACTTGCACAATGACGCCCTCAACTCCTTCGAGCTGTTTTTTATCGAGGTATTTTCGCCAGGCAGAGAAGAATATCTGGCGTGATTCCTGACGCGATCCGGCAAAAAGCATAAGTTAATTATCGATCTTATAAAGACCCAATATGGTTGAGTACTGGTAGAGATGGTTTTCTGCATCCAGCGGGCCGATTTCGCCATTGCCGTAAAAACCAATAGTCGGCAGGCCAGGACAGGCGGCCTGCAGGATCTCCAGATCACGATCGCGGTTGCCATAGAAATTGGGACCGCGACCCATGCATGGAAACAGAAACGCGAAATCCGGCGAATCGCCCAGTTGTTGCTGCGCGCGTTTGACTGTTTGCTTCATCTCGCGTTCGGCTGCCAGCGTATCGCGCATGGCCCAGAAGAGAGACTCGCCAGGGCTCAATCGATCGGAAAGTGTGATCGACTGCTTGCTGAGGTTGGCCGAGATAATATGGTTCAGTCGATAGCGTCCCGCACTGATGGCCGTGGCCGGGTCCCCAAAAGTGACACCCCCGATCAAAAGGTGTAGCGGTATATGCTTCTGCTGCCGCACCGCTTCCGGTAGTGAGCGTACCAGCACATTAAGTGCCGGGTAATTACCGAGACGTATCAGGTCGTGTCCCTCCACTTCGGCGACCTTGATTGGTGCGGTAAGCGCACGCACGCCCTGCGACACCGTCACGGCACTGCGTGTTTGACGGATACGGACCTCCACCCGACCGCTTTCGTTATCGCGGCTGCCACTCCAGACTTTGAATGGCCCTTTTCCAAAGGGATCACCGGAAATGGCGCCAATTCGTGTTGCCGGAATGTCTAACCAATTGCTATCCAGTCCAGCGGGTGTGCACAAGCTGATGATGCTGTCGGAATCGTCATTGTAATCGTGGACGGGATCGAGTTGCAGATCGCCGCCAAACACCATGGCTGCGGCGCCCGGGCTATCCAGTAGCCACTCATCTTCAGTAAGTATGCCGGTGCCGGTACAGCCAATCACTTGCATGCTGCCGGCAGTGCGCGCTGCAGCGCGCAGGGCCGGTTCGGGATCAGCAGCATATTCGTGGGTAAGAAACACAAACGCGCCGTTAGCGCGTGTTAGTTTTGCGCGTTCAAGCGCAATCCGCACCGCCTCAGCGGCATGCCCAGAATCGGGTTTGCCTCCGTGACTCAAGCCTGTAGCGACGGCAGTCATTCCTCTACTTTATCGCCATACTCACATAAATCATAGATGACACAGCTGCCGCACCGGGGCTTGCGCGCTATACAAGTGTATCGTCCGTGCAGAATCAGCCAGTGGTGGGCATCGTGTTTAAATTCATCTTTCACCACTTTCATCAATTTATCTTCTACTGCACGTACGGTTTTTCCGGGGGCAATGCCGATGCGGTTGGAGACGCGGAAGATGTGTGTGTCTACTGCAATAACCGCTTCGCCGAAGGCGGTGTTGAGCATGACATTGGCGGTTTTGCGGCCCACACCCGGCAGTGCTTGCAGTTGTTCACGTGTGCTCGGTACCTTGCCATTGTGTTCATCCACCAGAATCCGGCAGGTTTTGATGATGTTGGCGGCTTTGGTGTTATAGAGCCCAATGGTTTTGACATGGGATTTCAATTTGCGCAGCCCCAGGTCGAGAATGCCCTGGGCGGTCTTTGCATTTTTGAACAGATTTTTAGTGGCAAGGTTGACACCCTTGTCTGTCGCCTGGGCCGACAGGATAACGGCAACGAGTAACTGAAAAGTGTTGCCGTGCCTGAGCTCTGTTGTCGGGCGCGGATTGGCCTTACGCAGGCGCTCGAATATTTTTCGCCGCTTGGCCGTATTCATTTTGCCTCTCGCCTATGTTTGTCACGTTCTACTGCAGCACGAATTTCGGCGCGAATGCGTTCACGTTGGGAAACAGCCTTGGCCTTTCTTTTTTGGGCTCGCTGTCGGGCGATGGATTGCAGGCGACGCAATCTGAGTACGGTATTCTTATGGGCTTGTCTCACATCGTTTTGGGCATACTCGGGCCAGGGTGCAGTGGAAGTGGTTTGGTGAATAGAGTCGCCCACCAGATAAATGCAGTCTACCGGGCAGACTGGCAGGCACAACTCACAGCCGGTACATAGATCTGGCAGAACGGTATGCATTCGCTTGGCGCGGCCAATAATGGCGTCCACCGGACAGACCTGGATACACAGTTTGCATCCGATGCATTGTGACTCAATGATGACCGCAAGCACACGCGGTTCGTGTACCCCGCATTCCGGATCCAGTGGCTCCACTTGCTGTTCCAGAAGATTTGCCAGGCCATTAATGGTGGTATTGCCACCGGGAGGGCAGCGATTAATCCCGGTTTCGCCGCGATAAATCGCTTTTGCATAATCACGGCAGCGAGGATAACCGCAACGCGTACACTGGGTCTGGGGAAGCCACGTGTCTATGGCGTGGATGGAGCGCTTGAGGTCGCCGGCAAAATCTGGGCTGTCTGACATGGCGCGAGTATGGCCACAGGTCGGGGCGAATGCAATGCTGTTAAAAGAAGCATGGGCGCCCACATCCCAAGGCGCTACACTAGCCTTTCGGGGTGTAATTAACGGATGAAAAAGAAGACGATAAAAAAGGACCACGGCGGGGGTTTTCTGAAAGGCGTTATTCGCCAGATAAAACATTCGCGCAAGGCAGTCACTATTCTGTTTACCGATGTTGAGGGGTCAACAAGCTACTGGGATCGACACGGTGATGTCAAAGGACGGCTGATGATTGATCAGCACAACCGTGTTGTGTTTCCCATCATACGTCAGTTCAAGGGAAAGATAGTTAAAACTATCGGTGATGCAGTGATGGCTTCATTCCACGATCCGGAGCAGGCTGTGAAGGCGGCGATTGCCGTTCAGCAGGGTCTGGAAAAGAAACGCAAGGATGATCGATCCTTCCGTATGCATGTACGTGTCGGGGTTCATACAGGGCAGGCGATAGTCGAGAACCAGGACGTGTTCGGTGACGTTGTAAACGTGGCCGCCCGCATCGAGAGTCGCGGCAAGGGCGATGAGATACTGGTATCCGGTGCGACGGCGAGAGCGCTGAATAAAGACGCGTACCATTTGAAAAAGAAAGGTAGCTATGTTTTCAAGGGCAAACGGAATCCAGTAACGCTCTATCGCTGCAAGTGGCAAGATTCTGCCAAGTATATTGATACAGTCGAATTTCGCAGCTTGTTACCTTACGTCGCCCGGCAAAAGGTGGAGCTACTTGTGCACACAATCGCCACCATCAGTGTACTTTACTTTCTATATATTAAATATGTGCGTTATCTCATTGTTGATTCGGAGCGGCTTGCCGCATGGGCGCTGGATCCCGGTGCAATCCTCAATGTACATCCGGTGATTCCGGTTTCAGTTGTGATTGTACTGGCGATCGGTGTGCAGCTGTTCGGCAGCATTCACACCATTCCCCATACGGTGTTGCGCTTCGTCAAAGGTGGCTTCGGTTATGCGGTCGGATTCGCGATCGTTATCCTTGTCGCGGCAACCCTGACTGGCCAGACAGAGCGGGAGATTAGAAAAGTCATGATGCGTTCTAATCATTTATTTGTTGAGGTGCTGAACAATAATACCGAGCTGCGTTCGCGGGCAAGCCTGGACGGGAAAGTAATCCAACGCGTTCAAAAGGGAGATTTGATGTTGCTTGCCGACGTGAAAAAATACAAGGGGGTGACCTGGAACAAGGTGTTTCTGGGCAATAACCAGTACGGTTGGGTGCAACGCGTTGTGCCGCCACGAATCGGTGTGCCAGAAAAACGGCTTACTGTCGCCTACAAATTTTACTTCAGACGACTTGATGTATTTGCCCTGGTTGGAGGGCTAATGGGTTTTGTCTGGGGGTTCCTCAATTTTCGCATTCGGCCGGTTTAACCTTGTGCAAGACCATAGCGTCTGCCACTCCGTTTACCAAGTCTGGTTATTGAAAAGTCGTTTGCCGCAGAGACGCTGAGGTGCAGAGCAAACTAATAAAAATGGCCGGCTAATAGCCGGCCTTAAATTTGGAAATAATTCCCTGTACAGCGATCTTTAGATCGCCCTTAATATTTTCTCTGCGCGATGTACATGGACGTACAAGTGTCGCGGGCGCAGGATGCGCAAGAGCGACCCTCCGCGTCTCTGCGGCAAATATTATTTTATGCGCATTCCCGGCTTTGCACCGTCATCGGGCGACAGAATCCACAGGTCTTTGCCGCCGGGGCCGGCAGCCAGCACCATACCCTCGGAAATACCGAAACGCATTTTACGAGGTGCGAGATTGGCAACCATGACCGTAAGCTTTCCTTCCAGGTCTTCCGGGTTGTAGGCCGATTTTATACCGGCGAACACATTGCGCGTCTCGCCGCCGAGATCCAGCGTCAGCCGCAGTAATTTATCTGCCCCTTCTACATATTCTGCCTTGGTGATTAACGCGACACGCAAGTCCACTTTGGCAAAATCATCGAATTCAATGATATCCCGAATGGGGTCGTCTGCCAGTGAGGCAGAGTCAGTTCTAGTTTCACTCAAAGGTGCTAGCTCCTCTTTTGCCTGATCCAGCATGGCATCAATTTGTGTTTGTTCAACACGGGTCATAATGTGTTTGAACTTGTTGATCGTGTGTTTCAGTAGCGGCGACGCGGCGCTGTCCCAGCTCATGGGAGATACGCCGAGAAAGGCCTCGGCTTTTTCTGCCGTGACCGGGATGATGGGTTTGAGATATCCCATCAAGACGTAAAACAGATTCAGACCCTGTGTACAGATGGCTTGCAGGTCGTTATCGCGGCCTTCCTGTTTCGCCACTACCCAGGGTTCTTTGTCATTTATATACTGATTGGCCTGATCCGCCAGCGCCATGATCTCACGTACTGCACGCGAGAATTCACGATTTTCAAAATAGCCAGCGATGGCAGTACCGGCTGAGACAAATTTTGCATACAGCGCCGGTTCCGGCAGGATATCGGCCAGCTTGCCGTCAAAACGCTTAGTGATAAAGCCGGCGCAACGGCTGGCAATGTTGACCACCTTGCCGACGAGATCGGAGTTCACTCGCAACAGGAAGTCTTCCAGATTGAGGTCAATATCCTCAACCGTATTGCTGAGCTTGGCGGCATAGTAATAACGCAGGTATTCCGGGTTCAGGTGGTCGAGATAAGTGCGGGCATTGATAAAAGTGCCACGCGATTTCGACATCTTGTTGCCATTCACAGTAAGAAAGCCATGGGTAAAGATCGCGGTTGGCTGTCGGTAGCCGGAGCCGTTCAACACCGCCGGCCAGAAAAGGGCGTGAAAGTAGAGAATGTCCTTGCCGATAAAGTGATAAACCTCGGCATCGCTTCCCGGCTTCCACCAGGCATCGAAGTCCAAACCTTCGCGATCGCATAATTGTTTGAAGCTGGCCATGTAACCTATGGGCGCATCTAGCCAGACATAGAAATATTTTCCCGGTGCGTCCGGAATCTCGAAACCGAAGTAGGGCGCGTCGCGGGAGATGTCCCAGTCCCTGAGCCCGCCTTCAAACCACTCGGTGAGTTTATTGGCCACTTCTTCCTGCACATGGCGCACGTCGGTATCGTCGGCGTGCACCCATTCGCGCAACATGGTTTCAAAATCGGCCAGCTTGAAGAAGTGGTGTTCGGATTCCTTGTCAATTGGCACCGCACCCGAAACTACGGAGCGCGGATTCTTTAACTCGCTGGCATCGTAGGAGGAGCCGCAGACCTCACAGTTATCGCCGTACTGGTCCTCGGCGCCGCAACGGGGGCAGGTGCCTTTGATGAAACGGTCCGGAAGGAACATCTCTTTCTCCGGATCGTAGGCCTGCTTGATGGTGCGTATGTCGATATGACCATTTTCTTTCAGGCGTTTGTAAATAGTCTCCGTAAATTCGCGATTCTCATCCGAATGGGTGGTATAGAAATTATCGAACGAGATGGCGAAATCACGGAAGTCGCGCTGGTGCTCTTCGTGGATACGTTCGATCAGTTGTTCCGCTGTAATGCCCTCGCTCTGGGCTCGCAGCATGATAGGGGTGCCGTGGGCGTCGTCGGCGCAGACATAATAAATCTCATGGCCACGCATGCGCTGAAACCGGGTCCACACATCGGTCTGCACGTATTCCACCAAATGCCCGATATGGATGCTGCCGTTGGCATACGGCAGGGCGCTGGTGGCGAGTATTTTTCGTTGTTGGTTCATAGATCCGTGCCGGGGCAATGAAAAAGCCGCACCATAGAATAATAGGGTACGGCCACGTTACTGGCCGGCAAAATAGCAGTTTTACCGCGATCAGGCTAGAAAAATCGGGGTTCAGCCGCAACCGAATAAAACCCCTCAACCATGTGGGGACTTTGTTATTATCCCGTCTCCAATGATGATATCCGGGCAATGACATTTAGGGGTTGGCAGTGTAGGATGCGCCCCCACTTAGATAATTCCTGACTAAATTACTGGAGTATTACCCATGGCGGATGTTAACCGGACGTTGATCGAAGGCGCCTTAAAAGAGATGGTCGATCCCTATCTGGGCAAGGATCTCGTAAGTGCTAAATCCATCAAGAATATTGCCATTGATGGCGGCAAGGTCACCATCGATGTGGAGCTGGGTTTCCCGGCAAAGGGATACCACGAGACCCTGACCAGCGCACTTAAAGACAAGGTCAGTGCCATTGATAGTATCGATGACGTCACCGTTAATATTACTACCAATATTATAGGCCGCTCGGTACAGGCCGGTGTCAAACCCATCGAAGGAGTGAAGAATATCATTGCCATCGCGTCGGGTAAGGGCGGTGTCGGCAAATCGACAGTAGCGGTAAATATGGCCCTGGCACTGTCGGCCGAAGGCGCCAATGTCGGTATTCTGGATGCCGATATCTATGGCCCCAGTCAGCCCCGTATGTTGGGTGTGAGCGCCAAACCAGAGTCGGAAGACGGCAAGTCGCTGAAACCGATTACCAGTTACCACCTGCAGGCCATGTCCATCGGTTTTCTGATTGACGAAGAGACGCCAATGATCTGGCGTGGCCCCATGGTGACGCAGGCGCTGGAGCAACTTTTACGCGATACCGCCTGGGATAATCTGGATTACATGATTATCGATCTGCCGCCGGGTACCGGCGATATCCAGTTGACCCTGGCGCAGAAGGTACCGGTCAGTGGCGCCGTTATTGTCACCACACCGCAGGACATTGCTCTACTGGATGCTCGCAGGGCACTGAAGATGTTCGAGAAGGTAGAAGTACCTGTGTTGGGTATTGTTGAGAACATGAGCACCCATATCTGTTCCGAGTGCGGTCACGAAGAACATATCTTTGGCGAGGGTGGTGGCGTTCGCATGGCCGATGACTACGATATCGACTTCCTCGGTTCTTTGCCGCTGGATATCCGCATTCGCCAGGAAACCGATGGCGGCAAACCGACCGTGGTAGCCGAACCCGACTGCCAGATTTCACGAATCTTTCGTGATATCGCCCGTCGTACGGCGGCGAAACTGGCATTGATGAAAAAGGACTATGCTTCCAAGTTCCCGAATATTGTTATTCAGAACAGCTAAGGGAATATCGGGAAGCAAAAAAGCCGGGCAATGCCCGGCTTTTTTTATGATCATCGTATTGTTTAAACAACTGGACCAAGCAATTCCACACCCATGCCCTTGCTCGTTTTGTGTACCACCCGCGCCCGCATGGCCGCGGCCTCCGAACTCAGCAGAAACGCCTCCAGCGTCAGCACCACTTCGGAACCAATTTCCGGTAGTGGTCTGTTTCCTGCCAGCAGGTAAACACCTTTTTCGGTTATATTCCCCGTTTGCAGTGTCATCAATGGCCTGTTGGGCACCGCGACCAGCACGTCGAGTGACTTCTCCCGGCGTACTTGCGACCGTGCTCCCTGTGTATGGTTTCCCGTTCCCATCGCGGTTTCTTCCCTGCCTGGATGTGCTGGTATGCAAAATTGTACCGCGGAATTGGGCAGACAGTTGTGGAATATTTCACATTTTATCGGAATAACGATATCGGGCTCGACGATCCAGACAGGTTTGCTATGATTGCCGCGCCCGATTGGGGCAACATCACAACTGAAGATATTGACTGGCAATGAGCATTAAACCGGATAAGTGGATTCGCCAAATGGCGGCAGCACACGGCATGATTGAACCGTTTGAACCCGGGCAGGTCCGGGAAGGAAAATCGGGCCGGCTGATTTCTTATGGCACATCAAGTTACGGTTACGATGTTCGTTGCTCGGATGAATTCAAGATATTCACCAATATCAATTCCGCCATCGTCGATCCCAAGGATTTTGATAATACCAGTTTTGTCGATTTCAAAGGTGATGTGTGTATCATTCCACCCAACTCGTTCGCACTCGCGCGCACCGTAGAGTACTTCCGTATTCCGCGAAATGTGTTAACGATCTGTCTGGGCAAATCGACCTACGCGCGGTGCGGCATCATCGTCAATGTGACACCGCTGGAACCGGAATGG
>JAZFSZ010000094.1:0-18571 GCA_036446455.1 Acidiferrobacterales bacterium
CCGTGCTTCTTGTTGTGGGCCTCAACAAAAACCACGCTAGTATTCGCAGGTATGGAAATACCGCTCTGGCTGCGAGTAAAGGGTTGTTCATGTTCGTGGGGGTGATACAGAACACGTTTTCCCAGCACCTTGCCCGTATCGTCAACAACTTGCCAGGCATCGGCGTAATGATCCCAGCCTGTATCACCATGGCGCAGCGTCGTGCTAACGTTCCAGGTGGCTCCTTGCCGGGTAAATTCGGTTTCCACCACTTCCACATCACCGGCCATCGCGTGCGGCACAGGCAGCATCAGGGCAATAAATGTAAATCGACGTAGCATCATTTTAGGTCTTCCCGTTGATCGAGAAGTAATTATAACGCGATGAAAAGCCATTCCTGAGCAGGGCACCGCTGTCCGTACAGGCACCTGTCATAATTTCTTATTTTATTGATAATAATCAATGACTTAAAATTCTGTTTCAACCCGAATAGGAATGGAAGTGGTACCACTGCTTGAGGTAGAATCGGCGCCTTCAACTTTTGGGTCTTTCAAACCATTTTCTGGGAGAGTAGTCATGTCAACCAATCATCCCGTGATTGCCATCACCGGCTCATCCGGTGCCGGCACAACAACGGTTAAACGCGCTTTCGAGCATATTTTTGTTCGCGAAAAAATCAACCCGATCATCATTGAAGGAGACAGTTTCCATCGCTATAACCGTACTGAAATGAAAGCCGCTGTCGCCAAAGATGGAACTGGTCATTTCAGTCATTTTGGTGTTGAGGCCAATCTTTTTGACAAAATTGAAGCGCTGTTCAAGCAATACGGAGACAACGGCACTGGTCAGAAACGTTTCTATCTCCACAGCGAGGAAGAGGCTGAGGCCTATGATGGCCTGAATCCGGGCGAATTCACGCCGTGGGAACCGATCCCCGAAGGCACTGATTTACTGTTCTACGAAGGACTGCACGGCGGCGTGGCCACCGATACCGTCAACGCAGCGCAGTTCGTCGACCTGCTGGTTGGCGTGGTGCCGATTGTTAACCTGGAGTGGATTCAGAAAATTCACCGCGATACCGCAGAACGGGGTTACTCAGCGGAGGCCGTTACCAACACCATCTTGCGTCGCATGCAAGACTACGTGAATTTCATTACGCCGCAGTTCTCGCGCTCGCATATTAACTTCCAGCGCGTTCCTACTGTGGACACGTCCAATCCGTTTATTGCGCGCGATATTCCAACACCGGATGAAAGCTTTATCGTGATTCGGTTCCGTGACCCCAAGGGGGTGGATTTTCCGTATTTGCTGAACACGATTCATGATTCATTCATGTCTCGCCCTAATACCATTTGCGTACCGGGCGGCAAGATGGGTTTCGCCATGGAGTTGATCCTGACACCAATGATTCACGACATGATGGTTAAAAAGAAAAAGAGCAAATAGCTGTCGGCTCCAGGGAATAAAAACCCCGGGGAAATAATAACCGCGGATCGCCAGCACTGGCATCCGCGGTTTTTTTATGGGATAGCCACTCGAGCAGGCCACTTCTTGAGCGTGGAATAACTAACACCGTTATCACCCGATCGGGACTGCACGAGGCACAATTCATCGAATCGGCAGTTCAGCGTTTCGATCTCGGTTTGAGCCGGTGCCTGTGCGACCTTTCGCGCCAATGTGATGTGTGGCCGGAACGGATGTAGTTCGGACTCAATACCACAACGTGTCACACCCGCCTGTATCGTCGCCGCTAAATCTTTCAGCTCAGCCGGAACATCAGAGCAACCTGCCCACAACACCTTTGGGCGTGCAAACCAGCCAAGCCGGTTGAATTGCACCTCAATCGGCTGCCAAGCAAGAGCTTCCGCCATCCCGCAAACGCAGCGCTCGGTTTCGGCGTCTACCGACCCCAGGAACGACAACGTTAGATGGAGTTTGTGGGCCGCCAACAGGCGCCAGTTGTCGGTGGGTCGATGTGGCGCGTGCGCCAGTTCATTAAATCGCTCCTGCTCGCTCTTGGTGGGCCAGAATGCCAGAAACAGCCGTTTGGTCGCTCCATGCTCCGCAGACATAGTCAGTAGCCGAGCGCCGACAAATCCAGCCTGTCCTTCTCTACCGGGGGACACCAGAAATAAGCGCCAGTGACCGGACGAGTGAAGTCAAACAAGGCATCGTTAATACCGTCCTCATGCCCCAGCATGCGGTTTAGTAACGCTTCAAAGGCATCGAAAGACTTGCCGAAAGCGACAAAATTTAGTCCTGCCGCCATATCGTCTGCCCACGGCATGGAGCGTCGAAGAACAAACGCTTCGGGATCAAAGCTCTCCTGCGCCGTCCTTTTTACATGTGCCGACGCCGGGGCATCTTCCAGCTCCTCGTTATCACTCAAGCGGCGGCCGATTGTATTGTCTCTTCTGTCCTGCGTCATATCGTCAAGCGAGTCAAAATCATGCAGCCACTGCTGCACCGCTACAAAACTGCTGCCGTCGAGTCCAGCGCCCTGCCCGTTGACGATAGCAGCGGCAAGCATATCCTCATCCTTTGGATTTTCCGTGCCATCAATATAACCTGACAGATCGCGACATTCGGCAAACTGAAAACTGTCGATCACTTGATCAACTACGAAACAGGGGGTCAGCAACGCCTCAAGCTGCCGTGACCGGTGATAGATCTCGCCCCTGTCTGTGCCGCGCAACCAACACCACAAGGCAGCTGGTGTTGACGGGATATCGACTGCGCTGCCTGTCTGTGCCGGAAACGAACGCAGCCCGGGGATCTGCCTCGAGGTTGTCGCTACCAGCGACGCGCCGATACCAATCACGGTATTGCTGCCGTCTGTATCCTCGACCAATGCCGCCATCACAGCGGGTAGATCCTCCGGGTTCGCGATCGAAAATGTCAAATAGCGCGCGAGCAGGGTCTCGCTGGCCAATATGCCGGGTTGAGATAAAGACATGTGTTGCGCTCCGTTGCGTGGTTAGGCGTAACCATATTATGTCATGCCAACGTCGGAGTTATTGAACCGGAAGGGAGGGGAAAATGGTGGGCCGTGTAGGATTTGAACCTACGACCATCGGATTAAAAGTCCGGTGCTCTACCAACTGAGCCAACGGCCCCCAGGAAAGGAGGCGCGATTATCGCGGGCGCCCGCCGGGCTGTCAAACCGGGCCACCGGCGTGTGCCGGGGCCCGTAATGACCAGGAGGTAGATCTATTTAGCCGCCGGCAATAATCTCATATCAGCCAGTCCACCGCGCAGCGCGTGCATAAAGCCCTGCTCGTCCAACAAGTTATACTGGACTTTCATGGTCAGTGCGCTACCAAAAATAATAGAGGCCAGCACCATAAATGAACCCAGCGCCAGCGTCGATACGCCGGTAATGCCCTGGCCAACGGTGCAACCCATACCCAGAACACCACCGAATCCCATCATGGCGCCACCAATAATATGGTTGACGGCATCTTTGCCGTTTGCAAACCACTCGATGCGGAAACGTTTACTCAATATGGCGTACAGGAAGGAACCCACGATCACACCGACGAGAGCCATGACACCAAAATTGATGAAAGTGGAGTTCGTCGGATTCATTACTGCTCGCGCGGTATCACCCATGGGGCTGATAAAAGTGAAGGATTGCACCGCGACGCGGGTGGGCGGATTGTCGGAGAATGCGGCATCTTCCATCCACATCTGGCCCATTTCGCTGCCGGTGACGTACCAGCCAATAATAATGGCGAGACCGACAACGAGGCCACCAGCTATATTGTCCGAGTCGGAACGGAATTCTCTGTTTTTGAACACGAACCACAGCAGCGCCGCGGCAACAGCAGCAGCAATAGCGATTTTGCCTGTCACCGAGGCACCGACAATGCTGCCGATATCCTGACCGGAAAGTCCGCGTGCGGCCAGGTCCAGGGTGGTCACCGAGATCCACGGCAACATGTACAGACCAAAGAAGTCGGTATGTAACATAATGTAGGCCACGATAGCCCCAACGATCAGCACGATGATGGATTTAATGTTTCCGCCGCCAATGCGAATCAGGGTTTTGCTACCGCAACCCGAGCCCAGGGTCATACCGATGCCAAAAATGAAGCCACCGAGAATGTAGCGGCCCCAGGCGAGACTGGCGGTTCGATAGGGCGGAAATGTCTGGCTGGCATCGTCCGGGAAAATAAAGAGTCCGCTGCCTTGCATCACTACCAGACCGCCCATGGCAACGGCCATGGCCAGGATCCATGCATGCAGGCGACCCTTGTCCTCCATATTGACCCAATCGGACACCGCACCCATGGTGCAGAAATTGGTCTTGTTCATAACCGCACCCATGACGACAGCAGTAATGAAAATCGTTAGCAAAACTTGAAAGTGGATAGACATATTTATTACCCTATAGAATCTGAGTATCGAGCGGCCAGAAGCGTACGAGTGACTCGGGGAGTTTAATCGGGGCGGATTTTACCCGCTTTACGGAAACGGCACCATATGCCCAAATGGCTGTAATCAGGCCAGATTCGGCGCCTTGTCACGATATCGCGTGGGATCAGTCACACCGGCTTCGTGGAATCCCCGTGCCCGCAAGCGACAGGAATCACACACCCCGCAGGCCTCACCCTCTGGCCCCGGGTTATAACAGGACACGGTCAGCGCAAAATTTATTCCCAGGGCCTGGCCACGGCGAATGATCTCCGCCTTCGACATCTGGATCAGGGGGGCGTGAATATGAAAACTGCCGCCTTCGACACCGACCTTGGTGGCCACAGTGGTCAACTGTTCGAAGGCACGAAGGAACGCCGGGCGACAATCCGGGTAACCGGAATAATCAACCGCGTTGACACCAATAAAGATATGGTGGGCTCCCAGCACCTCGGCCCAACCCAATGCCACTGACAAAAACACGGTATTGCGTGCGGGGACATAGGTGACGGGGATTCCACTGCTCGGGGCGTCCGGCACGTCAATTGACAGGTCCGTCAGCGCCGATCCCCCCATCCAGCCAATATCCAACGACATCACTTCATGGCGCTCGGCGCCAATGCTCGCGGTCACCGCCCGCGCCGATTGCAGTTCAATACGATGGCGCTGGCCATAATCAAAGGTCAGGCAGTAACACGGAAAGCCACGTTCGCGGGCAATGGCCAGTGTGGTGGCCGAATCAAGTCCGCCGGATACCAGCACCACGGCCTTTTCTTGCGAATTATCGACCACGCTCATTCCCCCAGATTATTTTATGCAATTGTATTTGCATGCGCACCGGCAAACGATCCTCGAGGATCCACTCCGCCAGGCTCTTTGCATCCAATGTCTCACTTACCGGGGAAAACAACACTTCGCATTTATTATCGAGTCGGTACTCCGCCAGTTGTTCACGGCTCCATTCGTAATCCGCCCGGTCGATAATAACAAACTTGACCTGGTCGTTGCGGCTCAGCACATCAATATTTGCATATCGATTTTTATCAACCTCGCCCGAACCAGGTGTTTTCAGATCCATCACCACACTGACGCGATCGTCAACATCTGTGATATCGCGACTGCCGCTGGTTTCAAGCGAGACTTCGTAACCAATATCACACAGGCGAGTCAATAATTCCAGGGTATCAGACTGCGCCAGCGGTTCACCGCCGGTCACGGTGACATAGCGTGCACCATGTAATGCAACTTCGCCGAGAATCGCGTCCAGAGTCAGCCAGTTACCGCCACTGAAGGCATACTCGGTGTCACAATAGCCGCATCGCAAGGGGCAGCCGGTGAGGCGCACAAATACCGTCGGCCAGCCGACAGTACGCGCTTCGCCCTGCAGGGAATAAAATATTTCTGTTATCCGCAATCGGGATAACTGCTCTGGCCGGGATGACATAATTTTGAAATGGAACTATAGCGTAAATGCTATTTTAAAAGATTTTCAGAAAGAAATGGGGTCGAAATAATCGTCTCAATATTTATTCAAGGCTTCAGGCACTGATTAGACTTTAACAATCAAGAATTAAGAATGGCTATTTCAGTGCCCTTCTTTTTTCATAACCCGTAATCTCACTTTGGCGGAATTGGAATTGCGGGTACGGGGAAAGCGATTTACCACTTCTTGCAGGGCGCGCCGTGCGTTGATCCACTCGCCCAACTCATAATAGGTATAGCCAATTTTCAACATGGCGTCGGTTATCTTGCGACTATTGGGATATTGCGCTACCAGTTTCTGGAATTCCTTCAGCGAAAGGCGGAAGTTGCGAACGAAATAATTGGATTCAGCTATCCAGTACTGAGCGTTGGAGGCCAGTGGGCTGCTGGGGTAACGGGCAATAAAGCCGCGAAAGGCACGTGCGGCACCGGTGTAGTCGCCCTGCTTCATCAACTGGAACGCCTCATCGTACCGTTTCTGTTCCTCACCCGCTACTACGGCCACCGGCTTCGATGGCGCCTTTTTCCCAGTGCGGTTGATCACTTTGCGTGCCCCACCCTGACGTTCAATGGCACTGAGGCGCTGGTCCAGGTCGCTCGTGACATCCTGCAGTCGTGAACGCAGGCGTTTGATCTCGTTTTGCTGAATCTCGGTCTGGTTGCGCAACTGCTGTAATTCTCCTTGCAAGGACTCAAGTTGTGTCAACAACTCAAGCAACGTTTCTTGCGAGGCGGATACCACCGGCTTTTGTTTTTCTGGTGTTTTGGCGCGCCACTGGACAGCGGGTGTCGCCAGCGGCAGGGCCAGCAGCAACAAGATCAATACAATTCGATTCAGGTAAAAAAGCATCAGTAGATTATCTCTACTCGGCGATTTCTTTTCCAGGCAGCTTCACCGTGGGCCTCATCCACCGGTTTTTCTTCACCGTAGGAGGTTATGGTCAATCGACTGCGATCGACCCCCAGGACCGCCAGCAGACGCGCCACAACCTGCGCCCGGCGCTCCCCCAGCGCCAGATTGTACTCGCGGGTACCGCGATCGTCACAATGACCCTCGAGTTTGACCTTCACGTTCTCATTGGCATTGAGATAGGCGGCATGGGCCTCCAGGGTCTCCCGGTTATCGGCATCAATGCGGCTACTGTCAAAATCGAAATGTACACGCATGACAATCGGGCGACCACTGTCATCAGTGGCAACCAATTGCTCGCCGGTCACCGCGCCATCCTCGACAGCGCCGCGTGCTTCTGCACCATTACCTTGTTCTGGCTTGACTGCACTGTCACTGGCACAACCGGCGACGGCGACAATGAAGATCAGTAATACCATCCTTGATAATATTTTCATTATTCACTCCTCTGGATCGTTTCCTGCTAGGGGTTGTGGGGAGACCACGCCGGCTCACGGATATCACCCTCCGTCAGCGTAAACAAATGACGCACCCGGCCGTCAGCGGAAACTGACGCCAATACGCCGCGGCCCTTGACCTCAGTGGCGTAAAGCACCATCCGGCCGTTGGGTGAAAAGGTCGGTGACTCATCTAGCCGGGTGTCGGTTAATACCTGCAATGAATTGTCAGCCAGCTGCAGCACCGCTATGTTGTATCGCCCTTTGCGTCTCGTGACCAGCGTCAACTGATTACTGGCCGGCGAAAATGAGGCCCGCGCATTGTAGTTACCATAAAAAGTCAGCCGCTGCGCCCTGCCACCGTGGACAGATTTGCGATACACCTGAGGCGCGCCGGCGCGGTCAGAGGTAAACACCAGGGATTCACCATCCGGTGACCACGCCGGTTCAGTATCAATAGCATGATGAAACGTCAGCCGCTGCAATCGTTTTTTAGCAAGGTGCAATATGTAGATTTCGGGATTACCGTCCCTGGATAAGGTCATGGCCAGACGTTTGCCATCCGGTGACCACGCCGGCGCGCTGTTGATGCCGCTAAAGGACGCCACACGGAAACGCCTGCCATCATTCAGATTCTGGATATAAATCATGGAACGCTTTTTCTCGAACGACACATAAGCCAGACGTTTGCCATCCGGTGACCACGCCGGCGATATCAGGGGCTCGCCCGAGGTAACTATGGTTTGCGGATTGGCACCGTCGGAGTCGGCCACCATCAGCCGAAAGAGCCTCTCACCATTCCTGCGTTCATAACTGACATACGCAATGCGCGAGCTAAATACACCGCGCTCACCGGTAAGCTTCTGATAAATCACATCGCTTATTTGATGGGCCGCCGCCCGCAGGCGTTGTGCGCTTACGGTATAGCGATATCCTGCCAGCTGACGTTCACGAAAAACGTCATACAAGTGGAATTCAACACGATAGCGATCCTTTTTGACTGGTTTGATATGGCCAATGACAAGCGCGGTCGCCTTGACCAGGCGCCATTCCTTGAATTGCACGTCTTTGTCACGCCAGGGTTCTGACGGCATTTGTTTGGGTGTCAGGGGTGCGAAACGGCCGCTACGGCGAAGATCTGCGCCAATGATATCCGACAACTCCTGTGGCAGCGTGCCAGCACCTTGCCACTTGAACGGCGCAATCGCTATTGGCGCGCCGCCCTCACCGCCTTCAGTGATGGTGATGGTTAGAATGGCATTGACCGTAGCGCTGCTGAATACCAGCGCACCAACAAATACAATATGAAAAATCTTTCTGGATAACAACATTTTATAGCTTCTGGGTATCAATATTAAATTCACGCAAAATCTCGAACACTTCGGCATCGTCAGGAACCGGCAAGGGCTCGGCCAGGTAGATCGCATTCTCGGTGGCACGATCAAACACCGGGTCACCACTTGAGCGCACCACAATAATGCTGAGCACCCGGCCACCGGGTGTGACACGTACCCTGACAATGCAATAGGCATCTCTGGCCGAACCGGGCGGCCGTTGCCATTTGCTGCTCACCTTGAGTCCGATCATGTTGATATATCTGGCCGCCTTGTTCTGCGCCGCAGCCATTCGCCTCGTCTGACTGCGCTCCGCTTCTTCGGCCGCCAGTTGCTGCTGTAACAGATCCTGCGCCTGCTTGTGCCGTCTGACGGCCGCAGCCTTACGTTTTGCAATCGCACGATGTTTTGCTGTTTTCTGTTTTCTCAGGCGATCGGCTTTACGTTTTGCGTTTGCCTGTTTTCGCTTTCGAGATTTCTCTCGCTCCACATCGATTGCGGGCGCCTTTATTTTGCGCGGTAGCTCGGTAATGGCTGTCGCCTGTATTATATTAACGGGCACATGACCAACAGATGTCCCGCGCCAGTTCAGCGTAATTATCCCCAGCAACAGCACGTGCACCAACAGCGCCAGGCCCATTGCCTTAAAATTGTTGGCAGGATGTCGAGCATGGATCGCCGCGACCGACATCACCGCACAGGTGGCTCGGTAATCAGACCGACACTTTTTGCCCCACTCTGCTGCAACAACACCATGGCGCTGACCACGATACCGTAGGCGACCTGCCTGTCACCACGAATGAGCACCGGTGTCTGCGGTGTTCGTGCCAGTATCGCTCGCACCTTTTTTTGCAGGGCTGCGCGTTCAATCACTTTATCTTCGAGATAGAATTTACCGTTGCGATCGACTGTCACCACCAGCGTCTCCACTTCCCGGATATCCACCGGCCTTGCCTCGGCTTCCGGCAGATCCACTTTGATACCCTGACTTAACAGCGGTGTTGTGATCATGAAGATCACCAACAGCACCAGCATTACATCGATATAGGGCACCACGTTGATTTCCGACATGGGTTTGCGCCGATGACGACGATAGGTTGTGTCAGTCATTTCCCACTCAACATTACCTGGCGTTGAACAATGCTGGAGAATTCCTCCACAAAAATCTCGTATCGGGTCACCAGGCGATCAACGTTATTGGAAAAATGGTTGTAGGCGATCACCGCCGGGATGGCCGCAAACAGTCCCATGGCCGTCGCAATCAGGGCCTCGGCGATTCCCGGTGCGACCTGGGCGATAGTAGCCTGTTGCACGGTGCCCAAGGCACGAAACGAGTTCATAATGCCCCAGACAGTACCAAACAGGCCCACATAGGGGCTGGTGGAGCCCACCGTGGCGAGAAACGATAAATGAGTTTCAAGGTAATCGATTTCTTCAGTGAGCGCGACTCGCATGGCACGACGCACCGCTTCAAGCATATCGGTACCCCGGCCAGTTTGTTTCTGCTGCCGCCGAAGCTCGCGGAAACCAGCGAGAAAAATACTTTCTATACCGGTGGGTTGGGCATTCTTGCGGTTGAGCTCGGTATATAGTTTATCAAGTGCGATACCAGACCAGAATTTATCATCGAAGCGGTCAGCCGCCCGCCGCGCCGCCCGCCCCTGAAACCATTTGAGAAAAATCATCACCCAGGAAACGAATGACGCCAGCAACAGCAATAACATAACTAGTTGCACCAGCACACTGGCATTGGCCACAAGCGAGGTGACTGACATGCTATCGTTTGGCATTGGTCCCCTGCGCCGTAACGGTAATTCTGGAAGCAACCGCAGCCGGTATGGGTTTGGGAGCAAATCTGGCTGCATCGACACACGCCAGGCGAACCTCCCCGCTGCAAATCAATTCATCACCTCTCGTTATCGTTTGCTTCAATGTCACGCTTGCCTTTCCTTTGGCAGTGACCATTGCGTCGACCTGTAACATATCGTTAAAACGTGCAGCCTTGATAAATTGCAGATTGGCGCTGCGCACGGCAAATACGACCCCATCCTTGCGTGAAAGTTCGTCCTGCTCAAAACCCAGATTCCGTAGCCACTCGGTTCGCGCTCGCTCCATAAACCGCAAGTAATTGGCATAGTAAACAACGCCGCCGGCATCTGTATCTTCGTAATACACTCGAATGGAAATGGAAAACGTGCTCATAGTGCCTTTGATTTTATTGTTAAACGCACGCTGTCTCGTAATGGGTTAGCTTTTTGAAAACATGTCCTGTTGCAAGCGCGCTGCTGCCTGAGTCATCGGAATATCGAAATATTCCCAGGCGCGCCGTGTCGCCACGCGGCCCCGTGAGGTACGCATAATAAAGCCTTGTTGAATCAGAAACGGTTCGATTACATCTTCGAGTGTACCGCGTTCTTCGCTAATGGCGGCCGCCAGACTATCAATCCCCACCGGGCCGCCGTCAAAATTTTCCAGTATTATTTTCATCATCCTGCGATCCAGCGAGTCCAGTCCTTTTTCATCTACTTCTAACATGTTGAGCGCTGACTCAGCAATGTCGCCGGTCAGTGTGCCATCACCTTTGATCTCGGCAAAATCGCGCGCCCGTCTGAGCAGACGATTGGCGATGCGTGGTGTACCGCGCGAACGCCGGGCGATGGCGTTGACGCCGGCGTCGGTTATTGCCACATCGAGGATACCGGCCGACCGTTGCACAATGTGGGACAGATCATCGCTGGTGTAAAACTCCAGTCGCATGACAATACCGAAACGATCACGTAACGGTGAAGTCAGCAGCCCCGCCCGTGTGGTGGCGCCGATCAGGGTAAACGGTGGTAGATCAAGTTTAATGGACCGCGCGGCAGGACCTTCACCGATAATAATATCCAGTTGATAGTCCTCCATCCCCGGATACAGTATTTCCTCTACCACCGGGCTCAAACGATGGATCTCGTCAATAAACAGCACGTCATTGGGCTCAAGATTGGTAAGCAGTGCAGCGAGATCTCCCGGACGCTCCAGCACCGGACCCGACGTCTGCCGAAGATTGGCACCCATCTCGTTGGCAATAATATGGGCCAGGGTGGTTTTCCCGAGCCCCGGTGGACCAAATAATAGGATGTGATCCAGTGCCTCGTTGCGCTTACGCGCCGCGGCGATAAACACTTCCATTTGTTCATGCACATGGGGCTGGCCAATGTAGTCGGCCATCTTGATCGGCCGCAGCGCACGATCCTGCCGTACCTCTTCCGGCGCGGAGACCACGTGTGCCGATACCAGTCTGTCATTTTCGATGACCATCAGTTTTTATCCCGCTGCACTTTTGAGTGCCTGGCGAATGATGTCTTCGGTGTCGAGCCCATCGCTTTCCACCGTGCGCACCAGGCGGCTGGCTTCATTGGGTTTATATCCCAGCGCCATTAATGCGCTGACAGCCTCGCCCACCGGATTTATTGAGCCTTCACCGGCAACAACCGGTTTCGCGCCGCGGGCGACACTTTCTATTGCCTCTACCTTATCGCGCATTTCCACGATCAAACGCTCGGCGGTCTTGCGGCCAATGCCCGGTACGCGGGTGATGCGTGCCACGTTTTCAGTGGTAATACAGGACACGAACTCGTCTACCGTCAGGCCAGACAAAATTGCCAAAGCCACCCGTGGCCCAACGCCACTCACCTTCAGCAGACTACGGAACAAACGGCGCTGGCTCTCCCTCGAGAATCCATACAGCAGATGGGCGTCATCGCGCACCACCAGATGGGTATGCAAGGTAACTGCTTCGCCGATTGCCGGCAAATCATAAAATGTGGTCATTGGTGCATCAAGCTCATAACCCACGCCATTGACATCAATGAGCAGTGACGGTGGCTCCTTATGGGTCAGTTTTCCGCACAGGCGTCCAATCATGCCGGCACTCCACCGGGTAAGCCCGCACGTATCATGGCCTGGCGACCATATGCAGTATGGGCGTGACAGATTGCCGCTGCCAGGGCATCAGCGGCATCGGCCTGCGGTGTACCGGACAGACCCAGTAGCGCGGTCACCATGTGCTGCACCTGTTTCTTGTCGCCACGGCCGGTACCGACAACGGCGCGCTTGATCTGCAACGCTGTATATTCGTTGACCGGAAGATTGTGCTGCACCGCGGAGCACAATGCCGCTCCACGCGCCTGTCCAAGCTTGAGGGCAGAATCGGCGTTGCGCGCCATAAAGACTTTCTCGATCGATAACACTTCCGGGGCGTGCGTGTCGATGACTTCATCAACACCCTCCAGGATAACCTTGAGGCATTCGGCCAGGGAGCCCTTGGGGACGCGGATACAGCCGCTGGCGACATACACCAGCTTACCGTTGCGCAAAACCGTAATAACACCAAAGCCGGTGATGCGGGAGCCGGGGTCAATGCCTAGAATACGCATGCAATTAAGTCAGTGTTGTCATGGTTTAATCCACTTCCCGCACCAGCAGTTCGTTCGGGAAGTCGGCATTGGAAAAGACATGCTGCACATCGTCCAGGTCTTCCAGCGCGTCTAATAGTTTCAACATTTTTTCGGCATCATCATTGTTCAGTTTGACGTCGTTGGATGCACGCTGTGTGATCTCTGCCACCTCCGGCTCGAACCCGGCACTGATCATGGCATCTCTCACGCTGTTGAAGTCTTCCTGCGAGGCCTGCACTTCAACTGAGCCATCTGCGTCACTGATCACGTCGTCGGCACCGGCCTCCAGTGCCGCCTCCATGATGGCATCTTCATCACTACCAGCGGGATAGTTCAACACACCGAGCTTGGAAAAGAGATAGGCTACCGAGCCATCGGTACCGAGATTACCACCGTGCTTGGTAAACGCATGACGGACCTCTGATACGGTGCGGTTCTTGTTGTCGGTGGTGCACTCTACCAGCACTGCGACGCCACTGGGACCGTAGCCCTCATAACGAATTTCTTCGTAATTAGCGCCTTCCAGTTCGCCGATGCCGCGCTTGATCGCGCGGGTGATATTGTCCTTGGGCATATTCTGACCCAGGGCCTTGTCAATTACCGTACGCAGACGGGGATTGTCGTCGGGATTACCGCCACCCATGCGCGCGGCGACAGTTATTTCTCTTATATATTTGGTGAATATCTTGCCACGCTTGGCATCTTGGGCGCCTTTGCGAAATCGGATATTGGCCCACTTGCTATGACCGGCCATAATTGATTCGTTTCTCCTGATCCTGCTGTTTTATTGTTCCGCTGGGCCTCGGGGCAACCCGCAGCGTATGCAGTTTACCATTTGCACGCGGGGCACCCCAATTGCCGCAACACCTGTATTCCCCGTGTGTTTGGCTCACAAATCCCGGTTCTTTGTTGGCCACCATAATTTCGCCAGCGTTAACAGACCCAGCACACCGGCGGCCACCGCTGCGCTACGCTGCAACAACACCGCCAGGTGCTGACCGGTCTCTGCCCCCCAGAACAGGGCTGCGGCCGTTAGCGATAATACGCACACGGCAGTTTGCCAATTACGCTCAACACCAAATGATAGGTGCTGCGCCACGCGAATCCCGGCCAGCGCCAGACACCAACCCAGCAGCATGCCACCAAGCACATCCATCGGCCAGTGGGCACCAACTACTACACGCGACAGACCCACCAGCAGTATCGCCAGCATAGCGATAGCATAAAGGTAACCCCGGTTAAGGTGCAGCGCCAATATTGTGGCGAATATGGTAATTGTTGCTGTATGGCCCGAGGGAAAAGACACGACGCTCAGTCGCGGCCCAATGATATTGATATCAGCCGCCGCCAGAACCAGTGCCGGCCTTGGCACGGCAAACAGTTCCTTGAGACCAAACACCACGGCTATTGCGATTATCGCCGACAAAAACAACGACCAGGCGATATCACGACGCCAGCGCGCGATGGGCGCCAGCAGAGCCACCGCCAGCAGGCCTTCCCCGAGCAAGGTGATATTCGCCCACAGCGGCTCACCAGTGTAGCGGCTGAATCCGTTTAGCCACCAAAACAGCGTCATATTGGCGTCACTGAGGTGTAACAGCAGCATGAACGCGGCGAGCACCGCCGGGATACCCACAATCACCGGCCACGACGGCAATCGGGCGCTGATGATATTGTCGTCCGGGGAATGAATAGGAGGCATAAACGGGATTTTATCGCACTACCTTCATGGGACCATCATTATAGCGTCAGACCTTGGGCTGCCGACAGCATCGCCGCATTGCCACCACCGGCGACAGCGACTAACGTATTAGAGAGCACGACTAAGCTCACCAACCATAACAGCAATAATTCGATGCCCAAAACCAATAACAATACCCTGCCGACAGGATACGAACTCGGTGATTACACTATCGAATCGGTCCTCGGCCAGGGCGGTTTTGGCATTACCTACCTCGCGAACGACAGACAACTGGGCACCCGTGTCGCTATCAAGGAATACTTCCCGAATGCCTTTGCCATACGGGATGACGAATGGGGTATCCGCTGCCGCAGCGATATCGACGATAGCGCGCGAAAAACGTATGCATGGGGTCTGAAACAATTTCTGAAAGAGGCACGCGCCCTCGGTCAGTTCAAACATTATAATATAGTCAGGGTACTGCGCTTCTTCGAGGCCAATAACACGGCCTACATGGTCATGGAGTACGAATCCGGCCAGAGCCTGGCACGCCAGCTAACCATGAGGGGCAACCACCTCGGGCAACCAGCCTTGTTGCGGGTATTTGTTCCCATTCTCAACGGCCTGCAGGCGGTACACGTCGCCAACCTGCTGCACCGTGACATCAAGCCCGGCAATATTTATTTGCGCGCCGATGAAAGCCCGATGTTGATTGATTTCGGGTCCGTACGGCCGACAACGCAAGACAGTGAAAACATCCAACCCGTTACCCTGACCCCGTCTTACGCCGCAGTGGAACAATATCCCGGCCAGGGGCAGGAAGGGCCCTGGACCGATATTTATTCCATTGGTGCCAGCATGTATCGGTGTATTACCGGCGCCCAGCCAGTCGGCAGTTTTAAGCGCTACGATGCCATCCGTACCTACAAGCCCGATCCCCTGACACCGCTTCTGGAAATCCGACCCGACGGTTATTCCGACTTTGTGCTGAAATGTGTCGACTGGGCAATGCAGATCTACCCGCAGGACCGCCCGCAATCTGCCCGTGAACTGCAGGACGGCCTCATGGGCAAGCGTAAGGCCAACACCGTGGCCCCACCCGAGCCCACCCCACCACCGCCCGTCCAGAATAAAGATGAGTTCAGGGCGGAACGGCCAACCCGCATCGATCGCTGGAAAATCATACGCTGGATAACGGTGGGGTTGACAGCGATTGCTGCCCTGGCCGTCTACCTCGCCTATCCCACCGGCGATAAACAGGCACAAATTGCTGACGAAAACGAGAATGCTGCGGCCGAGACAACAACCATTACCCCCTTGCCGGGCATCGCATCGGGTGCATTCACGGCGGTACGTCAATTGACGGGTTCGTTGGGCGCTGTCGAAGCGGTGGTTTTTGTTCCGCATACAAATACACTGCTGTCGGCAACCCGGGGCGGCGAGCTCGTCGTCTGGGAGATCGATAGCGGCAAACCGATCGCCTCCCTTGATCGACACCGTCACACTGTAAGATCACTGGTGGCCCTGGGCCACAAATCCTTAATCGCCGCTGGCGACGACGGTGGCAACATCTTCATCTGGGATCCCATTCGCAAGCGAGTTATTGACCGCCTCACCGGGCATAACGGCGCGGTAAAGGCACTGGCGGCCTCCCCCGGTCACAAGTGGCTAGCCAGTGGCGGTCGGGACGGTCGCGTCATCATTTGGGATTTGGGCGCCCAGGGCCACAGTCGTGTGCTGGCCTCGAATCTCGGTCGTATCGATGCGCTGTCGGTTTCCCCGGATGGCAGGAAAATAGCAGCCGGTACCATTCGCGGCGACGTCTATGTCATCAACACCGGGACCGGACGTACTCTGTGGAAGCTGAAAGAGCTGGGTGGCTTGGTCAAATCGACCGCCTTTTCACCCAACGGGCGTTGGTTGGCGGCGGCTGGTTTGGGCGACAGCATTGTGGTCTGGTCCGCCAGCGACGGCGCCATGATAAGAAAACTGGTGCCACAACGCCCCAGCGCCGTGAATACGCTACGGTTTTCCCATGACGGGCGCTGGCTTTTCTCTGGTGACACCAGGGGAATGGTTTCGGTTTGGGATGTGAGCAAGGGCACACTCGCTAATTCCGGCTACCGCCACGAGGGCCTGGTGAGTGACCTGGCACTGACGCCTGACGGCAAGACGCTGGTCTCGGCCAGTAGCGACAAGACACTGATTCTCTGGGCCGTCAACTAATACTAGCCTTTGGGCGACTCGCCATTGCCGGCGGACTGCAGCTTGCCTTGGCCGATCTGGCGGACTCTGCATCCGTCATTATTACTTTGATAGAGTACAGACCCCGGAACTGGGCTTGATTTAACGCCTCTGCGCCCTTATTAGTAAACTCTAATATTCCTCCCCATCTCCAGGAGACCGCTGTGGCCACTGTCGACGTTACCAAAGACAATTTTACCCAAACCATCAACAACAACGACATGGTCGTTGTCGACTTCTGGGCGCCCTGGTGCGGCCCCTGCAAGTCTTTTGGGCCGGTATATGAGGAAATCTCCGAGAAACACGATGACGTCGTCTTTGCCAAGGTCAATACCGAGGCAGAGCAGGAGTTGGCAACCCACTTCCAGATTCGCTCCATCCCGACCCTGATGATCCTGAAAGAACAAGTCGTGGTTTTTTCCCAGCCAGGCGCCGTACCGGGCTCTGCCCTCGAGGAAATTATCGACAAGGCCAAGGCGCTGGACATGGACAAGGTCAGGGCTGAAATCGCCGCCGAGGAGAGCACACCAAGCCAGGCCTGAACCGTTACCCGGACAGGCTGTCCGGGTGCCCGAGAGCAGCCTCTTGCGGAACTTATGACGCGGAATCCGTGTCGTACGGTGATGAATCTGCTGACGAGACCGCACCGGATTGGCCTACATTTCGCGCAACAGTGCCTGATGCTGCTTGCATTGGCTGCGATTTCGCTTGTAGCCAGCGCCAGTCAATGCAAGACCAGCAGCGGACAATATAAAACCGCGCTGATCGAGCTCTATACCTCTGAAGGCTGCAGCAGCTGCCCGCCCGCTGACAGTTGGTTGCGCAAGTTGCCCAAACAGGACTATGCGGGTAACAAGGTCGTTCCCCTTGCATTCCATGTGGATTACTGGGACTACCTCGGCTGGTCTGATGGTTTTGCCAAAAAACAATATACACAACGACAACGGCGTGTCGCATCGATCAATCGACTCAACACCATTTACACCCCCCAGGTAGTCATCGATGGTCGTGATTTTCGGTTCTGGTTCTGGGGCGGTCGCACAAGGAGCAAAATATCTGGCGTTACGCGCATGCCGGCACAAGCCAAAATAGAACTCATTGTTAATAAAACCGAGGGCAACAAATTAATGGCAACCAGTAATATCATGCTACTGCCACAGAATTACCCAAAGCAGTTATCGGTTTTTATGGCGCTCTACCAAAATAATCTCACATCGAGTGTAAGCGCCGGTGAAAACAGGGGACGTCAACTAAAACATGATTTTGTGGTGCGTGACCTGAGGGGGCCATTTAACTTCCACGGAAAATCCGTGAAAAAGATTGAACAGGACTTCTATCTCGACAAGTCCTGGAACCCCGCCGATATCGGCATCGCTGTGTTTGTACAAGATCAGAATAACGGCGAGATACTGCAGGCCTTGTCATCAGAAAAATGCAGCTGAATTCAGAAGTGTCCTTAATGCTATTTCCCGGGATGAAGGGGTGCTGACCACTTTAGTTGATTTTTTACTCTGTCCCCGGTTTTCCGGGTTCAAAAATGACTAAATTCTTTTTGCCGGGCATAGAATTTCAATTGGGTTCTTGCCTTACCTTTTTTGGGCATAACATTTAAACAACAGGTCAAGTGCGACACTGGTGTTCAACAACCC
>JAZFSZ010000095.1:0-13141 GCA_036446455.1 Acidiferrobacterales bacterium
GGTGTTCCGCGCCATCGGCCGATTGTCGGGATCGCACCTCAATGTACTGATCAATGGCGAGTCCGGCACCGGCAAGGAACTGGTAGCCAACGCTCTGCACAATCACAGTCCACGCAAGGGTGGACCCCTTGTCGCCATCAATGTTGCCGCGATTCCCAGTGAGCTGCTGGAGTCCGAGCTCTTCGGTCACGAGCGCGGCGCCTTTACCGGCGCACAGGCACAACACAAGGGACGCTTTGAGCAGGCTAATGGCGGCACCCTGTTTCTCGATGAGATCGGTGACATGTCCGCCGATCTGCAAACACGTTTGCTGCGGGTGCTGTCCGACGGGCAATTCTACCGCGTCGGCGGGCATGAGCAGGTCAAATGCGATGTCCGCATTATTGCCGCGACGCATCAGAATCTGGAAGAACGCGTCAGCCAGAATCTGTTTCGAGAAGACCTGTACCATCGTCTGAATGTTATTCGCATCCATTTACCGGCCTTACGAGAGCGCCGAGAGGACATTCCGGCCCTGTCAAAATCTTTTCTTGCCCGCTCGGCACAGGATCTCAATGTCGAAACCAAACTATTGACTGACGAAGCAGAAAAATATCTTGTGAGCCTGGACTGGCCAGGGAACGTGCGCCAGCTGCAAAACACCTGTCGTTGGTTAACCGTAATGGCACCGGGCAAGAGTGTACGAGTTGAAGATCTGCCGCCGGAGCTAATAGGCAAGCAAGGCAGCGAGCGCGAAACTATGGACTGGATCATCAACCTGCGCAGTGCTGCCGATCAGCAATTGGCGCGAGGCGAAATTGATATTTACAAAAAACTTAACACCAGCTTCGAGCGCACACTGATCGAATCGGCGCTAAATGCCACCGGCGGTCGCAAACAGGATGCCGCCAAAAAACTTGGCTGGGGTCGTAATACCCTCACACGAAAGCTCAAGGAACTCGACATCGATTCCTGAAAGCAATAATGGCGGCGCAGAAATATCTGTCGCTACTTATCGTCGAGGTGCGACAACACTTCATCGCTCATGGATTGCTGCCGCTCGATAATCGATGTAAGAAAAGCGGCCTGACGGTCCCGGCGATGCTGGTCAGCACCATCAAAACGGGATAGTACCATGCGTTTAAGCCGATCATTCTCAACGTCGAATAATCTGACCTGATCGGATCGATAG
This sequence comes from Acidiferrobacterales bacterium, assembly GCA_036446455.1. Lineage (GTDB taxonomy): Bacteria > Pseudomonadota > Gammaproteobacteria > Acidiferrobacterales > JAJDNE01 > JAZFSZ01. The sequence continues at coordinate 1,172 of JAZFSZ010000095.1, forward strand.
TGTTCCTCCTTGCCGCGGGGCACAACGCTGCGCCGGTATCCCAGTTTGTCCAGTACATCACCGGCCACCGACTCGAATACGCGTATGTCTTCTTCGCTGGCCTCCGTACGGAATTTACCTGCGTTATATTTCATGATGGGTTGAGTGACATTACCCCACAACTCGCTCGATTGTGCCGCACGGCGGGCTTCATCGGACTGATGGAAGTTGAGCATATCATCACGGTACTCCAGTTTGAGGAACTCACACAGGCGTTTCATAATGGCCTCAGGTTCCGCCATCATGTCCTCATACTGCACGCGAAAAAATCGATCTGAATGGATATGTAACTCCATTGTTAATGCCAATCGCTGTGTCTGTGCCCACTCCCGGGCAATGTGATAGAAGTGTTTTTCACCGACAACCGCCTTGCGAAAAGAAACAGCGACATCACGTCCGTCTCGATAGAGATATATATACCTTGCGTTCCTGAAATGGGTTTCTATTGCTGGCAGAAATTTGATGTTGGCGAGACTTTTACAGCACCAGGTATCGGCGCACTGAGCCTCGGCTACCCGATCATATATCGCCTCGAACACGCCCATGAGTGAACGGATTTGAACCTGCCGGGCGATTACATCGCGATCGAGCACAACGCCCTGCCAGGGAACCGGATTGAGTTCCACCAGGCGGCAAACATCGTCCACCAGGGAATGAAAATGACCGTCCTTCTGCAGATCACCGTAGGCAGATATCAACGGTGTCATGCGTTGCAGTATATGCGGCGGGTGCGGTGCACAAATCTCCGGCAACTGATTCAGCATCAACCTTAAAAGATTCGATCCAGATCGTTGTGTCCCTACCATAAAAATAGCCATGCGATTCAACTCCTATTGCACATGCAAATTGCGGTTAACCGTGATCATTTGTTGTGCCCTCAGAGGCAGATCCTTTCTCGACATGCGCAACAGGCCGAGGTCGGCCATCGCCAGCATCAGCTGACGGGCGCTATTCTCCACCGATGCCTTGTCGGTACAAATCCGGATTGCCGGGTTCTCGGGTGGCTCGTAAGGCGATGAGATGCCGGTAAATTCGGAAATCACACCTGCGCGGGCGCGCTTATAAAGACCCTTGGGATCGCGGCGTTCGCAGGTTTCGAGGCTGGCTTCGATATACACCTCGTAGAAGCCGTCGCCGATAATGTCGACCAGGGTTTCACGTTCAGAACGAAATGGAGAAATAAATGAGGCAATCACCAACATACCGGCCGCACGCATTACCTTGGCGACTTCCGCCGCACGTCTCAGGTTTTCCTGTCTCGCTTCGCGGGAAAAGCCCAGGTCGGCACACAGACCGGTGCGCAAGGTATCGCCATCGAGAACAAACACCCCATGACCCGACATTAACAACTCACGCTCAAGACGGTGGGCAATAGTTGATTTGCCGGAAGCGGAAAGCCCTGTCATCCAGAGCACGGCGGATTTGTGGCCACAGATCATTTCTCGATTGGCGCGACTGATTTCGGTCGCATGCGGATAAACATTGTTTGATCGTTTGAGCCGTGCTGTGTCAACCAGGTGCTGCTCACGACGAAATAACACACGTGATATTTCAGGCCGCACAAGTTGTGGCGGCAAAGCCCTGCCAAGTTGAGCCGCATCCGCTAACGTCTTGTTGCCAATAATTTGATGATGTGCGCTCTCATGGGGGCACGATCTTTCAATGGCGATAGTGCCGCAAGCGTCACAGTAAAACATGGGGTCTATAAACTCGATATCGATTTTGAGTCCTGCTTCAGCCAGGTTTTCGAAACTGGCGAGCAAGCTTTGTCTGTTGATGACATTCCATTCGTTATCTGCACGGGCATCGACAAAGAGGCGATCACAACCATAGTTCTGGCTAATGATGGCCTGCTGCAGAATGGTGCGCGCAGGCTCACAATCGATAAGTCGCGGTAAACGGTTATCCAGAACACGGATGCGCGGGAAATAATTACGCAACACCGCCTGTCGCGCCTCTTGTATCAGTGCCGGCGACAATCCGTTAACACTTTCCCGCCGCCCGGGAACAGCCTGCAGCATCAACGCATCGGAAAAATCGAGCACACTGCGCAAGATATGTTCATCTGCACGATGCCAGGCGGATACACCTGTAAGCGATGAAATGCGAAGCCAGTTTTGCTGCTCGAAGAAACTGCGTGTCACACCGGGCCAGAGATGGTCTTCAGACCAGCCACTTTCCGCTTGATCGACAATCAGCGTGATATTGCCACCGAGCAGTTGCATTTTTTCCTGATCGAGGCGCTCGGCAATGGCAGGCGCCTCAAGATTTTCACTACTAAATACAGCAAACGCCTCAAGTTTTGGTTCCCATTGAAAAATATCGCTGACCTCGATCACACCCACCGGTAGGTCGCGAAAATACAGCCCGACCTCGTCACCCACTCTGATTTCACTGGCCCGCTCATCAGTGACCGACAGCGTGACCGGCCACCCCCACGGCAAACCGGACCGCAAACTCTGATTCTCGCGAACCGAGTGATAGGTCTCGCGATCCATAAAACCGTTCAGCGGACTGTAGGCGCCGCTACCTAACATCTCGAGATCGAGAAACTCGCGTTCACTCAGATCAAGACGTGGCTTCATTTGCAGTTGCATTAGCAGTGCCTGACCCTCTGGCCCGGCACTGAAGGACTGCACCAGGCGACCACCGTACGGTGCGATTAATTCCTGCCGTCGATCAATAGCTGATTGTGGCGAATAAGCGTCGTATTTCATGATTCTCATTCCTGATTAACGTCAATAAGCCGCCAGGCCAAACAGGCCGGCCACTGGAATAACCCAGATCACATCAAGTTTCAGGTGCATCAGTGCAGCCAGTGCGATCACAAAAATAAGAAGGGATAGCCCGTTGGCGGTAGCGGTATCGCCGATCACAACCGCGGCAGCAAAAATCATCCCGATTACCGCCGGACGCACACCACGCAACACCGCCCGAAGCCGTGAGGAGTGTTTAATACGCTCAAGCCCGTTGGTAGCAGCCACCATGATCAACGCTGGCGGTAAAAATATACCGATCGTCGCCACCAACGCACCGGCAAGACCGGCCACTTTGAATCCAATAAACGTGGCGCTGATAAGAATAGGGCCAGGCGTAATCTGGCCCATGGCAATACCATCAATAAATTCAGTTTGTGTTACCCAACCATTGCCGTTTACCACCACCTCCTGAATCATGGGAATAAATACATAACCACCGCCAAACAGCATCACACTCATGCCTGCAAAGGTTAAAAAAAGCTTTGTCAGTAAACCGGCCGAGAGTCCGCCCAGCGGGACTACAAAAAAGGGTGCCACGGCAAGAAATGACAACTTTGATTTTTGTGTAGCTAGGGTTTTTGAGGTACTTCGGTCAGTCGTGCCTGATTCCTTGTAAAACAAGAACCAGCCGACAAATCCGGCGCCGCCGATCACAGCAATTGTGCTGAAAAATCCGCCCACAGTAAGCAGCACCAGTGCAGCGAAAAATAGTATGGCGGTCTCGCGCAGCGTGGATATTGTTTTGCAACTCATACCCCATGCGGTGTTGATGATGATGGCTGTCACCGCGGGGATAAACCCCATGAACAATTTTTGCATTGCCGGTATCTGTCCCCAGCGGAAATAGACAAAAGACAAAACGGTTATCAGCACAAACGAAGGCAGGATTACCGCGCTCGCTGCCACCAGCGCTCCCGCTCCGCCACGCAAGCGATAACCCACATAGGCAACCACATTAACCGCCACCGGTCCGGGCAGCGTCGACGCAAGTGAAATGCCATCAAGCATGTCTTCGTGGCTCAGCAGGCGCCGGCGCTCGACAACAATATTTTCTACGATCGATATTAGCGCCATGAAACCGCCGAACGCGGTAGCGCCGACCTTGAGAAAGGTCCAGGCAAGATTGGATAAACTGATACGTTCTGTATGCAAGGGTGCTCCCGGGTTCCGTCAATTACAAACTCTTGATCGTTCCAGTCTGGCGTTCCTTCGCCTACCCCGTGCAAACAAGATCACCCTGCTGCGTCAGCTCTCGAGTATAAACAGCGGCACCCCTGCCAACTCACTACATATATGGACCATAAACCATCAACCTGCCTTACCGCTTGTAATGACAGAAGAACCACTTATCAGAAACAAGGTGTTATCAATATAGGGGTGCGCAATAGAAACAAGAATTGATCACATCTTTCAAAGTTTAAATTTCCTTAGTTGAATTCCGGCTTTATTACGTCACTTGCCCCTCTAATCCATGTCGTTATCGCCATTCATCGGATGTACTACCTCTGTGCTCTGTTCACACTGGACTCATGTTAATTCACGTCTAGAGTTTTTCACTACAAAGGGACATGGAATCACCTGTCAGCGAGAGCGCCTGTCATACAGGAAATATGACAATTGTCTGATTGGGTCATGGAAAAGGGATTGTCTGGCCGGACCTCACACTCAGGACTAAAACAGTGAGTGCGAGTTGAGCTGGTGGTATCTGTATCGATTGACTATAAGGAGAACAATCAATGTCTGTCTATAGAACGTATCTGGCGGGTCTCGCACTGGTGTGCGCCTCCCCTGCCACTCTCACTGCCGATGCCCTCGCCAACGAAAAGTCGCAAACAGCTATTAACGAGGCCGCATTAATATTTGCCGCGCCGCCGCGTGAAAACCTTCTGGCGGGCGAAGCCAAATACGGGCCAGTTGCAGACTACCTCACTAAAGTACTGAACAAGAAGGTGGTGTACAGACATCCGGGGACATGGGGGGTGTACCGCACCAAAATGCTCAAAGGCGAGTACGATATTATATTTGACGGCCCGCATTTCAACAGCTATCGCGCAGAGAAACTGAAGCACAACATACTGGTGAAAATTCCGATTCGTCACGAGTTTGTTGTGATTGTCAAAAAAGGCAAGAACCGCTACAGCAGAATTGACCAACTGGCCGGTCGGACATTCTGCACTCATGCACCGCCCAACCTGGGCACGCTGACCTTGCTCAGCCAGTTTCCAAATCCATCGCGCCAGCCCGCCATCATCAACACCAAGGGCTGGAAGAATATCTACAATGGCGTGCAGTCGGGTAAATGCACCGCCGGCATTCTGCCGATCATCAATCTGAGAAAATATGACGCCGCCGGCACACATACCAGTATCGTCTGGAAAAATCGCGCCCTGCCGAATCAGGCCTTTTCTGCCGGACCGCGTCTGAGCAACGAGGAACAGAAGAAGATAGCAATGGCACTTGTCTCTTCAAGAGCAAGCACGGCGACATCCAAACTCCGTGCCGCCTATCGTGTGGGTAAGAGATTTGAACTAACAAACAATCAGGAATATATAGGTGTTTCGGAGTACCTGAAAAACGAATGGGGTTACTACTAGTAGAACGTAATAACTGTTGCGGTTACAAGGTTGCCGCTGTTAACAGGAAACACATGCCAAAAACATACTTCCCGCACTGGAATCAGTGGCGGGGATTTTCTTATAAATGAACACCGCGCATCAGTTTTGGCAAATCACCTCGCTGCCCGGCTGCATATTGCATAATGCGGTTCTTTAATACTGGCAAGTTATCGGTGAGTTCCAGACCGAAATTTCGCAGGCTTTGCACCACACCATTGTCACTGCCGAACAGGCGCTTGAAACCGTCCATGGCTCCCAGCATAAGGGCATTACTACCCCTGCGCCAGCGCTCGTAACGCCGCAAAATCTTAAACGCACCAATGTCCTTTTGCCTCTGGCTGGCCTCTACCAGCACTTCGGCCAACACGGCGATATCGCCCAGACCCAGGTTCAGGCCCTGCCCCGCCAAGGGATGAATACGATGGGCGGCATCACCGACAAGCACAATTCGTTCACCGAGATACTGTTTGGCGTGGGCCGCCATCAGCGGAAAAATGGCTCGCTGACTTACAAGCCGCACCGTACCCAGTGTGTCACCAAATGCCAGTTGCAACTCGGTATTGAACGCGACATCGTCCAGCGTAATCAACTCATCAGCACGGTCATTGTCAGCAGACCAGACGATTGAGCAATGATGAACATCGTCCAGCGGCAGGAACGCCAGGGGGCCAGTGGCGAGAAAGCGTTGACGTGCAATGTGATCATGTCCGATTTCGGACATTACCGTCGCGACAATGGCTTTTTGTCTGAAACTCCAGCCATTGGTTTCAATGCCCGACAGCTTCCGCACCAGTGAATTGGCGCCATCGGCACCGACAACAAGTCTGGTTTTTAATTCATCGCCACTGACAAGAACAACCAGGGCCTGCCGATCATCTGTGGTAATGCTGGCGATTTGAACCGGTGCTAAATAGTCGATGTTGTGAAGCGCGTTTATACCATCCAGCAAGGCATGCAGGATGACTCGATTCTCGATGATGTAGGCCAGACAGGTTTGTGCCATCTCAGCACTGTCGAAACGAATGCGGCCGGAACCGCCCTCATCCCGGATTTCCATGGCATCGACGCAACTGACACGTTGTTGAGTCATTGCCTGCCAGACACCTACGGTTTCAAAAATGGCCTTTGAGCCCAGGGTGATAGCGCTGACACGCAGGTCATAATCGCTGTCATCAAAGGACTGGGGTTTGACACTGTCAATCACGGCGATGCGCAACCCGCAACTGGCCACGGCACAGGCGAGAGCAGTACCGACCATGCCGGCGCCTACAATTACGATGTCGTATTCCCGATTCGCCATATCAAGTTTACAACGGCAGCCCGCGCGCCAGGCGCGGCAAACGACCGTTTAGCCCACTGGTGCGCCTGATAAAACTGCGCCTGATACCTGGAAACAGATTGACAAACGTCAGTCCCAGATTACGTGCAATTGTAAGTGGCAGGTTCTCATTGGAGAATATCCGGATCAGGCCATCAGTAAAGCTGGCCACTTGCTTATTATCACGTTGGCGCCAGTCGGCATACGACGAAAGCACATCAAGCGAACCAAAGTCCTTACCCGCTCTTTGCGCATCAACAATCACTTGCGCCAGGGTAGCGACGTCGCGCAAACCAAGATTGAAACCCTGTCCCGCAACCGGATGCACCGTATGTGCCGCGTTACCAATCAGCGCGACGCGCTCCACGACTGACTGACGCACCCGGGTAAGCGCCAGCGGATAGGCAACACGCCTGCCGGCGCGACTGAATTTTCCAAGACGATCACCAAATCGCTTTTGTAATTCGGCAATCCAGGTCTCATCGTCCCAGCCGAGAATGGTGTCCACATTGTTGCGCGGGGTCGACCACACTACTGAACAGCGGTTGTCCGGCATGGGTAGCAGCGCCAGCGGACCGGTTGAGGTAAATCGCTCATAAGCAACATTACCGTGATCGTGCCCTGGAGTGACATTGGCAACCACGGCCGTTTGATCGTATACGCGTTTACTCGCCTTGATTCCGACCGCACGCCGCAATGGCGAATCATCCCCGTCCGCAGCGACCACCAGCCGGGTCATTATTGTTTTGTTCTTTTTATCATTCTCAAGGGTAAGCGTGGCCGTGCCTTCATCAATAATGACATCGGTGACGACGGCCGGGCAAATCAGTGTAATGTTTTTGAATCCTGACATGACCTCATACAGCGCAGCACCCAGGGCACGCGTCTCAGCGACATAACCGAGCGCTTCGAGTTGCATGTCTTTGGCATGCAGACGGGCAAAACCGAAATGCCCGCGATCAGATATGTGGATGTGCTCAACCGGGCAGGCAGAGCGCTGGGCAATGCTATCCCACACACCAATTCCCTCGAAGATACGTCTGGAACTATAGGCCAGGGCAATGGTTCGATCGTCGTAGCTGGGCTGACCCGGGTCACCTGGCGGGATGGCTTCGATTACGGCGATATCAAGTCCGCCGTCACCCAGGGCGCAGGCAAGACTGGCACCGACCAAACCGCCACCAACAATAACAATATCGAATTCCGGATTGGTCAATTTCTTAATCATAAGAGGATTGGCATGGCGCGCCTGTATCACATTGCGTTGTGTGCGTTAGATCAACCGCCCCTCATCAGCGATTCTATCTCGCTAACTTCTTTCGGCGCATCTTTGCTTAAAACATCGCATCCCTGCCGAGTGACCAGCACATCATCTTCGATGCGCACACCAATGTTCCACCAGCGTTCATCGACATCCTTTTCCCCGGCACTGATATAAAGCCCGGGCTCAATCGTTAACACCAGACCCGGTTCCAGCAACCGCCAGATACCGTCTACCTTGTAATCACCGACATCGTGCACATCCATCCCCAGCCAATGGCCGGTACGGTGCATGTAGTACTTGCGATATTCCTGATTGTCGATGATGTCGTTAGCCTTACCCTTTAGCAGTTTAAGATCCAGCAAACCGTCAACCATAATGCGAACTGCCGCCTCATGGGGTTCGTTCCAGTGACTGCCAGGCTTTACTTGCTCGATAGCGGCAAGCTGTGCCGCCAATACCAACTCGTAGATGGCCTTCTGTTCACCGGTATATTTTCCATTAACAGGAAAAGTGCGCGTGATATCGGAAGCATAACCATCCAGCTCGCAGCCGGCGTCAATGAGCAGCATATCCCCATCCTTCAGCTGCGCACTGTTTTCGATATAGTGCAGTATGCAACTGTTGGCGCCACCGCCCACAATCGGTGGATAAGCCGGGTACTGACTGCCGTTACGTCGGAACTCATGCAGAAATTCTGCCTCGATCTGGTATTCATACATACCCGGCTTGCACATCTGCATGGCGCGAATATGCGCCTGCGCAGATATCCTGGCGGCCTTACGCATCGTTTTAACTTCATCCGCGCGCTTGAAAAGACGCAATTCGTGCACGATGTGATCGAGGTCAACAAACTCGCCCGGCGCATGCACACCATTGCGTGATTTGGCGCGCACTTCATTGACCCAACCCATTAGCCGCCTATCAAACTCCGGGTATCGCCCCATATTGCAGTACACCTTGTCGCGGTTCTCCAGAAGACCAGGCAGGATGTCATCGATATCGTCGATAGGAAAGGCATCATCGGCACCGTACTTATGGCACGCACCTTCAATGCCTGCACGGTAGCCGTCCCAGGTCTCCTTTTCCGGATCACGCTCACGACAAAACAGAATGTATTCACCATGTGAGCGATCGGGCACCAGCACCACGATTGCCTCCGGTTCGGGGAAATGGGTAAGGTAGAAGAAATCACTGTCAGGACGATACACATACTCGACATCGCGGTTGCGTGTACGCACTGGCGAAGTGGGGATAATGGCAACACCACCACCCATGTGTTGCATCACATCACGACGCCGGTTAGCAAGTATTTTCAGGTCCATCGGGGAATTATGCCTTAATATATCGAAAACAAACCTGCAAATTCAGTGCGTGTGAGCAATTCGACGATGCTCATTAAAGATAAACTGCACGGCTACACATACATACTCCTTCAGATCAACAAGCGCTTCTTCCTGTTGCACGTCCTCGCTCTCCTCGGCAACCACTTCGGCGATGTCGAGCATATCCTCCAGCGCCTCGCGTACCACATCGGGCAAGCTAGCAAATTCTTTCAACCCGCCTGCTGACAGGCCGAGCAGGAAACCGCGACACCAGGCAGCCACTGCATCGGTGTGCTCGACAACGCTCGTGTTGCTCCCCTCTGGAACCAGCAACGTAATCGAAATGCTTTCGTCCCGCAATGCCTTACGCGATACCTGAAACAGCGCTAACAGTTGCTCGGACACCGGCTTTGGTAAATTATCTGCTTCGCTGCTGCCCCCCTCCAGGATTGCCGCCAGCCAGTCTGTTTGTTCTGCCTCGGGTGAGGCCAGTACACCGCAAATTGTGCCGTGAACTTCGGCGGCAGAGGATTGAAATCCGGCCAATTCCATGGCGCTGTTGGCCTGATCGTAGTCTGGTAAATCAGTGGCGATCGATTTCACGGAATCCTTGAACAGATAGACATCACAATAGATTGTCTATTATATAGAAACTGCCTGAATTCTCGCATATTACTACCCAATAATTTCCTTGTTGTCGCTGATTGAACGGCGTTCCTGTGCTGTTTTATGCATTGACCCAGCAGGCAAGCCGCCCTATATTTGTTACGGTTTCAACCGGGAACTCGCGCTGGCGTGAAAAACGAACAATTGAAACAACTCGAATCACGCGTTGATGACTTGATCAATGCCTGTGAACGTCTGAAAAAGGAAAACTTTTCGCTTCGAGACGGCAGCAGTGCCATGCAGAGCGAGCACGATGCGCTGATGGAAAAAACCCAATTGGCTAAAACCCGCATTAAATCCATGATCGAACGTCTTAAAACGCTGGAACACAGCTCATGAAAACCGGCACCTCAGCGATTAACGTTAATATACTGGGCAAAGAGTTCATGGTCGCATGCTCCAATGATGAGCGCCCCAGCCTCATCGCCGCCGCCAAATATCTTGACGAAAAAATGAAGGAAATTCATGACACTGGCCGGGTTCTCGGCACCGAACGCTGCGCCATCATGGCCGCGCTCAACATTTCCCACGAATTACTGCAGTGTCAGGATGAGGGAATCCCGCGAGAAATGGGTGACCGGATACAGGCGTTACAGACCAAAATCGATGCCGCCCTGCATGATGGTGCACGACTGCCCTTATAGGGCTATGATGGCCATGGCGCCCCCTGCGGTGTTCGTGGTGTTCCGATATTTCTCTGAACCTATAAGCATCAGCCCGGGAGCTGATCAGCAGATGTTGTGAGCATGTCCGCTCGTCCGGAAAGCCTGATACATCTCTGCGGCACCCACTTGAACCCCTGGGTTCAAGAACTTCAAGAATGGCACGGCACAGGCGGAGGGCGCCCTCTTCCCTGTTCGATGCTAAATCAGTGAGTAAAAATAAAAAAAACCAGTTGCGAAAGCAATTGCGTGAAGTGCGCAACCGTCTTTCATACAAAGAACAGCGCAATGCCGCGATTGCACTGGCAAAACAGGTGACTCGTTCCCGCGCCTACTACTCCAGTAATCGTATTGCACTCTATTTTGCCTCCGACGGTGAAGTCACTACGGATGAATTAATGGCACGAATCTGGCAAAGCGGGCGCCAATGCTACCTGCCAATATTGTCTTGTGTTGTTGGCGAGCGACTGTGGTTTGCACCAGTCGATCAGGACAGCAAGTTTCTCATCAACCGCTTCGGTATTCCCGAGCCCGTGGTAGCATCGCGAAAACTGCTGAGTGCGCGCCAACTCGATCTGATTCTTATTCCGTTGGTGGGTTTTGATTTACAAGGCAACCGACTGGGTATGGGCGGTGGATTCTATGATCGTACGCTTGCCTTTCAGCATCAACGCCAAAAATGGAAACGGCCCCGCCTCATTGGACTTGCGCATGAGTGTCAGCGTGTTTCCAGGCTGGAAGTGAGTCCCTGGGATGTGCCCCTGCATGCCGTGGCTACCGATAAAAACTTCTATCAGTTTAAAAAATAATTTCTGGCTCCATTTATATTACGATATCGCTATCAGTTTGCGATATCGGTAGAATTGATATCCATACTATGAGGATCTACTCATTGGCCATTTGTGCAATACGAAGAAACGACGGCAAGATTCTGGTGCGTGCCGAAAATCCTGATCAGGTGACCGTTGTTGATGATACCTACTATTTTCATCCGGACATTGTTAACCTCGATGGACTGGAGAAAACCGGTCGTATATATCAGTGTCCACACAAGGGTACTTGTTACTGGATTGATCTGGTTACTGAAAAAGGCGTGATTGTTGATGCCTTCTGGGTCTATCCAGAACCCAAAGCGGGTTACCACCATATAGCCGGTTGGTACGGGTTCTACGTTAGCCACCGTTATTATGAAACGAAAGAGTGCGATTAATTATCTAAATATGAAATATTGGTTAATGAAGACTGAGCCCGGTGAGTTCAGTATTGAAGACCTTGAAAAAATGCCCAGTCAAACCGAACACTGGGACGGCGTGCGCAACTATCAG
>JAZFSZ010000096.1:0-8093 GCA_036446455.1 Acidiferrobacterales bacterium
TATGGCAACAGGTACTGTGGGTTTGTTTTGGTTCGGGCTGGGCTTTGATTTTTGTAGGGACTTTCCTGACCGATCATTTTGACTTATTCGGCTTACGTCAAACATGGCTCTACTTGGCAAAAATATCCTACACGCAAGTAAAATTTACGCAGCGATTATTCTATCGCTGGATTCGTCACCCCATGATGCTTGGTTTTCTAATTGCTTTTTGGGCGGTGCCATCGATGACAACCGGACATCTGGTTTTTTCAATTGGTATGTCGTTTTACATACTGATCGGCATTCATTTTGAGGAAAAGAGTCTGGCGAAATCTTTTGGTTCCGAGTATGCGCAGTACCAGAAGAGAACATCAAAGTTCATCCCGGTAATCTTTTAAGAATCATACTTTCGTATGCAATCCATAAAGGGGCCGAAAAGAGGTTGGGCCCCTTCAGGAGACTTCATAAACTTACCATAGTGAGGTTATAACCATGTTAGATCAGTCTCAAACCAACAGTAAAAATCAGGCAGCAGCGTCAACCACCAAACCCTCGATCTCTGAATTGAAATCGAAGTTAAAGGCCACCTGGTCGGACGGTGACTACGATACTTTCTCGCGCCCAATGGCCGCGGGTGCAGTCATCGTCGTTGAGCAGTGGGGCATAACATCAGGTGAAAAGGTGCTGGATGTCGCCTGTGGATCCGGTCAGACGGCTATACCATCGGCAAAACGCGGCGCCATTGTTACCGGTATCGATATCGCCGATAACACTATCGAAGCAGCGAAAAAGCGTGCCGCCGAAGAAGGTGTGAAAGCAGACTTTTCCGTCGGCGATGCAGAAGAGATGTCTTTCAACGATGGATTCTTTGATGTAATCATCAGCATGTTTGGGGCCATGTTTGCACCGCGCCCGGATAAGGTCGTCGAAGAATTTGCACGGGTTTGTCGCCAAGGCGGTCGCATCCACATGGCCAACTGGACACCGCAGGGCATGGTCGGCAAGATGTTTAAAATAATTGGTGGCCACGTACCCCCTCCCAACATGCCATCACCTCTCCTTTGGGGTGACGAAGACACTATTACGAAAAGACTGGAAACCGATTTTAGTGACATCAAACTGAATCGCGTGTTTTATCCAAGCTTCACTTACCCGTTTGGCGCCAACGAACTGGTGGACTTTTTCCGCGAGCACTACGGCCCGGTCAAACGCGCCTTTGGTGTTTTGGACAAAAAAGGCCAGGCAGAGCTTCGTAGCGAACTGATCGAGAACTTCGAGGCACACAATGCGGCCACTGACGGCACGCTGGATCTGCGGGCTGAATTCCTGAACGTCACGGCAATACGCAAATAGTAGTAGTGGGATCGGAGTGATTTAGTCTTGGTCACTCCGAATTTTTTAAGAATATTCGCGCAGAAATGGGGTCAAACCCTTTAATACTTTCTGCCGCAGGGCTTTTCATTACTGGACGCAAGACAATTGTTTATAAATCGTTCAGAGGTTCCTTAACTTAAGAGAAGGAGTATTTTTATGTCCCCTAAACCAGAGCTCATCAGTTTCAATCTCTGCCCCTTTGTACAGCGTTCCGTGATTACCTTGCTGCAAAAGGGCGTCGATTTCGATATTAACTATATCGATCTGTTCAACCGACCACAGTGGTTTCTGGATATTTCCCCGCTGGGTAAGGTACCCGCGTTGCGGATCAACGGCACAGTGCTGTTTGAGTCGGCGGTGATCAATGAATATCTGGATGAGGTGAACCCGCCGTCCATGCATCCAGCCGATGCTTTGGAACGAGCGAAGAATCGCGCCTGGATCGAATTCGCCTCCACGATGCTGGACAACCAGTACAAATTAATGGTGGAAAAGGATGAGCAGGCGTTCAAGGCAGTGTATGACCAATTGCTGGCACAATTGGATCAACTGGAGTCGCAACTGGGCGAGGGGCCGTATTTCAACGGCCCTGATTTTGCGTTGATCGATGCGGCTTTCGCACCATTGTTTACCCGTTTTAAGCTGCTCGAAAGCGCCTACTCATTCGAGTATCTTCAACCGGAGACAAAATTGGGGCAATGGGCTGAGACTCTCATTGCACTCGAATCGGTCAAGAAATCAGTGGTGCCCGATTTTGATCAACTATTGCTGGATTATATTCAATCCACGGGTGGTCATATCGCAAGCTCGGCTGCGGCTTGACCCGCAATGGAATCAATCCCTTTTGGGGAGCGTAAAAAACCAGGCAATACCTCGCAGCGAACTGATTAAGATCTTCGAAGCCCACGATGCAGCCACGGACGGCATACTGAAGCGCAGGGCTGAATTCCTGAGCGTCACGGCGATAGGCAATTCATCACGTTGAACCAGGAAGAAGCCCGCGTCAGCGGGCTTCTTACGGTGAATCGTTCAACCGGGTTCTACAGGCACCACGATATATTGGCATTTGCTACCAGGCGGCAGTTTAACTAACCAATAAGGTTACTGAATCTGTGGTCAATATTACGCAGTCAGGTCTTGCAATCACGCATCAAATCGCATGTGATGGAGCAATGTTTGATGTGATCCGGTTGACAGTTCGTCACTGCCGAAACGGCAACACCGACCATGGCTAACATAATCAAGGAACCATGTGATGACGCCGTAGTAATGGCGAAGCCAATGTCGGCCTGTTGTACGCAGGCGGCGGCGCCATGGATTCTCGCGGCCACGATCATCGGTTCCAGTTTGGTATTCATGGATGGAACGGTGGTCAACGTTGCACTACCGGTTATTCAGGCCGAACTCAGTGCCACGGCTACTGAACTGCAATGGATCGTCGAAGCTTACGCGCTTTTCCTGGCTGCGCTGATACTGGTGGGTGGGTCACTGGGCGATCGATTCGGGCGAAGGCGAGTGTTTGCCATTGGAATCCTCGTTTTTACCATCGCATCCGTATTGTGCGGCCTGGCGACCAATATTAGCCAACTCATTATCGCGCGCGTCGCACAGGGTATTGGCGGCGCCCTGCTGGTGCCCAGTAGCCTCGCTATTATCAGTGCATTTTTCACCGGAGAAGGGCGCGGAAAGGCGATTGGTATCTGGTCAGGATTCACCGCCATCACCACATCTCTCGGCCCGGTGGTAGGCGGTTGGTTGGTTGAAAATGTCTCCTGGCGGTGGGCGTTCTTTCTCAACGTCCCGTTTGCAATTATTGTGTTGGCAATCCTGTTCTGGCGAGTTCCCGAAAGTCGGGACGAAAGCGCAGTGCGGCTCGATTTGCTGGGGGCGGTTCTTGTTACGCTGGGATTGGGGGCATTGGTCTACGGTATAATTGAATCGGCTAACGTAGGCTTTGGGCACCCCGTCGTCATTATTTCAGTATTCGGAGGTGCGTTCACTATTGGCATGTTTGTCTTCTCTCAAGCGCGCGTTCAGTTTCCGATGATGCCTCTCAACTTGTTTCGATCGCGTACATTCAGTGGCGCCAATCTATTGACCTTGTGGTTGTATGCTGCATTGGGCGGGGCGCTATATTTTCTGCCGTTCAATCTCATCCAGATTCAGGGTTATTCGGCAACCGAAGCAGGTGCGGCGTATCTGCCACTCATTTTAATTATCTTCTTATTGTCACATTGGGCAGGCGGTTTGGTGCATCGTCACGGCGCAAAAATCCCCTTGGTCGTCGGACCGTTAATTGCCGCCATCGGCTATCTATTGCTGGCACGCCCAACGATTGGTGGCAGTTACTGGGAAACATTTTTCCCCGGTGTCGTGGTGCTCGGTTTGGGTATGGTGATCAGTATTGCACCATTGACGACGACGGTAATGGGCGCCGTTAATCAACAGCACGCGGGTATTGCCTCTGGCATTAACAATGGTGTTTCGCGTACCGGCGGGCTCGTTGCTATTGCGGTGCTCGGGCTGGTGTTGTTCGACTCGTTTAATGCCCACCTCGATGTACGACTGGCGAATGTCGCCTTGCCCACGGAAGTGATGGAAGTGCTCGATCGCGAGCGCATCAAACTCGCTGGCGCAGTTTTACCGGAAAGTATCGCTGAAAGTCTACGGGTTAATTTAAGACGCATGATCCAGGAATCCTACGTCAGCGCGTTTCGCCTGGTCATGATTATAGGGGCGATGCTCGCACTCGCCAGTTCCCTTACTGCGTGGCTCATGATCGAAGCAAGACGCGACACGCAAGTCTCCCGTCCGCCAGATTAACGAGCCATCGGGTCCTGGCGGTAGAAATTCCGCAGCAGGTCATACACCTGCGGATAGCGAGTTTGAATGACCTGTGGTCGCTCAAAGAATTCCTCACTCAAAACGGCAATAAACTCGGCCGGGCTACTGGCACCATAGGTATTAATGTCGGTTTCAATACCGGCCTCGGCTTTGGCCCGAAAATCGTCAAACGCTAGCGTAAACGTATCGGTCCACGCGGCCACGTCCATCTCCGCATGGATGGGCGGGAAGCCGTTGGCCGCCCCGGTCAACATGTCCAGTTTGTGGGCAAACTCATGGATCACCAGATTATCGCCATCCAGCGCACCGGCGTTGGCGGTCGCATCCCAGGACAAAACCACCGGACCCCGCTGCCATGCCTCACCACTTAGGGCATCGTCAACCTGGTGCACCACGCCCGCCGCATCGGTAACACTACGCTTGGGCGCGAACCCACCCGGATAGACAATAATCTCTACCCAACCGTCATACCACTCGATACCCAGGTTGAGAATCAGCAGGCAGGCCTGTAAGGCAATCACCAGCGCCATCTCTTCGGTAACAACCAGCCCATGGGCGCCGGAGAAGGATTTCTTGTGCAGAAACAGAATGACCAGCCGCCGCAGGCGCGACCGCTCAACGTCGGTCAGACGGTTTAGTAACGGTAACCGCGAAAAGGCCTGTGCCCACTGGACATCCGTGACCCAGGCTCGCTTGATGATGCGATCGTGCCACCACTTTGTTATGAAACCGAACATGGAATCAACCCGCTTGAAAAGTCTGCCCGTCTGGCAACGAAAAAACGGGCAGTAACCCCATGTTACTAATATAAGCGAATGACGACCACAATGGTTCCCTGCCCCGATTACGGGCACACATTTATAAAAACGCGCCAGACCATTACGAGTCCGACGCAGTCGGGGGGTAACGCAAGGTGGCAGCCAGTGTGTCAGCGCGTTCGTCGTCGGGGGCTATATTCTGCAGTTGTTGCAACGCCACGTTGGCGTCTTCGAACAGACCCAGCTTGAGATAGTCGTTCCCGGCCTGATAATACCAGTCGGCTGCTTTGTCTTTTGCCACCTCACCGGTCTTGCCCCGTTCGTAGAAATGACCGAGCGCCATTGATGCCGCAGGCAAGCCTTGCCTCGCCGCCTTTTCAAACCAACCGACTTCTTCAAACTCCGTGAGTCTGACTGCGCGGCCGTCGGCCAGCAGCAAGCCAAGGCCGTATTGGCCATCGCGGTTACCACTTACTGCCGCCTTGCGATACCAGTCAACCGCCTTGTTGATGAGTTTCACCACACCGTGGCCCTCGAGGTACATCTGCGCAAGGTTCACTTGTGCGCGTGTGTATCCACCTTCGGCCAATCGCTGCAGGCCTTTCACGGCTCGGGGGAACGCGAAGTCATCCAGTGACTGCAGCGCCTCCTTGTAACGCTCGCGATCCGGTCGTTCGGAATGTTTGGAGCGATAAATCATTACCCCGGCGGCCACCATCGGTGCGATCATGAAAAGCTGCACCGCAAAACTGGTGATGAAATTGAAAAGGAGGAACATGGCGACGAAATAGGCAACAAGACCGAAATAGAGCACCACTGGCGCGGTGCCAATGATGTTTAACCGGTACCACCACGACTCTGCTTGCAGTGGCGACTTTTCATCAAGCACGAGATCATCGGCCCAATGGCGCTTGTCACGGAACAGCGTCGCCCCCAGCAAGAACCCCACCAATGCCCCGCCCAGGTGAGCAACATAGTTGGTATTCGACCAGCCACTGGAAAAGAAATTGTCGAATATATCCCAACTGATGTACCAAATTGCGACCGCCCATAATGGTACGCGCCAGAACCCGAAAGAAACAAAGAAGAAATAGAAATAGTTGATCTTCACCTTCGGTGCAAAAAAGGCTGCAAGTGCCAGCATGCCCATGACCACACCGGAAAGACCCAGGGTGGTGGTGCCCTCGAGATTGGTATTGGCGAGATTGTCGATTGCCCCAATGCCTAATGCCATCACCAGAAATACGAACAGGTACAGGAACGGACCCAGAATCAACTCCACCACCAGCGAGAATGAGACAAAGAAAAACAGGTTGCCGATCACATGGTCCCAACTGGCGTGGGAGAACGAGCCGCTGATCATTCCAAGCGGATTCCAGTTGCCGATCTGTTGCCACAAACGCGCCGTTAAATATCGTGGCGCCTGCTCACTAAAGGCCCGGAAATATTCCTCGAATAATTGCGCCTGCTCATCATCCCCTGTAGCGCGGATCTTATTCAAATGCCAGTCGAGATGTTTGGACGAATGGTTCCAGAGATAAATGTGCCCCAGCACCTTGGTGCAGTCCCATCCACTCTTTATATAGTTTTTCTGGGTGTACTCGACCGTACGCGTTATGTCATCGGTGCAAAACTGCGCCGCCGAGAAATAAACCTCTTTTTCATTGTTCTCCTGATTCCAGTAAATCGCGATACAGGCAATCGCAACCAGTAACGTGAACACTGGAAAACGCGTAAGCTTGAGTTGGGGACGAAAGGGAATAAACACGTGCTAGATCTTAAAGGCAGGCCTGACTAATATACACCGTACTCAACTCTTTCCCCCAACGGTGTCGACTGTCGAACGGACTCGTTCGCCGACACGATCCCATGCCGAAATGACATTCTCAAGCCGGGCTTGTGAAGTACAATTACCAATCACGATACCCCCGCTAATCAAGAATAAATAAATCCCCACGGAGACAGCTTAGACCATACGAAGCTCACTGGTTAAGCCTGCCCTAAATTTCTGCGTGCCCCCAGATCCGGGTTTTTGTTTAGCGCTTGACAGTTATCAGCCGTGGTCTTGAATTAAAATTGAGTTAAATAAAATAATGGCCTGTCTCCGGGTGCCGACCAGGCCGCAGTAAACTCCAACCATCAGGGACGATTCGCCGTGAGCACACGCTGTGAAGTCCCTGATATTCGCTGTTATTTATTTATGCTCAGTCTCTGCCGCCTGGAGTACCGGGCAAGACTTCTGCCCGGAACATACCCGTTACGGCCTGCCGAGCAGCGGCCCCACGCTGCTGTGTCGATCCGGCTACGCCCTGTCTTATAACTCCCGGCGCAAGGTAGCGGACTGGGTTGCTTACCATATCTCCCGACAGAAACTGTCAGCCAGCAAGGTTCGACGCAGCAATGACTTTCGTGCGGATGCCGATCTGCCACGTGATAAACGCGCGCAGTTGTCGGACTACCGTGGCAGCGGCTACGATCGCGGGCATATGGCGCCGGCAGCGGTAATGAAATGGAGCCACCAGGCCATGAGCGAGTCCTTCCTGCTTTCCAATATCGCCCCCCAGGTTGGTCCCGGTTTTAATCGAGGCATCTGGCGGGTTTTGGAACAACGCGTAAGACAGTGGGCAAATCACAGAGGCGAACTGTACGTGATCACCGGTCCGGCCTACATCGGAGAAAATCCGAAGACCCTTGGTAAAAACGGCGTCGCCATCCCCTCGCATTTCTACAAAGTTGTCTTCGACCCGGTGAGGATTGAGTCTATCGCCTTCTTGCTGCCTAACAAGCGTCTCTCCAGCCGTGATCTGCCACTTTACATCACCAGCATCGATAATATCGAGCAGACCACTGGGCTCGATTTTCTTCAAAAACTGAGCGATCCCGTGGAGAAAATTGTCGAATCTACAGTGCAGAATCAACTTTGGTAAAAACTGGATAGTACGGGAAAAACCAGAATCTGAACCCGTTTTCCTACACCGGTTCCAGAAATATAAATTTGCTGTGACCCACTGCTGTCCCACTTAAATAATTACAAAAGTACATTGAGTACTATTATTCCAGTGATTACAGGGTGCTGAACTGATCATGGAGATGAAATTCTAAAACAGGAATAGTGTCATACCCGCGTAGGCGGGTATC
>JAZFSZ010000097.1:0-16308 GCA_036446455.1 Acidiferrobacterales bacterium
CATATAACCAATACTGTGATTATAGGGTTTGGTTTCGACAAGCTTCTCTGTACCGCGATGAAGAAGTCCGATATGTGGATCGGCGCGCTCCACGACTTCACCATCCAGCTCCAGTACCAGACGCAACACTCCGTGCGCTGCCGGATGCTGCGGTCCAAAGTTCATGGTGTAGTTACGAATATCAGTCACCGAAGCCTTCCTCTCTGATAATACGCCGCGACAGCGAGCGCGGCTCAATGCTGACCGGCTCATAGACAACACGGCGTTTACGTTCATCGTAACGCATTTCTACATTACCGCTGATGGGAAAATCCTTGCGGAAGGGGTGACCGATAAAACCGTAATCGGTGAGCAGTCGGCGCAGGTCCGGATGGCCATCAAAAATAATTCCGAACAGATCAAAGGCCTCACGCTCGTACCAGTTGGCGCTGTTCCAGACAGACACCACCGAACCCAGCATAGGCATGTCGCCGTCTACGAAAGTGCGTACACGAACACGGCTGTTGTGGTGAATCGACAGCAAATGATACACGACGGCAAATCGCGGACCTACGCGCTTTTCACCACGGGCCTCTTTACGCCAGGTCAGGTAGTCGACACCGCACAGATCAATCAATATTTCGAAGTTGCAGTCAGCGTCGTCGCGGAGGAAGAAACACAGATCAACGATCCTGGCTTTGTCAGCTTCCAGCGTCAACTCACCGTGCGTTTCACTCACAGCAGTGATTGCATCGCCAAACTTTTCCTTCACGCGCGCTGATACTGTTTTCAATCTGGAAGACATTTAAAAATTCTTGGTTAACGAGCGATGGTATTGGTGCGACGGATCTTTTTCTGCAGTTGCAAAATACCGTACAACAAGGCTTCCGCCGTCGGCGGGCAACCGGGGACATAGACATCCACCGGCACCACGCGATCGCAGCCGCGCACAACGGCATACGAGTAGTGGTAATAACCCCCACCATTGGCACACGAGCCCATAGAGATTACCCAGCGCGGTTCTGCCATCTGGTCGTACACCTTGCGCAATGCCGGTGCCATTTTATTGACTAGTGTTCCCGCAACGATCATTACATCCGACTGACGCGGGCTGGGTCGAAACAGGATGCCGAAACGGTCGAGATCATAGCGTGCCGCACCAGCATGCATCATTTCTACCGCACAACAAGCAAGGCCAAAGGTCATGGGCCACATGGAGCCTGTACGTGTCCAGTTAATGACAGCGTCGAGCGACGTGGTCACAAACCCACGCTGTGTACTGGCCTCTAATCCCATTCCAGTGCCCCCTTCTTCCATTCATAGATGAATCCGATCACCAGAACACCCAGGAACACCATCATCGCCACAAATCCGACCAAGCCGATGTCCTGCAATACAACGGCCCAGGGAAACAGAAAGGCAATCTCGAGATCAAAAATAATAAACAGAATGGCAACAAGGTAATAACGCACATCAAATTTCATGCGTGAATCCTCGAATGCTTCAAACCCACATTCGTAGGGAGAATTCTTCTCATCATAGGGATTGCTGGGAGACACCATACTTCCCATTGCCAGCATCACGATACTGAGACCAATTGCAATGGCAACAAAAATCAATATGGGTAGGTAGCCTTCTAACATGCTCGCCCGCTCGTTTAATGCTGGTTATAAGCAGTTCTCATCATAATTGCTGCTCTATTGTCTATTATGTGCAACTAATCAGGCTGCTTTATAGGGTCGAGCAGTCTAGGCTTTGGGGCGGTTAAAAGTCAAGCGGGAAACCATCACACTTTCTGTTATTAATTAATAGCTTACATAAGTTTCTATGGGCATAAAAAATGCCTATCGACAACAAAGGTTGACACAATGACTTGTGTTTATACATTGACAAATTGTCACGCGAAAAACATTGTTACAGGCGCAATCTGACGAATGCGATGCTAGTCAGTGTGACAGCAAGGAAGTTGGTGCCGAAGGCGGGAGTCGAACCCGCACAGCTCGCGCCACTGCCCCCTCAAGACAGCGTGTCTACCAGTTCCACCACTTCGGCAATCAATGGGCCAGACAAGGCCTGTTTACTTGGGCACCTCTGGCACCTTTGGTTTTTTCGGTGTGCTGTCCGGTATGGCAGGTACCGTCTTTTCAGGGACGGGCTGCTCAGTGACAGATTCCGTTGCGCTCCTGGGCTCAACACGCTTGGCCGAAATAAATGCCAGCGCCACCGTAACGGCAAAAAACACAATTGCCAGCCCGGCGGTCAGCCGTGATAAAAAGGTGGCCGAACCCTGGCTGCCGAAAAGGGTATCAGACCCTCCTCCTCCTCCGCCACCGAAAGCAGCGCCGGCATCGGCACCCTTTCCGCGCTGCAACAAAATCAGACCAATTAGTGAAAACGAATTAACAATAAGAATAGCTATCAGTATGTCACGCATGGTTTGTTACCTGGTCCGTTTAGTTGGCAGCCGTGCAGATGCCTAGAAAATCTGCAGCCTTCAGGGAAGCGCCGCCGATCAAGCCGCCATCGATATCCGGTTGTTCGATCAACTCTTTTGCGTTCTCCGGTTTCATACTGCCACCATAAACAATACGGCAATTGGCGGCGATGCCGGCATCCAGCACGGCCAGTTTATTGCGAATGAACTTGTGCGCATCCTGGGCCTGTTCTTTGGTTGCAGTTTTGCCAGTACCAATTGCCCACACGGGCTCATAGGCAATAACCGCATTCTTGAATACATTGATATCAAGGTTTTCCAATACTGCATCGAGTTGGCGTGCAACTATTTCTTCGGTCTCGCCGGATTCACGTTCTTCCAGTGTTTCACCGACACAAAGAATCGGTATCAGGTTGTACTCCTGGGCCGCCTCAAACTTGCGTGCAACCAGGTCGTCGTCCTCACCATAAGACGACCGGCGCTCGGAGTGGCCAACAATCACATAGGTACAACCGGCATCTCTCAGCATTGGGCCGGATATCTCGCCGGTATAAGCACCGGCGCTATGGTAGTCCAGGTTCTGGCCGCCAAACTTCACACCACTACCCGAGAGCTTTTCCGCTACCAGCGGTATCAGGATCGCCGGTGGGCAAACCACCACCTCGGCTTTTTGCACATTACCCATCCCCGCAACGATACCTTCCAGCAGCGCAGCGGACTCCTCATAGCTACCATTCATTTTCCAGTTCCCGGCTACCAGTGGCTGACGCATGGTTTACTCCTCGGATATTATGATTTTCAATTTAAAAGCGGGCGCGATGTTACCGGGCCAGACGGTTTTTCGCAATTCGCCACCCGCCGAACCCGTCCGGGCGACGATACGAACTGCCACCACTGCGCCTCCTATGCAAGTTGAATCGGAGCTATTCATCATCTTTATCCTGATTTACACTGGATAAACTGCTCTGCGGATCCATCCAGGCAAGCGGTTTTGCTAGTGAGATTCTCTCAGCAATGCAATAAAGGCCTCCGCAACGGGATGCTCCAAGTTGGCACGATTACGGGCAATCCACAGTGTTCGCATGATACGGAAACCGGTTACTTTAATGTGAGATAGCTTGCCCTCATTGACCTCATCATAAACGGCAAACTGGGGCATAAAACTGACATGGCGACCGCGCCCAAGGATATCGATAATGGCTTCGGTTGATCCCAGCTCAAAAGCGCTATTGAGATGTTCGATACCGATATTGCGCAGCGCCGCCTGCATGTCACCACGCACGGATGATGTTTTTTCACGCAATACATAGCTGAGCTTAGGCAGCTCTTCCACTGGCAGCAGATCCGTTCCCGCCAATGTATGGTTTGCGCCGCACACCAGCCACAACTCATCGTCCATCCACTTTTGCACCAGAATATCGGGGTGGTCAGGGGCATTTTCGAGCAGCGCCAGTTCGGTTTGACCTGTGGCAAGGCGAATTTGTATCTGTCGGCTGTAGGCCAGACGGGAGTCGATCTGGTAATCCGGATATTTTTCGGAGAAGCGCAACATCAGGTCAGGCAGGAAACGCTCACCGATCGCGTGCGTCACCTCCAGGCTCATGCGTGTTTTGCCCTGCACGAGACTCTGCAGTTCACCTTGTAGCGCCAGGTTCCGGTCAAGCGTTTGTATGGCGAACAGATAGACCTTCTTACCCGCCTCCGTCAGACGCAGACGCCCTCCCACACGCTCGGTCAGTTTCATCCTGTAGGCGATTTCCAGTGAACGCAGGCGTTTGGTCACCGCAGGCTGACCGATATTGAGCACCCTGGCGGCTTCATTGACACCACCTTTTTCGATAACTGCCCTCAAGGCGGCCAGTGAACTAATGTCCGGAAGATTCTGATATTCCATATAAGAATATGATACCAAAAATGTTCATTGGTTTTTAACTTAATATCATCCTATTATCAGCGCTGGATCGACATAACATATTGTCTTATAAAGATTTGACCAAGTAGTCTCGAATACCGATTTAAATCCATCAAGAACATCAACAGCTTATTCTTTTCCTTTGTGGAATGTGGAGCTGGTGCATGTTTAATCCTGTGGCGGCAATCACCTGTTGGCACGATAGCAACCTGCCATGGCTTCTGCCGCGGTGGCCGGAGTCACCAAACACGTTTAGCGCCGGCGGATGACAATCGGTTTGACGAGTACGTCCTGTTAACAGAATGCCAGCGTGTAGTTGGTATTAGTCAATAAAATGCTTGCCCGAGGTACCGTATCAAGATGCAGATTTTTCATGGCCTTCACTTCAACAATATTCGAGGTGACATTTATGGAGGGCTCACCACTGCCGTAGTTGCCTTGCCCCTCGCACTCGCCATGGGCGTGTCTTCCGGGGCTGGACCCATCGCCGGTATTTATGGCGCTATTTTTGTCGGCTTTTTCGCTGCCCTCTTTGGCGGCACACCGGCACAGGTCTCTGGCCCGACCGGCCCGATGACGGTTGTTATGGCCGTTATTTTTACCCAATACACCACAATGTATCCGGACAAT
This sequence comes from Acidiferrobacterales bacterium, assembly GCA_036446455.1. Classification (GTDB taxonomy): domain Bacteria; phylum Pseudomonadota; class Gammaproteobacteria; order Acidiferrobacterales; family JAJDNE01; genus JAZFSZ01. The sequence goes on from JAZFSZ010000097.1 coordinate 4,956, forward strand.
CTGCAACACGGTGTCGCCCTGGCCTTCACGGTGGTAATTATGGGCGGCCTGCTGCAAATACTGTTTGGTATTCTCAAGCTGGGCCGGTTTATCAACCTGATCCCGCACCCGGTGGTCTCCGGTTTTATGAGCGGGATTGGCGTCATTATCATTCTGCTGAATTTGGGCCCGCTATTTGGCCACCCGGCGATTCCCGGCCCGTTGGCTTCCGCCAAAGCATTGCCCATGATCCTGGATCATTCGGTCACCTCAGCGCTGATGATCGGCGGGCTGGCCCTGGCTATCGTTTATCTTTTACCGCGAAAGATTAATCGCCTCATCCCCTCGCCACTGCTGGCGCTCATCATCGGCACACTAACGCTTTATTTCTGGCAGGGGGCTGACATAGCAGCTGTCACGGAGAACGGCAAAACACTCTACAAGATGGGCGAGGTGTCGGTACTGGGAAACATTCCTTTCGGTTTTCCGGTGCCACAGATGCCAGCGATCGAACTTTCCATACTGGTGAGTATGCTGAAATCAGCGCTCATTCTTGCGGCCCTGGGGAGCATCGACTCGTTACTGACATCTCTGGTAGCGGACAATGTGACGCGCACCTATCACGAATCGGATCGTGAACTGATCGGTCAGGGTATTGGCAATACCATTGCCGGTTTGTTCGGTGCATTACCGGGTGCCGGCGCTACCATGCGAACCGTTGTCAATGTTCGCGCCGGCGGGCTGACACCGCTGTCGGGTGCGTTACATGCGATCGTACTACTGGCCATCGTACTGGGCGCCGGCACGGTGGCAGCATATATTCCCCATGCGGTATTGGCCGGTATTCTTGTGAAGGTCGGTACAGATATTATTGACTGGGATTACCTGAAACGCATGCGCACAGCCCCGAAAGCGGGCATCGCCATTATGTTTACTGTATTTGGGTTGACAGTTTTTGTGGATCTCGTTACTGCAGTTGGCATCGGTATGATTATGTCTTCGTTCCTCTTCATGCAGCGCATGGTTGACCTGCAATTAAGCTCAATTACCGCCATTACATCTCCCGAAGAAGAATCGCCACTTTCAGACGAGGAGGCGAAAATTCTCAAGGAAGCCAACGGCCGTATTCTGCTTTTCCATATCTCCGGTCCGATGAGTTTTGGCGCTGCGAAAAGCACCGCACGGCGACTGGCCGGCTTTGACGAATATGATGTACTGGTACTGGATTTATCGGATGTGCCGCAGATCGATTTTACGTCCTGCCGGGCGCTGGAAGACATGTTGCATAATGCCTTGGATACGGGGCGCGACGCCTTTCTGGTGGGCTGCAAAAAGCAGGTACGGAGTATGCTCGAAAAACAGGGTGTCATCGACAAGGCCCTAAAGAACCGAATAGTGGCCAGACGCGTTAATGCCTTGAAGGAAGGTTTGCGATTGGTGTTGGAACGCAACGCTTAGCCGTTTTATCAGATTGGGAACAAAACAGTGGCCGCATGTGCGGCCATTGTTTTTAGTCAGGAACCTGCCCTGTCGGGTGGCAGGCTTAGCTTTGCCTGGCCGGTGCCTCTGCAGGCGTTTCGTCAGTTGTGCTCGCGTCAGTAGCGGTTTCTTCTGCCGGTTTCGGCTTTGACAGCTTTACTTCAATCAGCTTTTCGGCCAACAGAATCTTGACCTTATCTTCCGCATTAATCCATTTTTTATCAGCACCTTTTACAGCATAACGCCTGGAGCGCTTTTCATAAATGGTGTACTCGGGAGTTTTCTTTATAACTTTCATGACTTCCTTTCCTGTGCAGGTTTAACAATAAATCTTGCTCAAACTTGTCTTAATATCAATTGTGTCCAGTCAGACCATTACGCTCTGGAAGTGACGCCGAGAACGCCAAGGCGTAAAGCACGCGGAGAAAGCGAATAATGCATCTCAGTTGTCCTCTGCGTTCTTTGCCCGATGTACATCGAACGTACACGTGTCGCTGGCGCACGACTGCATGGACGCAGGAGGTAGAGCAACGCATGGAGCAGTTGCCGAGGATGCCCAAGAGCGACCCTCCGCGACCTCTGCGTGCGTTCCCGCACACCATGGGGGGTTTGGGCCGCTAAGGTAGCTTCTGCCCCTATCAGGCACCGGTGGCAGCCTTTACGGTATCGGCCAGTTGCTGGCTGAATCGCGCGACTTCCGTGGCATCATCGCCCTCGACCATTACCCGAATGACCGGCTCGGTACCGGAGGCGCGCAACAATACGCGTCCACGATTGGCGAGTAAACCCTCAATTTCGGTAATGGCTTCTTGCACTTGCACGGAGCTGTCAACATCAAAGGAATCCGTCGTGCGAACATTCACCATCACCTGCGGATAGCGGCGCATTCCCTGTTTTAATTCTGACAGTGGCTTGCCACTGGCCACCACCGCCGCCAGCACCTGCAACGCGGAGATGATGCCGTCACCGGTGGTAGTCTTGTTCAAACAAATAATATGACCGGACGATTCGCCACCAATGTCCCAGCCCTTGTCCTTCATCAGATTCATGACGTGGCGATCCCCTACTGCCGCCCGCTGGAATGGAATATTGTGCTCGGCACAGGCCTGGTCCAGACCCAGGTTGGTCATTAGCGTGCCGACCACACCGCCGCTGAGGTCATTTTGCTGATGTCGCTGCATGGCGATTATATAGAGTAACTGGTCGCCATCGACAATCTGTCCCTTGCGGTCCACCATGATGACGCGGTCGCCATCGCCGTCGAGGGCAATGCCCAGGTCCGCCTGATTCTCGACAACCGTTTTCTGCAATTTCTTTGGATGGGTGGTGCCACAGTCGGCGTTGATATTGAAACCATCCGGATCAGTCGCAATCGGAATGATGTTGGCACCCAGTTCCGAGAACACCAATGGTGCTACCTGGTAAGCCGCGCCATTGGCGCAGTCCACCACAATGGTTAATCCCTCCAGACTCAATTTTGTCGGGAACGTACTCTTGCAAAATTCGACATAGCGACCAGGCGCATCGACGTATCGTTTGGCTTTCCCCAGCTGGTTAGCCGCAACCGTGACAATAGGTTCCTCCATCGCTGCCTCAATGGCCAGTTCGATATCATCTGCCAGTTTCGTACCATCGGATGAGAAAAATTTGATCCCATTATCGTTAAATGGATTGTGTGACGCGCTAATGACAATACCGGCACGCGCCCGGGCCGTGCGCGTCAGATAGGCAATGGCCGGCGTCGGCATGGGGCCCAGCAGACGAATATCGACACCAGCTGCAGACAAACCCGCTTCCAATGCTGACTCCAGAAGATAGCCAGACACACGTGTATCCTTGCCGATCAGTATTTTGTTTTTAGAGCTGCCATCGCCACCCAATACGCGACCGGCAGCCCAACCGAGCTTCAACACAAACTCCGGCGTTATCGGTGGCTCGCCTACCTGACCGCGGATGCCGTCCGTTCCAAAATAACGTTTCTCCACTTTGCTCCCTTTCGAGTCACTCACGAGGATAGCCCCCAGACACGGCTTCCCACATCCGCAGCGCCTGTACCGTTGGCGCCACATCATGTACTCGTATGATTCTAGCGCCATTTTGCGCCGCTATTAACGCCAGCGCCACACTGGCGTGCAAACGCTGTTCTACCGGCAGATCCAGCACCATGCCGATCATGGATTTACGAGACAAACCCGCCATGATCGTCACACCCAGCGCTTTGAATTCCTGCAGATTATTCAACAATGCCATATTGTGCGCCAGCAATTTGCCAAAACCAAAACCCGGATCAATAACGATACTTGCCTTGTCGATACCGGCATCAACCGCTGCCTTGATTCGCTGCTCGAGAAAGGCTGTGACATCGACGACCACATCCCCATATTGCGGGTTTTCCTGCATGGTCCGCGGCTCACCCTGCATATGCATTAAACATACGGGTACCTTGCACTCGCTGGCGGCTTGCAAGGCACCATCCAGCTGCAAGGCACAGACATCATTGATGAGACCGGCGCCTGCCGCAACCGCTGCCCGCATGACTTCCGGCTTGGCGGTATCAATAGAGACGGGTATATCAACGACTGCCGCAACCGCTTCTATTACCGGCAACACGCGATCCATTTCCTGTTGCGCGTCCACCGCTTCTGCACCGGGACGTGTCGATTCACCACCGATATCAATGATGGCCGCGCCCTGCCCGGCCATATCAACGGCGCGGGCGACTGCTTTATCGGGCGCCATAAAAACACCCCCGTCCGCAAAGGAATCGGGGGTGATATTAAGTATGCCCATGACCGCAGTGCTTGCCAGGTCGAGCTCACGACCGCCGCACTTAAGTGCCACCACGTAAGTTAATGTTCTCCGGCGGGTCTATCCAGGTTGGGGCCTGCTTCAGGCTTGGGCGACTCAGCCCGGGTTTTGCCATCACCAGAAGATTTATCGGAGGAGTTATCGGTGGCTGAATTCAGTGGCTTGGGCGGACTTGGCTTCTTGCCCTCCATCACTTCATCGATCTGACCGGCATCGAGCGTTTCCCACTCGAGCAAGGCCTTCGCCATGATCTCGATCTTGTCGCGGTTTTCCTCGATGACCTTGCGTGCTCGAGCGTATTGTTCATCGGCAATACGACGGACTTCCTGATCCACCATCTTGGCAGTATGGTCGCTAAGGTTCTGATGCGTGGTGACATCACGCCCGAGGAATATCTCTTGCTGATTTTCACCATACACGCACGGACCCATGAGATCGCTCATGCCCCAGCGCATTACCATGTTCTTGGCGATATCTGTCGCGCGCTCAAAATCATTGGAGGCGCCGGTGGTCATCTGATTCATGAACACTTCTTCTGCGATGCGACCACCCATGAGCACGGCAATAGTGGACAGCAGGGAGTCGCGATTATGGCTATAGCGATCCTCTTCCGGTAGCTGCATGGTAACGCCCAATGAACGGCCACGCGGGATAATGGTGACTTTATGAACCGGGTCGGTATGTGGCAACACCTTGGCAACCACAGTATGGCCCGATTCATGATAGGCCGTGTTACGACGCTCGTCCTCCGGCATCACCATCGAACGGCGTTCTGCCCCCATAATGACCTTGTCCTTTGCTTTCTCAAAGTCGTCCATGTCCACCAGCCGTTTGTTTGCGCGCGCGGCAAACAGCGCGGCTTCATTGACCAGATTGGCCAGATCGGCACCCGAAAAGCCGGGTGAGCCGCGGGCAATTATGGACATATCGACGTCGTCCCCTACCGGTACCTTACGCATATGGATTTTAAGTATCTGCTCGCGGCCGCGGATATCCGGCAGCGGCACATAGACCTGGCGATCAAAGCGACCGGGTCGCAGTAATGCCGGATCCAGCACATCGGGGCGGTTGGTGGCCGCGATTACGATCACGCCTTCGTTACCCTCGAATCCATCCATCTCCACCAGTAACTGGTTCAAGGTTTGTTCGCGTTCGTCATGACCACCACCCAGTCCGGCGCCACGCTGGCGACCGACCGCATCAATTTCATCAATGAAGATGATACACGGCGCGTGTTTTTTCGCCTGATCAAACATATCACGCACACGCGACGCACCCACACCGACAAACATCTCGACAAAGTCGGAACCGGAAATGGTAAAAAAGGGTACCTTGGCTTCGCCGGCAATGGCCCTGGCCAATAGCGTTTTTCCGGTACCTGGGCTACCGGTCAGTAACACGCCTTTCGGAATATGGCCACCGAGCTTCTGGAACTTGGATGGCTCGCTCAGGAATTCAACCAGTTCACTGACTTCTTCCTTGGCCTCTTCCACGCCGGCGACGTCATCAAAGGTAATCTTGTTCTGATCTTCACCAAGCATACGTGCCTTGGATTTACCGAAACTCATGGCGCCACGGCCACCACCACCGCCCTGCATCTGGCGCATGAAATAGATCCATAAACCAAAAATCAACAGTAGTGGAAACCAGTTGATAAGAATGGAGAGAAGAAGTGACGGGCCCTCTTCCTCTTTTGCCGTAATAGATACGCCGTTACGCAGCAGGTCTTCTACCATCCCGGGATCACCCGGCGAATAGGTCTTGAAATCATTGCCGTCACGAAATTTCCCGCTGATTTTGCGGCCCTCGATAATCACCCGCTCGACATCGCCATTACTTACGTGACGCACAAACTGTGAATACTCGATGGGCTGCTGGCTTGTCTGCCGCTGGTTAAAACTGCTGAATACCGACATCAGCACGACGGCAATTACCAGCCACAGCATTAAATTCTTGGTTAGATTATTCAAACTACTTCCCCGTTATATTTGCCATTTGTCCGCATCGTGAATCATGGCGAAAATATTGTCCTATGACTATAGCAATCTGACAACTGTGCTTGTCTAATTATCCATAAACCCCTGTGCCAACAGGTAAATTTCACGACTTCTGGCACGCGATGCCTTTGGTTTACGCGAATTCACCCTGCGAAAACCCTGTTTAAGCGCCTTCTGGAATTCCGGGAATCCTGTACCCTGAAATGCCTTCACCAGCAGCGTTCCGTCTGGACGTAAAACCTGCCGACAAAAACCCAGCGCCAGGTCCAGCAAATGCATTGATCGCGCCTGATCAGATACGGCAATACCACTGATATTGGGGGCCATATCCGACAATACAAGATCGACCGGCTGCCGGTTGAGGGCTGCCAACAAGCGGTCCAGTACTTCCTGCTCGCCAAAATCGCCCTGGATGAACTCAACGCCCTCAATCGGCTCCATTTCCAGGATATCCAGCGCGATCAGGCGGCCCTTTTCACCCAGTCGGCCAACAGTGTATTGGCACCAGCTGCCGGGTGCGGCACCCAGATCTACCACTATCTGGCCCGGTTTCAGCAGGTGGTCGCGTTTATCAATGTCCTGAAGTTTGTAGACGGCGCGAGCACGATAGCCATCTCGCTGTGCGCGACGCACATACTCGTCCTCGACATGGTCTTTCAGCCACTGTGTTCTCGGAGTGTGCTTCTTTATTGTCATTGAGGGTCATGCCCTTCCCGCATTGTTCAAACTGCGTATAATCTCGCGCTCCTTCAGGCAGCAATACACCATGTCACTCACTGGAAAACAACGCAATTATCTTCGCGGGCTCGCTCATCATCTGAAACCGGTCATCATGGTCGGTGATGCCGGCGTTACCCAGGCCGTATTGGAAGGAATCAAGCAGGCGCTGGAACACCACGAACTGCTCAAAATCAAATTACGGGTTGGCGATCGTGCCGACCGACGCGCAGCTTTCGAAAATATTTGTGATGACACCGGCGCTGAAGTGGTGCAGGAAATTGGCCAGATTGCTGTTTTATTCAAACCGGCCAACGAACCCAAAATCAAATTGCCTGCCTGATTCAGTCGGTCCGACGAGTGGCGCCGGCAACAACCAGTACCAGTCCAGATGCACTGATGAATAAATAAAGAACACTGGAAACGCCGTGTAAGACTGCAAACTGTTTGTGCGCATGGGCACTAACGGCTGCCGTCGCCAACCATTCTGGCTTAATTTCCTGCATCATTGGTGCGAGCAAAAACTGGCTTATTCCCACCAGCATCAACATGACGACAATCAACAGGGTTCGCCACTGTCGATAGCTGCGCCACGAATGCTGCTTATGAGCCAGGACCAATAGTATGGTGCCGGCGATCAGCCCGCAATAATTCATCACTGCGAATAAATTTCCGGCTATCGTGCCAGCAACCTGGCGCGACTCTAGTGATCGAAACAGTTCCGGCGCCACCAGGAATCCAACCGACCAAAGGCCGCCCACCCACAACGCCAAAACAATGCGTTCGATCGAAAAAGAGATATTCACTATGGTATGCAGGAAACTCGCTTCTGATATAGCGTAAAAATGCATTTACGCGCAACGAAGAGTATCTAGAAATAGTCGATAGCAAGAATTTCGTAACGGCGTGTACCGTCAGGCACCTTCACCTCAACTTCGTCACCATCTTCCTTGCCAATAAGGCCGCGGGCAATGGGTGAATTGACGGAAATTTTACCAGCCTCAATATCGGCTTCATCATCTCCAACAATTTGATAAATCACTTCCCCGTCAGTTGATTCATCATACAACTTGACCGTGGCACCAAACACCACACGGCCTTCGGCATTAACGGCGGCGGGGTCAATAATCTGCGCATTTGACAGTTTGCTCTCTATTTCCGCAATACGGCCTTCGATAAAACTCTGCTGTTCCTTGGCGGCGTGATATTCCGCGTTTTCGGACAAATCGCCGTGCGCCCGTGCCTCGGCAATGGCCGCAATAATGCGCGGACGATCAATTTTCTTGAGTCGGGACAACTCGTCTTCCAGCGCCTTGGCGCCGACAACGGTCATGGGAACCTTAGTCATAGCTTGGTCTCTCCGTTGAGTTTCTTGTGCAAATCCTGCAGTGGTATGACACCGAATTCTCCTGCCTGTTTGTGACCCTCACAAGCGGCACGGGCGGCGGCCAGAGTGGTGTAATTGGTCAGGTGACGCAATAGTGCTTCGCGCCGGATATCATAAGAATCTTCACGGCTCTGTTTGTTCGATAGCGTGTTAATGATGATATCAATTTCATCGTTGACAATCATGTCGACAATATTGGGGCGGCCTTCCGATATCTTGTTCACGCGTCGCACTGTAATACCACTCTTTTCAATGGCAATTGCCGTACCGCGCGTTGCCAGTATCTCAAACCCATTTTCGCTGAAATAGCGCGCCACATCGATTACTGATTTCTGGTCTTCATCGCGCACACTGATAAAAATCCTGCCGCTGGCGGGAATTTCATTGCCCGCTGCCAACTGCGATTTTGAAAAGGCTTCACCAAAGGTCTTGCCCACACCCATGACTTCGCCGGTCGACCGCATCTCCGGGCCCAGGAGGGTGTCAACATTGGAAAACTTGATAAATGGAAATACCGCTTCTTTCACACAATAGTAGTCCGGGATAATCTCCTTCGCCACACCCTGTTCTTTGAGACTTTTGCCGACCATACAGCGTGCGGCAATCTTGGCAATGGGTTGTCCTGTCGCCTTGGAGACAAAAGGCACGGTGCGTGATGCACGCGGATTCACCTCCAGCACGTAGATGTCACTTCCTTTTACCGCAAACTGGATATTCATCAATCCAACAACCTTGAGTGCCTTGGCCAGTTCTACAGTCTGGGTCCGCAATTCTTTCTGTATCTTTTTCGAAAGGCTGAAAGGCGGAAAAGAACAGGCGGAATCGCCCGAGTGTACACCGGCCTCTTCGATATGTTCCATGATGCCGCCAATGACGACGTCTGTGCCATCACTTATCGCATCGACGTCGACTTCCGTTGCCTCGGTCAGATACCGGTCCAGCAATACAGGACTGTCTTGCGATACCGTCACCGCCAGGCGCATATAGGTCTCGAGATCTTGCTGGTTGTGAACGATCTCCATGGCGCGGCCGCCCAACACGTACGAGGGCCTCACCACCAGTGGGTAGCCGATTTTTTCTGCCTTTTTAACTGCTTCTTTAGTGGTGCGGGCAATGGCATTGGGCGGTTGCATCAAATTGCGGCGTTTCAGCAAGCGCTGGAAACGTTCGCGGTCTTCGGCCAGATCAATGGAATCGGGTGATGTGCCGATGATGGGTACGTTCTCAGCCTCAAGACCCCGTGCCAGTTTTAACGGTGTCTGGCCACCGTACTGCACAATGACGCCGGTGGGGTTTTCCACACGGACGATTTCCAGCACATCCTCGAGGGTTAATGGCTCGAAGTACAATCGGTCCGAGGTATCGTAGTCTGTTGAAACGGTCTCCGGATTACAATTGACCATGATGGTCTGATAGCCATCGTCGCGCATGGCAAACGCGGCATGTACACAGCAGTAATCAAACTCGATGCCCTGGCCGATGCGGTTGGGGCCACCACCGAGAATCATTATTTTCTTTTTGTCCTCCGGTGCAGACTCACATTCCTCTTCATAAGTGGAATACATATAGGCCGTGTGGGTTGCAAATTCGGCGGCACAGGAATCGACACGCTTGTACACCGGATGCACTTTTTTATCGCGGCGCAACTGACGGACTTTCTCTTCACTGCTGTTCAGCAGTTGCGCCAGTCGTCTGTCGGAAAAACCTTTGCGTTTCCATTCGCGCAAGCGATTCGCACTGATGTTTTTGCCGGCACTGCGTGCGATCGACTTTTCTGTTTCCACGAGATCGAAAATGGCATCGAGAAACCAGGGATCGATACGCGTTAGTTCGTAGATTTCATCAATTGACATGCCCACGCGAATAGCGTCGGCGATGTGCCAGAGTCGATCGGCGTTTGGTACCTTGAGATTGCGCGCAAGCCCCGGTTTGATTTCATCAAGGTCATAATTATCCGGCAGCCGTGACTCCAGGCCGTAGGAATCGATTTCCAGACTACGGATGGCTTTTTGCAGGGATTCCTGGAAGGTGCGACCAATAGCCATGGCCTCCCCCACGGATTTCATTTGCGTCGTCAAGGTAGCATCGGCGTTGGGGAACTTTTCGAACGTAAAACGCGGGAATTTGGTAACCACATAATCAATAGTCGGTTCGAACGAGGCCGGTGTCAGCCCACCGGTAATATCGTTACGTAACTCATCCAGCGTATAACCCACCGCCAGCTTGGCTGCAATCTTGGCAATCGGGAAACCAGTGGCCTTGGAAGCCAGGGCGGAAGAACGTGAAACCCGGGGGTTCATTTCAATAACCAACATGCGTCCATCGTCGGGATTAATGGCAAACTGCACGTTGGAACCGCCGGTATCGACACCGATCTCGCGCAATACCGCAATCGAGGCATCACGCATAATCTGGTATTCCTTGTCCGTCAGTGTCTGCGCCGGTACCACGGTAATGGAATCACCGGTATGCACCCCCATGGGATCGAAATTTTCGATCGAACAGATAATGATGCAGTTGTCCTTGTGGTCGCGCACCACTTCCATCTCGTATTCTTTCCAACCGATAATGGATTCTTCGATCAGCAGTTCGCTGGTCGGTGACGCATCGAGCCCACGCTTGCAGATCTCGATAAACTCTTCACGGTTATAGGCCACCCCGCCACCGCTGCCGCCAAGCGTAAACGAGGGACGAATAATGGCCGGAAATCCGACCATGGCCTGCACCTGTTGCGCCTCTTCAAGGCTATGAGCAATAGCACCACGGGCGCATTCCAGACCAATGCCTTCCATTGCCACCTTGAATTGCTCGCGGTCCTCGGCCTTATCAATGGCTTCCTTGGTGGCGCCAATCATTTCGACACCAAATTTTTCCAATATACCTTCGCGCTCAAGATCCAGTGCGCAATTCAGTCCGGTCTGCCCCCCCATGGTCGGCAGTACTGCATCCGGTTTTTCTTTTTCAATAATGCGGGCGACGGTCTTCC
>JAZFSZ010000098.1:0-70911 GCA_036446455.1 Acidiferrobacterales bacterium
CAGGCGCTGGAATTACGGCCCAACGATCCATTTATTCTGGACAGCATGGGATGGGTGCATTACCGCCTTGGTAACAGTAGCGACGCCGTTCGGTTCCTGCGCCGGGCACTTGAAATCCGTCCCGATGCGGAAATATCGGCACACCTCGGTGAAGTATTGTGGGCGTTGGGCAAGCAACGTCAGGCGACGCGTGTCTGGGAGCGAGCGTTGCAGAAAGATCCTGATAACGAAGTACTGCAGAGCGCTATCAAGAAATTCAAGAAGTGAGAATCCCTGCCTTGCTGTTGTTGTCCGCCCTCCTGATCGGGTGTTCAACAACTGCTGTGCGGCTGACCGAGGCCGAACGCCAGACCGCGTGGCAAAACCACCTGCAAAAGCTGAATGCCAGTCATCGCTGGAGCATGCGTGGCCGTGTTGCACTGCAAACTGACGACAGGGGCTGGCAAGCCAGAATCAGCTGGGTAAAGTCGGAGCGGAAACAGCACATTCAGTTAAGCGGTCCGTTTGGGGGTAGTGTGGTGGCGTTAACACAGGACCGGAATGGTGCGGTGCTAAGAGACAACCGGGGTAATGAATACATGGATAGCGACGCTGAGCGCCTGTTGCAACAGGTGACGGGTTGGAAGATACCGATCAATGGCTTGCAATACTGGGTACGCGGTCAGGCGATACCCAATGTAAACGCCAAACTGGAGCTCGACGAAATCGGTCGTCTGAAAAGTCTCAAGCAAAACAACTGGGAAATCCGGTATCTGGCCTATGCCCGTTACGGTCAATTGCAATTGCCGCGACGAATTTTCATGTCGCGCCTCGTGGGCGATGGCAGTGGACGGATACTGGAGGTGCGGCTGGCGCTCAATCGTTGGCAGTCTGACCCATGAGCGGGGCCAGCTGGCCAGCCCCGGCCAAGATCAATCTTTTTCTGCACATTAATCGGCAGCGCGAGGATGGCTACCATGAACTGCAGACGGTGTTCCAGTTTCTCGATTTTGGTGACGAATTATCGTTTTCGATAACAGACGACCCCGCCATCAGGCATTCACAGCCACCGGCGGGAATCGACAAACACAACGAACTCTGCCGACGGGCCGCCAGACTACTTCAGCAAACCTGTAATATTGAGCAGGGTGTTGAAATCACCCTCACTAAACGAATCCCGCAAGGTGGTGGCCTTGGCGGCGGCAGTTCCGACGCCGCGACCACATTGCAGGCCCTGAACCGGCTTTGGGGTGTGAGTCTGTCTCGAGATGAGCTCATTGTGCTTGGATTACAGTTGGGCGCCGATGTACCCGTATTTTTGCGTGGCCAGACTGCGTGGGCGGAAGGGGTAGGAGAAAAACTGACCCCGATCGAGCTGGAACCATCCTGGTATGTGGTGATCTCGCCGGATGTCCAGGTTGCTACCGCCGACATATTCGCTCATCCTGAATTGACACGTGATAGCCCTCCCATCACAATACGCGCCTTTCGCGAGGGGCGGGTAAGGAACGATCTGGAGCCGGTTGTTCGCAAGTTGTACCCGCAGGTGGATAAGGCCTTGCGATGGCTGCAATCATTTGGCAATCCCAGGATGACGGGGTCCGGAGCGGGTGTCTTTTTACCGGTCGCTGACCGCGTGCAGGGCGAGGAAGTCCTGGCTCAATGCCCGGGCGAGTGGGCCGGCTTTGTTGCCCGAGGCCTGACTCAGTCGCCGCTTGTGGAAAGGTTGGCGCAAGAAAGTTGAGGAATTGCATCTGGTGGTAGCCAGGTTCAATTCTTGAGTTTTGTGCTGGGGCGTCGCCAAGTGGTAAGGCACTGGATTTTGATTCCAGTATTCCCAGGTTCGAATCCTGGCGCCCCAACCATATTATGGCGCTGGTTGCTGTAGATTTCTGGTTCATCCCGGGGAGGGTTTAGTTGCCACTGGATAACGTCGTTGTTTTTGCCGGTAATGCCAATAAAGAGTTGGCAGATCGCGTGTCGGGTCATTTGGGAATTCCGCTGGGCAAGGCCGTGGTGGGACGCTTTAGCGACGGTGAAATCATGGTGGAGATCATGGAACATGTCCGTGGTAAGGATGTGTTTATTTTGCAATCTACATGTTCACCCAGTAACGACAATTTAATGGAATTGCTGGTATTGATCGATGCCGTGAAACGTTCGTCGGCCAGCCGCATTACGGCGGTGATGCCATATTTTGGTTACGCTCGCCAGGATCGCCGGCCGCGCACCGCGCGCGTATCGATCACGGCCAAGCTGGTGGCGGGAATGATTTCGACCGCCGGTGCCGACCGGGCGCTGATCATGGATCTGCACGCTGATCAGATTCAGGGATTTTTCAATATTCCAGTGGATAATATTTATGCCGGACCGGTGTTGCTGGGCGATATCTGGAAACACGAATACCCGGATTTGCTGGTGGTATCGCCGGATGTGGGCGGTGTTGTCCGAGCGCGTGGTCTGGCAAAACACCTGGAAGCCGATCTTGCCATTATCGACAAACGTCGACCGCGGGCAAATGAGGCCAAGGTGATGAATATTATTGGTGAGGTTAAAAACCGCACCTGCGTGCTGATGGATGACCTGGTCGATCCCGCGGGGACATTGTGTGAGGCTGCGAGTGCGTTGAAGGAAAAGGGTGCGTTGAAGGTATTGGCATATTGCACGCACCCCGTGCTTTCAGGAGATGCGGTGTTGCGCATTAACGACTCGCAACTGGACGAACTGGTGGTGACCGATACCATCCCGTTGAGTGATGAGGCCAAAACCTCGGAAAAAATACGCCAGCTGAGTATTGCAGAGTTGCTGGCCGAGACGATGCGCCGTATCGCAATGGAGGATTCGGTGAGTTCACTGTTTATGGAGTAATGGTCGTGAGACGGTTTCTTCAGGTGGTGGCTGAATTTACAAGCCACTTTTCAGGTAGTCAGACCGAACCTGGTCGCGGGTAAGGTCATTTGAAAGAGGAGTTAGGCAATGGCTGCAAATTTTGAATTAAACGTTGATAAGCGTGATACGAAAGGAACGGGTGCGAGCCGCCGTCTGCGTCGTGCGGGTCAGGTGCCGGGTATTATTTACGGTGCCGACAAAGATCCGGAGATGGTCAGTTTTAAGCACGACAAGATTTATCATCTGTTGGAGAATGAGGCCTTTCATACGTCAATTATTGATGTAAAAAGCGGTAGCGATACCCAGCAGGTGATTCTGCGTGATGTGCAATATCATGCGTATAAACAGATGGTGCTGCACATGGATTTGCAACGTATTTCTGCCAGTGAAAAGATCCACATGCGCGTGCCGTTGCACTTCATTGGTGAAGATGTCGCGCCTGGCGTCAAACTGCAGGACGGTATTGTGTCTCACCTAATGACTGAATTGGACGTTACGTGTCTGGCATCGAACCTCCCGGAATACCTGGAAGCCGATATTTCAGAGCTTCATCTGCATGAGTCTCTTCATTTGTCTGACATTAAGCTGACAGAGGGTGTCGAGCTAACGAGCTTGTTTCACGGCGGTGATAACCTGGCGATAGTGACCATTGCAGCCGTACGTGGCAGTATTGAGGAAGAAGAAAAAGAAGAAGCAGAAGGCGAAGAAGGCGAAGAAGGCGAGGCCTCGGAAGAAGAGCCCAAGGAAGGCGAGTAAGGTTTCGCCTGACCTCACGACAGGATATCAACTATGGCCCAGGGAATTTCCCTCATTGTTGGCCTTGGAAATCCTGGCAAGACCTACGCGGCAACCCGGCACAATGCCGGGTTCCGTTTTATTGAGGCCTTGTTACGAGCTGCGGGCGGTAGTCTGAAAGCGGAAAAACGCTTTGCCGGCGATGCCGGCCGAGTTGAGCTTGCAGGCCGTGATGTATGGGTGTTGAAACCATCGACGTTCATGAATGGCAGCGGTGAGGCCGTCGCCAGATTATCGCGATTCTATAAAATCGTGCCGGAGCACATTCTGGTGATACACGATGAGATCGATTTACCGCCAGGGACAGTTCGCCTCAAGTCTGGTGGTGGTCACGGCGGTCATAACGGTTTGCGCGATATCATCAATAAAATAGGATCGAAGGAATTCATGCGCCTGCGCATTGGTATCGGTCACCCCGGCACGGCCCCTCAGGTTGAGTCCTATGTTCTTAAGAAGGCATCACAGGCGGAACAACAGCAAACCAATGCCGCGATCGGCGCGGCATTGATACAGGTAGATGAGATAATTTGTGGCAATTACGGGCAGGTAATGAATGACCTGCATGGCCACCGCGGTTAAATCGGGGTCGATAGTTTATGGGATTCAAATGTGGCATCGTTGGTTTACCCAATGTCGGCAAATCGACATTGTTCAATGCCCTTACAAAAGCGGAGATTCAGGCAGAGAACTATCCGTTTTGCACCATTGATCCCAATATCGGCATTGTCGAGGTACCGGACCCGCGCCTCGACAAACTCGCTTCTATTGTTAACCCGCAACGCGTTTTGCCGACCACAATCGAATTTGTGGACATTGCCGGTCTTGTCGCCGGCGCTTCCAAAGGCGAAGGACTTGGCAATCAATTCCTGGCACATATCCGCGAAGTCGATGCCATTGCCCAGGTAGTGCGTTGTTTTGAAGATGAAAATATTGTCCACGTAGCGGGAACGATTGATCCATTGGCCGACATCGATGTGATCAATACCGAGCTGGCGCTGGCTGATATGGAAACGGTTGAGCGTGCGCTGGCCAAGGCAGAGAAGGGGTCAAAGGCCGGAGACAAGGAACAGGTCAAGCTTGGTAAATTGTTAATACGTGTGCTCGCCGCATTGAACGAAGGTGAACCTGTTCGCACCATGGGTCTTGATGAAGACGATACTCGGCTTATACGACCTCTATTCTTGCTCACAGCAAAACCAACATTGTTTATCGCCAACGTCGATGAACAGGGATTTGCAGACAATGCGCATCTGGATCGTGTTACGGAAATCGCAGACAAAGAAGGCGCCGAAGTGGTGCCGATATGTGCCGCAATTGAGGTCGAGCTGATTGACATGAGTGACGAGGAGAAGCAGGAATTTCTTGCAGATATGGGTCTGAGTGAACCTGGACTCAATCGAGTCATTCGTGCAGGCTACCGTTTGCTGGGATTGCAGACGTTCTTTACCGCCGGAGAGAAGGAGGTTCGCGCCTGGACGGTGCGGCAAGGCGCGCTGGCCCCTCAGGCAGCCGGCGTAATCCATACTGATTTTGAACGCGGTTTTATTCGCGCCGAGCTGGCATCTTTTGATGATTATGTGAGCAACGGTGGTGAGCACGGGGCGAAAGAAGCTGGAAAACTGCGTCTGGAAGGCAAGGACTACGAGATGCAGGATGGCGATGTGGTCCATTTCCGGTTTAATGTCTGAGGTTTTAATTCCCGCAGCTTATTCTTTCGATTTATATTCCGTCATAATGTTGCGGTGTTGTCTGTTGTTTAACGCGGTTTGACAGCGTATTTTGGTTGAATCTTGACAAGGCGGGAGGGAAAACCCAGAATCCCGCGTCTTTTCAGCCCGAACCGGGCAATCCATGGCGAGGTAGCTCAGCTGGTTAGAGCGCAGCACTCATAACGCTGAGGTCGGGAGTTCAAGTCTCCCCCTCGCTACCATTTCCCGGCTCTACCCGTAGCCGAATGGGTGGCACTATTTCTGACGTGATAATCGCATTGCGATTTTCACCTGTTAGATTGATGTCGTACCACCGTACCGACGGCACCACAGAAAAAAGACGCGCCAGAGTGCGACGCGCCTTGCCAGTATTCAGAAATTTGCTTTTATTGATCTTCCATATCGTTGGCTTCCGCCAGCTCACGTTGTTTTTTTAGTAATGCTTTTGAGCGAGCGCGCTTTTTGGCTGTCAAAGCGCGATTTACCCTTTGTTCATGCGCTCTTAGTTTGGCATCGTCGGCAGCTATCATGGCTTTCTTTGCTCGTTCTGCATTGGAGATAGCTGATAAGCGATTCGCCAGTTTGTGTTTGGCGCGTATATCGCCCTTGGATGCGGCCTTTTCATACCAATTGTAGGCCTGATCAAGATCAACCGGTGTGCCCATTCCTTGTTCATGCATTTTGCCGAGTGAATACAGGGCACTGGCATTGCCACTTTGTGCCAGCTGTACCTGGACCTGAAAGAGTTTTACATAGGAATTAGCCAGATCGTCGGCCATTGATGGCATTGCCACCAGCGCGATCAGGAGAACCAGTATTCGAGTCATAGCGCACACCCTTTAAATTCAATCGGTACAGTTAAGCGCTGGCCTGCAGCGACCAAAATTAGCGCCAACTGACGTGCCAGATACCCAGACGCTCAATTTCCGTTAATCTCTACCGCCTTTTTAATTGTATACGCGGTATCGTGGCCCACAAGGGCAGAATTCCACCGATTTTTACCGGTTTTTGCCTTTTACCGGCAGATTTTCGTCAGCTGTGGCTGCATCAATCGGTCCTGTAGAATACCGGACTTGTTATGGAATCGAATTTTGCCGGGAACAGCGTTATGGTGGAACTGACAACAGACAAATTGCAGAATGCATTCAACAATTCCCTTATTGCCCGATGCAAGTCCAGATCGTTACATAATATGCGGATTTAAATTCAATTTGTTATAAATTGTCCCCCGAAAATCTTGTATAGATGCATTCTGGTTCACCGGTTTCAACAGCGGTGATTCCCCGCACTTTTATGCCAGATCGAAGCGGGTAGTGCTGTTCGAAACACTCAATTCGTCCGGCATTTGCACTCGCTCAACTTGCGCTGCTGTTACTATATGTGCCACGTTACTACTTGAGACAAGGCAAGATTGGCGTTGCGTCGAAGACCACTCAGCCGGTTGAGCTTGCTCGTGATCGGGTGGGCTTTGGGGAGGCATACCCCGCCGACCGATTTAACCGTTATCCTGCGTGATTTCCGTGTCGAGCATCAAAACATGCGGGTGCGCAGGACAGATCAGTACCGAATGACTGGAATTTTGGTTCAGCCGCGGGTACATTACTCCGCCCCGCCCGGGTATAACACAGCTATGGACAATCATTCTTCAAACCATCCGGATTCGAGTGCACTACGCAGCGTTTTTATTAAAACGTTCGGGTGTCAGATGAACGATTATGATTCCGCACGCATGGTGGATTTACTGCGCGACAGTCATGGCCTGCAGGCCGTGGACAATGCCGAAGACGCCGATGTGTTGCTGCTCAATACCTGTTCCATCCGGGAAAAAGCACAGGAAAAAGTGTTTTCCGAACTGGGGCGCTGGAATGAATTGAAACAAAAACGGCCCGGGATTGTCATTGGTGTCGGTGGATGCGTGGCCAGCCAGGAGGGGGCAGCCATCACGCAGCGCGCCCCCTTTGTTGATCTGGTGTTCGGACCACAAACGCTTCATCGTCTGCCAAAAATGCTCGACGCTGTTATCGCCGACGGTCCTGGACAGATTGATACCTCGTTTCCTGAAATCGAAAAGTTTGATTGCCTACCGGTTCCCAGGGTAGACGGTGTTCGCGCCTACGTTTCCATCATGGAGGGCTGCAGCAAGTACTGCACATATTGCGTTGTTCCCTACACCCGGGGTGAAGAGTTTAGCCGGCCGTTCGATGGTGTGCTGGCGGAAGTGGTGCACCTGGCGGAGCAAGGCGTGCGCGAAGTCACCTTACTTGGTCAAAATGTGAATTGCTATCAGGGAGCGATGTTTGGCGGTGGCGAGGCCGATCTCGCTTTACTGATCCGTTATATTGCAGAAATCGATGGTTTTGATCGCATTCGTTATACAACATCTCATCCAATGCATTTTAATGGCAGTCTCATTGCCGCCTATACTGATGTGCCACAATTGGTTAACCACCTTCATTTGCCGGTGCAAAGCGGTTCCGACAGGATCCTCTCACTGATGAAGCGCGGCCATACCGTTATGGAGTACAAGTCCCGTATTCGCAAGTTGCGTGCGGTACGCCCGGACATCAGCCTGTCCAGTGATTTTATCGTTGGTTTTCCCGGCGAATCTGACGAGGACTTTGAGGCAACTATGAAACTGATTGAGGATGTCGGATTTGACCACTCCTTCAGCTTTATCTATAGTGCGCGGCCCGGTACACCGGCGGCGGATTTGGAAGATAATGTCTCGCCTGAGGTAAAGCGGCAGCGCTTGTCCCGCTTGCAGGCACGTATTAATGAAATGGCGGCAACGATATCTACACAGATGGTCGGTACCGTACAAAAAGTGCTGGTAGAAGGCCCGGCACGCAAAGGTAAAGACATGTTGGCGGGGCGCACGGAAAACAATCGGGTGGTCAATTTTGCATCTAATGATAGATCCCTGGTGGGGAAATTTATCGATCTTGCGATCACAGAGGCGATGCCAAACAGCCTGCGTGCGGAAGTACTTGCTGCCCGCATTTGAGTAGCTTGACCTCTACCCACATTTAACGTCTACACTAATATTATCAACATCGCACGTAACCGGTTTTGAGTACCCAGACTTCCGAGATTCGTTTCAGTCTTACCCCCGCCGACAACAGCCGACTGGCCAGTCTCTGCGGCCTGCATGACGAACATATTCGCCAAATCGAGGAATCACTCGGGGTGGAGATCAGCAACCGAGGCAATAACTTTCGTGTGACTGGTAAGCCGGATATCGCCAGTTCCGTCGAAACCTTTCTTAAAGATCTGTACAAAACCACTGGTAAAGGCGAGTTACTGACCCCTTCCGGTGTGCATGTGGCATTACAGGAAATGGCGCTGGACGAACAGGGTGATCCTGACGTTCAAGATTTAATTGTTCCGACACCGAAACGGAAGGTTAAAACCCGCAGCAAACATCAGCGGCAATACGTGCAAAATATCCAGACCCACGACATCAATTTTGGAGTCGGGCCAGCCGGTACCGGTAAAACCTATCTAGCGGTGGCTTGCGCGGTGGAGGCGTTACAGCAGTCGGGAGTGCAGCGCATCATGCTAGTCCGGCCGGCGGTGGAAGCCGGCGAGCGCCTGGGTTTCTTGCCTGGGGATCTGGAGCAGAAAGTCGAACCCTATTTACGGCCGCTTTACGATGCTCTGCATGACATGCTTGGTTACGAGAAAGTCAATCGGCTGCTGGACAAAAACGTGATTGAGCTGGCGCCGTTGGCCTACATGCGCGGACGCACCCTGAATGATTCGTTTATCATTCTCGATGAGGCGCAAAACACAACACCGGAGCAAATGAAAATGTTTCTCACCCGCATCGGTTTTGGTACGACTGCTGTTATTACCGGTGATATTACGCAGGTCGATTTGCCGCGCCACCAGAAGTCTGGGCTGCGCGAAGTAATCAGCATCCTCGGGGGAGTAAAAGGAATCAGCTTTACCACGTTTAGCAATCGCGATGTAGTGCGGCATCCGTTGGTGCAGAAAATTGTTGAAGCCTACGAGAATCATAAGCCAGACACGAAAGGGAACGATAAAGCCTAGTGTGATGGAGATTACCTTGCAGGACGTCTCGAACAGCGGTGATGTCCCCGGTGAAGATGAATTCAGGCAATGGCTGCTTGCTGCATTGGAAAGACAGGACGTCAAAGTGACGGTAAGGCTGGTTGATGAAGAAGAAATGGGCGAGCTTAACCATCGGTATCGACACAAATCAGGTCCGACCAACGTGCTATCCTTTCCGTTTGAAGATCCGCCGGGTATCAGCAGTGGAATTCTTGGAGATATCGTTATCTGCGCGCCGGTGGTGAGGCGCGAGGCTAAGGAGCAGGAAAAAACCGTGTTGTCACATTGGGCACATATGGTAATACACAGCATCATGCATTTGCAGGGTTACGACCATAAAGATGAGCAGGAAGCGCTGGCAATGGAAACGCAGGAAACGCGCATCATGATGCAACTGGGTTTCCCCGCGCCCTATAACGAAAACTGAAATCACAACAACTTGCGGAAGATATGAGCAAAAAAGACGAACCCCCCAGTAGTCGCGATGGCGCCAAGGCGTCATCACCCTCTTTTCTCGATCGCCTGAGTCAAGCACTACTGCGTGAACCAACCAGTCGTCTACAACTGGTTTCGATCTTACGTGATGCGCAGCAGCGTGATCTGCTGGACAGCGATTCACTCGATATGATCGAGGGAGTACTACAGGTCTCGGAAATGCAGGTTCGCGACATCATGATTCCACGAGTACAAATGCAGGTGGTGGATAAGAACCAGACACCGGAAGATTTTTTGCCGCTTGTTATTGAAGAGGCGCACTCGCGTTATCCCATGATCGATAGTGACAAGGACAAGGTGGTCGGTATTCTGCTGGCCAAGGACCTGTTGCGTTTCTTCCAGTTAAACAAGAAAGAATCGGATCTGGATCTGGATGACATTCTGCGTCCCGCGGTGTTTGTCCCGGAAAGCAAACGCCTTGATGTGCTACTGCGTGATTTCCGTACCAACCGTAACCACATGGCAATTGTTGTTGATGAATACGGTGGTGTGTCCGGGTTGGTCACCATTGAAGATGTGCTTGAACAAATTGTTGGTGAGATCGAGGATGAGCACGATATCGAAGACGACGACATGATGATATTGACACGCGGCGAGGGGCGCTATGTGGTGAAGGCGTTGCTGCCGCTTGAAGATTTCAACAGCCATTTCGACACGGCTTTTGAATTCGAAAATATCGATACCATTGGCGGACTGGTATTGATCACACTGGAGCATGTACCGAAGCGCGGCGAGACGGTAGATCTCGATGGCTTACATATCAAGGTATTGCGTGCAGACAGTCGGCGCGTGCATCTGCTGGAGGTTACCCGGTCCGACAAAACGTCTGCCCTGGAATCACAGGCCTGATGCAGACTTCCCGCTGGCGGGAAAATCTGTTGGCGTTGGTGGCGGGTGCAGTGATGCCATTGGCGTTCGCACCCGTTTCCCTGTTTCCATTTTCCCTGTTGTCACTGGCACTTTTGTTCAATCTGTGGTTGAACAACCCGGCGGCACGCCGTAGCGCCGTGCTGGGTTTTTACTTTGGTATTGGATTGTTTGCCGTCGGAGTGTCATGGGTATTCGTTAGTATGCACAACTTCGGCAATATGTCGGCACCCCTGGCAGTATTTGCGACAGTATTATTCATTGCCCCACTAGCATTATATGTGGCAGCTGTAGGCTGGTTACAGGCTCAGTTCAGCAGCATGCCAGCGTTCTGGCGTCTGCTGCTGGTAATGCCATCATTGTGGGTGCTGGTTGAGTGGATTCGTAGCTGGTTGCTCACCGGTTTTCCCTGGCTCACAGTGGGTTACAGCCAGACCACCCTGCCGCTGAGCGGTTATGCCATCTGGCTAGGTGTCTTTGGCGTCAGTTTCATGGTGGCGGGCAGTGCCGGTTTATTACTTATGTGGTGGCGTCGGGGATGGCGCAGCGGCTGGCGGTTTGGTGCCGTGTTGCTCGCGTTGTGGATAGGCGGGGCGGTCTCATCGTTACCGGGCTGGGTCAGTCCGGCTGGCAATCCAGTGCGTGTGGCACTGGTACAAGGCAACGTACCACTGAAAATCAAATGGGATCCGAACTACCGCAAAGACATACTCGACCTGTACCTGAGACTTAGCCGCGATTATCGCGATGCCGATTTGATTGTCTGGCCGGAAGGAGCGCTACCACTGGCGCTGGAAAAAATGCCACCGGGTTTCGAAAAATCGGTTCGAGCGGAGGCGAGGAATTTTAAAACCGATTTTTTGTTTGGTACTGTCAGTCAACAGGTTATAGAAGGCCGGCTTCAGTATTTCAATACGGTTGCCAGCATTGGCCGTGTCGATGGCCAGTATCGCAAGCGTCACCTGGTACCGTTTGGCGAATACCCGCCACTTAAACCGCTATTCAGTTGGCTACTGAACGCCATGAATATTCCCATGTCCGATTTCAGCAGGGGGGATGACGATCAGCGACCATTACAGCTGGCCGGAAACCCGGTTGGTATATCTGTGTGTTACGAAACTGCCTTCGGCAACGAAATCATTGATGTCCTGCCCGAGGCGACAATGCTGATCAATGTCAGTGAAAACGCATGGTTTGGACGTTCGTTCGGCCCGCATCAGCTACTGCAAATGACGCAGATGCGCGCCATTGAAACCGGACGGCCGATAATGCGGGCAGACAATGCCGGTCTGTCAGCGGCGGTGGACCATCGTGGGCGCGTGGTGGCGGTATCACCGCAGTTCCAGCAGTCAGTGCTGGCGGTATCGGTGCAACCAATGACCGGCTCCACCCCCTATGTCCGATTTGGAGATTGGCCCATTATCACGCTGATGTTGTTACTGCTGACCGGTCTGTGGTGGCGTAAAAACACACACTGATACCCAAGACCTTGCCTGATGAATTCGGTATGCTTCACCCCTGAATCAATCCAGAATCAACCGAACAAACAGCAAGCATGACGTAATGGACGAGTTATACAACCCACAAAAAATCGAGCAAGAGGCGCAGCAATACTGGGAAGAAAACAACAGTTTTTCCGTTACGGAAGACCCCGATAAAGAAAAATTTTATTGCCTTTCCATGTTTCCCTATCCCTCGGGGCAGTTACACATGGGCCACGTTCGCAATTACACCATTGGCGATGTCATCAGTCGCTATCAGCGCATGCGCGGCAAAAACGTATTACAGCCCATGGGCTGGGATGCTTTTGGTATGCCAGCGGAGAATGCCGCCATTAAAAACAAGGTCCCGCCCGCCAAATGGACCTACGAAAACATTGACTACATGCGCACCCAGCTCAAGCGGCTGGGGTTCGCCTATGACTGGGGACGTGAGCTCGCAACCTGTCAGCCGCAGTACTACCGCTGGGAGCAGTGGCTGTTTACCCGCCTGTTTGAGAAGGGTCTCGTCTATAAGAAATCGGCAGCGGTTAACTGGTGTCCCCATGACCAGACGGTACTGGCCAATGAGCAAGTGGTCGACGGTTGTTGCTGGCGCTGCAATACGCCAGTGATCCGCAAGGAAATTCCGCAATGGTTTATGAGGATTACCGATTACGCACAGGAGCTGCTGGATGATCTGGATAAGCTCAAGGATTGGCCAGAAAGGGTGCTGGCCATGCAGCGCAACTGGATCGGCCGATCAGAAGGTGTCGAGGTGTATTTTGAGGTGCCCGGACACGATCAACCATTGAAGGTGTTTACCACTCGTCCGGATACGCTCATGGGGGTGACCTATATGGCTGTGGCAGCCGAACATCCCCTGGCACGGGAAGCGGCCCAAGGCAGTGAAGACATCACCTTGTTTATTGCCCGCTGTGAGACTATGGATGTGTCGGAGGCCTCATTGGAGACCGTCGAGAAGCTCGGTATGGATACCGGCCTGAAGGCGATTCACCCGGTCAGTGGCAAAGATGTGCCGATCTATATCGCCAATTTTGTCTTGATGACCTATGGCGAGGGCGCAGTGATGGCAGTGCCGGCACACGACCAGCGTGACTGGGAGTTTGCCCGCAAATATGACATTACCATTGAACCGGTGGTATTTCCTGAAGACGGATCTGAACCTGATTTGCAACAGTGCGCCTATGTCGAGAAAGGTGTGCTCAGGAACTCGGGTGAGTTTAATGGATTGAGTTCGGCAAAGGCCTTCGATGCTATCGCCGAGTATTTGGAGAAAGCCGGTAAGGGCCAACGCCAGGTGCACTTTCGTCTGCGCGACTGGGGCGTCTCGCGTCAGCGTTACTGGGGTGCGCCTATCCCTATTATTAATTGTCCTGCATGTGGACCGGTCGCCGTCCCAGATACCGATCTGCCTGTTGTCCTGCCAGAAGATGTCATTGTTGAGGGCACCGGATCACCCATCAAGAAAATGCCGTCATTTTATGAAACCACATGCCCTGGTTGCGGCGGCAAGGCCGAGCGCGAAACCGATACCTTCGATACCTTCATGGAGTCCAGCTGGTATTTCGCTCGCTACGCCTGTGCGGATAATGATACCGCCATGCTCGATGAGCGTGTCAATTACTGGTTACCGGTGGACCAGTATGTCGGTGGTATTGAACATGCCATCCTGCACTTACTGTATGCACGTTTTTATAATAAATTAATGCGTGACATCGGTTTGACTGAAATCGACGAACCATTTAACGCCCTGTTGACCCAGGGCATGGTGCTGAAAGATGGTAGCAAGATGTCGAAGTCAAAAGGTAACACCGTCGACCCGCAGGCCTTGATCGATGAATACGGCGCCGATACCGCGCGCATGTTTACCATGTTTGCCGCCCCCCCGGAGCAATCCCTGGAGTGGTCGGATGATGCCGTTGCTGGTGCCCATCGTTTTCTCAAACGATTATGGAAATTAGGTCGTAGTCTCCATGGAGAGTGGGCCATCGATTTGGAGCATGCATCAACTGCTAACATACCTGAAGCACCATACGACTGGTCGAATGCAAACGAAGAACAGAAAGCTATCCGGCGAAAGGTCCATTCGCATTTGCGGAAAGCCAATGACGATATGGAGAGACAACAATTTAATACAGTCATTTCTGCGGGAATGCAGATTCTCAGCACACTGACTCAACCGGTCCCTGGTCATAGCGGTAATAGTCCGGAGGAGGTGAGCCAACTCGGGCCGGTCTACAAACAGATACGGCATGAGGGCATGAGTATTCTGCTTAGAATGTTAGCTCCTATAGTGCCGCATATTGCTCATGCACTTTGGTTAAAATTAGGCTACAGCGGTGTCGTAATCAGTGCGCCTTGGCCAATGGTCGACACGTCAGCGCTGCAACTGGACGAGATCGAGATTGTGGTGCAGGTAAACGGCAAGCTGCGTGACCGGATCAAGATTCCAAGCGATGCAGATAATGCGGCGATGGAGAAGCGGGCGCTGGCGAGCGCAAAGGTTCAGCAACATATCGAGGGCAAAACCATTCGCAAGACAATTGTGGTACCGGGCAAACTGGTGAACATCGTTGCCAATTAACCGGTTAGCAAAATCTACCAAGTTCAATGGTGGCGTGGCAGGCCTGATCGTCTTTTGCCTGTTGGTCACGGGTTGCGGTTTCCAGCTACGCGGTAGCGGGCAAGCCATCGTCTGGCCTGCGCAATTGCAGAAACTGCAACTGCGATTTGACGGCTCCGTGGACCCTGATTTTCGTGCGTCGCTGCGTAACCGTATAATCGATCGTTATGGTGTGGAAATCGTAAAAGATGATGCACCTGAACTGGTGATTTCCGGCGTCACCCGCGATCGCCGGGTTTTGTCCTTGGGCGCCACCGGCAAGGTAAGTGAGTACTTGCTACGCTTTCAAGCCAGTTTCGTGTTACTCCATGAAGATGGCAAATCAATAATTGATAAACAGACGGTCAGGCTGCAGCGTGACTTTAGCTTCGATAACACCAGGCTTCTGGCCAAGGAACTGGAAGAATCGCGTCTGTCCAAACAGATGCAAAACGATGCGGTCAGGCGTATTCTGCGTAAAGTGATCGCTTTAACCCCGAATCTGTAATCAATGCAGCTTGGCGCACAGCAACTCAGTAGCCACCTCGCTGGTGCACTGGCGCGCGTTTACCTTATTCATGGTGATGAAGTCCTGCTG
This sequence comes from Acidiferrobacterales bacterium, assembly GCA_036446455.1. Taxonomy (GTDB): domain Bacteria; phylum Pseudomonadota; class Gammaproteobacteria; order Acidiferrobacterales; family JAJDNE01; genus JAZFSZ01. The sequence continues at coordinate 15,511 of JAZFSZ010000098.1, forward strand.
GCCGACGAGGCCTGTCAACTGGTGCGGGATCAGGCCAGGGCGCAAGGTTTTAGTGAGCGGCAGGTATTTACGGTCGATAGAGGTTTTGACTGGCAATCCCTGAGCAGCTATTCGCAATCATTGTCACTCTTTGCCGAAAAGCGGTTGCTGGAACTGCGCCTGCCCGGAGGGAAACCGGGTACCGCGGGTGCGGCAGCCTTGCAGGAATTTGTCAGCCAGGCGAGTGATGATACTGTCTTGTTGATCTGGAGTGGGCGCCTGGACAAAAAGGCACAGGCCGCCAAATGGGTCAAGGCACTGGATGCCGCCGGCGTAGTGGTGGCGATTTATACACCCAGTAAGGCCGAATTGCCGGGCTGGATTGGCCAGCGCCTGCGCGCCAAGGGCCTTGAGCCCGGTGCCGGGGTAACTGATATGCTGGCCTATCGCTATGAGGGCAATCTGCTGGCCTGTTCGCAGGAAGTGGAAAAGTTGAGCCTGTTATTCGACCAGGGTAGCGTTACGCTGGCTGACATCGAGGGTAAACTTGGCGACAATGCCCGTTTCGATGTTTTCGGGTTAGCGGATTTGTGCCTGCAGGGCGATGCCGCCGCCGTCGTCAGGGCGTTGCAGGGTCTGCGTGCCGAGGGAACGGCGCCGACGTTGATACTGTGGGCGCTGGTGCGGGAAATCCGGTCGCTGGCGCAAATGGCAAACGATCTGGCGACTGGCAAAGCGGAGCAACAGGTATTCCGGGCTCATCGTGTGTGGGCAAAGCGCCAGTCAATGGTACGGTCGGCCTTGAAACGACACCCGCTGAATCGCTGGTATACCCTGCTTCAGGGCAGTCATCGTGCTGATAAAGTAATCAAAGGCAGAGAGCCAGGCGAGGCGTGGCAGGCGCTGCAGGCATTGGGTCTCGCATTTTGTGGTGTACGATTCAGTCGAGTGAGTTGAGGCAAAGAGGGTGGAAGTATACTTCCGCCACAGATGAAACAAGACAATGGCAACGGTAGTCAATGAAATAAAGAAAGAAGATGTTAGCGCTTATATGCAGGCGGTAGGCGCGTGCGCGCGTGAAGCCTCACTGGCGATAGGTCGTGCCACCACGGCAACCAAAAACAATGCACTTTTGGCCATCGCCGTTGCCATCGAGCACGCGCGTGACACACTGCTGCAGGCAAATGCCAAAGACCTGGAGGCGGGTCGCCAGGACGGGCTGGATGATGCCCTGCTCGACCGGCTGGAGCTGAACGATGATCGTATTGCCGCTATGGCGGAAGGCCTGCGGCAGATAGCAGCACTGCCCGACCCGGTTGGCGACATTACCGATTTGGCCTATCGGCCCTCGGGAATCCAGGTAGGCAAGATGCGTGTGCCCCTAGGTGTCATCGGAATTATTTATGAATCACGTCCCAATGTAACCGTGGACGCCGCCGCGCTATGTCTGAAGTCGGGGAATGCAGCTATCTTGCGCGGTGGATCGGAGGCGATTCACTCCAACAAGGCGATTGCCGATACCATTCATCAAGGCCTGCAATCGGCAGGCCTGCCAATGGAGGTGGTGCAAGTGGTTGAAACCACCGACCGCGCTGCAGTGGGTGAGCTCATTCGTCTGAAACAATACGTTGATATTATTGTGCCGCGTGGTGGCAAGGGCCTGATTGAGCGCGTCAGTGCCGAGGCGACGGTACCGGTTATTAAACATTTGCATGGCGTGTGTCATGTTTATATCGATGACACAGCCGATGTGACAAAAGCCGTCGATATTGCCTTTAATGCCAAGACGCAGCGATACGGTACCTGCAACACCATGGAGACCCTGTTGGTGGCGAGGGGCATGGCTGCCCAGGTCTTGCCTGAATTGGCGAAAAAATATACCGATGAAGGTGTGGAACTGCGGGGCTGTGAGAAGACACGCCAGTTGGTAGATGGCATCCAGTCAGCGTCAGAGGAAGACTGGGATACAGAATATCTTGCCCCCATTCTGTCCATTCGCGTAGTGGAAGATCTGGATGCGGCGCTGGAACATATTCGTCAGCACGGATCCGGTCATACCGATTCCATCGTTACGGAAAACTGGTCGCATGCGCGACGTTTTCTGCGCGAGGTGGATTCCAGTTCGGTGATGGTCAACGCGTCTACGCGATTCGCCGACGGTTTTGAATATGGTCTGGGTGCCGAGATCGGAATCAGTACCGACAAAATCCATGTACGGGGTCCGGTGGGTCTTGAGGGGCTGACGTCACAGAAATTTGTTGTGTTCGGTGACGGCCACATACGCACCTAGCGAATAGTTGTCCATAAATACCTGTTTGTATGATCGGCATCTTCGGCGGTACCTTCGATCCCATTCATTACGGCCACTTGCGGCCAGCAGCGGAAGTGGGGCAATTGCTGTCACTGGAAAAACTGTTTCTTGTTCCAGCATCGGTACCGCCCCATCGACAAGCACCTGTCGCGACCGCCGAGCAGCGTTTACAGCTGATGCGATTGGCGGTAAGCGAGTTTCCGCAAATGGAGGTGGACGACTGCGAAATTCGGCGCGGCGGTATTTCCTATACCGTCGACACCCTGCGTCATTATCGACAACTGTATCCACAAACATCGCTATGTTTGTTGTTAGGGAGTGACGCTTTTGCCTCTATGCAATCGTGGCATCAGTGGCGGTCGCTGCTGACACTGGCACATCTTGTTGTGATGCAGCGTCCCCACCATGACGATGTGGTGCCGGAATGGAGCGAGGCGCGACTGATCAGACATGTTGATGGGTTAATGAATTCTGCATCGGGAAAGGTTTATATTCAGAAGGTCACCCCACAGGATATTTCGGCAACCGGGATTCGACAGGCCATCGCCGCAAAAAACGAGTTTGCCACTTTGCTACCGTCCCGGGTTTTGCAATACATCCAGAAGTACAACATATATGAGTAACAAATAAATGGATTCGGAAAAAATGCTACAAACAGTTTTGTCTGCGCTGGAAGATGCCAAGGCGCAGAATACTATCTCCATTGACGTGCGCAACGTTACCGATATTACGGACTATATGGTCATCGCCAGTGGTACCTCGAGCCGACACGTGAAATCAGTGGCTGGCAAGGTGGTGGGCACGCTTCAGGACGCCGGCAACAAACCGCTCGGTGTTGAAGGCGAAGACCAGGGCGAGTGGGTACTGGTCGATTTTGGAGACGTCATTTTGCACGTAATGCAACCAGTAACACGAGAGTACTATCAGTTGGAAAAGCTGTGGGGGCATGATGCGGTGGCTAAAAAGGCCAGCCACCCCGCCGAATAATAATACCTGGCCTGCGGACAGACGATGCGCATCCATATTATTTCGGTCGGTACCCGAATGCCGAAATGGGTGAAAACGGCCTGTGAAGAGTATGCCCGGCGACTGCCTCCTCACTGCCGGTTTGAAATCAGGGAGATCGGCGCCGGAAAACGGCTCAAAGGCAGTGATATTAAACGGGTAATGCGTGATGAAGGCGAGCGCATCCTGGCGGCCCTGCCGAAAGACTGTGACGTCATTGCACTGGAGCGCACGGGCAGACAGATCAATACCATTTATGTGGCAGAGCAGATGAAGCAGTGGCTTTCAGGCGGACGCAATATCGCTCTGCTGATCGGCGGGCCTGAGGGGCTGTCGGAAGCGTGTCTTGAGCGGGCGGACACGCAGTGGTCACTGTCGGCGCTGACACTGGCCCACCCCGTGGTCAGGGTGGTGCTGGCCGAACAGCTTTATCGTGCCTGGAGCATCCTTGAGAATCGTCCATACCATCGGGGTGACTAAAAGGATGTTGAAAAAGTCATTCCGTGGACTTTCCGGAAGCGGGAAAATGCGGTTCCCCGTTTGCTCTCATCTCTGAAGACTTGTCGTCATAAGAGATGACAATACATCTATGTATTGCAGGCAGGCTGTTGAAAAACACCGTTTTAGTTAACCTGCTATACCGGCTATCCCCTGAATGGCAAACCTGCAAGCACGCAGCGCCAAGGACGTTTATACTTGGGGTTCGTGATTGTTCGGCATCCAAAACCCGTTGACAGAAGTGAACCCAGACTCCGATAGCCCCGACTTGAAGCAAATTACTGTTTATCTGGCCTCAGCCTCTCCGCGTCGAAGGCAATTGCTACAGCAGGCGGGTGTTCATTTTCAGGTCATCTTGCCCGACATTGATGAAGTGGTGAAGTCTAAGGAATCAGCAGAAGAGTTTGTGATGCGAATGGCGCTGGAAAAGGCGCAGGCAGGGCTGGCACTGGTAATCAAGGAAAACCGGCCTCTTGCCCCGGTGCTGGGTGCCGACACCTGCATCGTTCTGGAAAACGAAATTATCGGCAAACCGGGTAGTCGAGCGGAAGGTATTCGTATGCTGACAAGACTGGCAGGACGGTCTCACGAGGTCTTGACCGGTGTTGCCCTGGTGGAAGAGGAGAACATCCAGCAGGCACTCAGTCGTAGCCGGGTTGTATTCGTACCCTTGTCTGCAAAAGAGATCGAAGACTACTGGGAGAGTGGTGAACCGGTCGGTAAGGCAGGCGCTTATGCCATTCAGGGTAAGGCAGGCGCCTTCGTTGAGCGCATCGAGGGCAGCTATACGGGAATTGTTGGATTGCCGCTCAATGATATTGTTAGCATGATTAAAAAAACTGGCGCGAGATCGTGAGCGAAGAAATTCTAATAAATGTAACACCACAAGAAACACGAATTGCGATTGTGGAAAATGGTGTTCTGCAGGAAGTCCATGTCGAGCGTACCAGCAATCGCGGCATCGTTGGTAATATCTACAAGGGCAAGGTGGTGCGCAACCTGCCGGGTATGCAAGCGGCATTTGTTGAAATCGGTCTTAAGCGCACTGCTTTCCTGCATGCGGCCGACGTGTTTACGCCTGATACCGCAGTGAATGGCCAGACTGAACCTCCGCCCATAAACGAGTTGTTGCACGAAGGGCAGGAGGTGCTGGTACAGGTATTAAAGGACCCACTTGGGACCAAGGGTGCGCGCCTCACTATGCACATTACCTTGCCAGCACGACATCTGGTTTATTTGCCGTCTTCAAACCACATCGGTGTATCGCAAAAGATAGAAGACGATGAAACCCGCGAACGTTTGCGACAGATTGTGAAATCCGCGGTTGAGGGAGACGAACAGGGTGGATACATTCTGCGCACCATGGCGGAGAATGCGACAGAAGAAGAGCTAAAAGTCGATATCCGCTATTTGCGCAAGATCTGGAATATTGCCAGAGCCAGGAGCGAGAAGATTCCAGTATCGATGCTGGTGCATGAAGACTTGCCGCTGGCGATGCGGGCCATGCGTGATATTGTTAGCAGTGCAACCGAACAGGTGCGAATTGACTCGCGTGAGACGTTCCAGAAGGCACAGGAGTTTGTGAGCGAATTTATTCCCGAACTGGATACCCGCATTCAGTACTATCCCGGAGAGCGCCCCATTTTTGATCTCTATTCCGTCGAAGACGAGATTCAGAAGGCACTGGAACGCAAGGTACTGCTCAAATCGGGTGGTTATCTGATTTTCGATCAGACCGAGGCGATGACAACAGTCGATGTGAATACCGGAGCCTACGTGGGAAGAAAGAATCTGGAAGAGACGCTGCTAAAAACCAATCTCGAAGCTGCGCAGGCCATTGCACGGCAATTACGATTGCGTAATCTCGGCGGCATCATCATTATCGATTTTATTGATATGAATGATGATGAACACAAGCGTATGGTCATGCGTGCATTGGAAAAATGGATATCACGCGACCGCAGCAAGGTGCATCTGACGCAGATATCGCAATTGGGGCTGGTCGAGCTGACGCGCAAGCGAACCCGTGAGAGTCTCGAGCACGTACTCTGTGAACCCTGCAGTGTATGTGGCGGGCGCAGCATGTTGAAAACGGCCCAGACCGTGTGTTATGAAATTTTCAGGGAGATATTGCGGGAGGCCAGGCAGTTTGGTGGCGACCAGTATCTCGTAATCGGGTCCCAGTCTGTTATTGATATGCTGCTGGATGAAGAGGCTGAAGGTTTGGAAAAACTGCAGGAGTTTATTGATAAGCCAATCAACCTGCAGGTGGAGCCACTTTATCAGTCGGAACAATATGATGTGGTTCTGGTCTGATTTCATGACCATGCGAACTCACAATTACTCTCCTCTATTGACAGGTAGGGTATGAGACGCAGGCTTTTGCGTGCCGCAGGTTTTGCCTCGCGATGGATGTCTTATGCCGGGGCGGCAGTGCTGTTGTTGGGCGTAGTCAGCTATGTCGCCGCACGTTTGTGGTTGCCGTCGCTACTGGTTGACAAATCCCGGATTGAAAAATCTTTAACCGATCTGTCGGGTCAGACCGTCCAGATTGAACATATACAGCCTCACTGGGACGGTATCTTTCCCGGTGTTGCGGTGAGCGGTGTCAGGGTGTTTTCCGGGAATGCGCGCAGCCCCTCGATTATTCTGGAGCAGGTGCGCGTCACCATTTCCCTCCTGTCCCTGTTGCAAGGCAAGTTCGGTATCCATCGTCTGGTGGTGGTACGTCCGCATATTGCACTTGAGCGACTGGCAGACAATCGATTCCGCATTAGTGGCTACACCACCAGTGGGTCCCGGGCCAGGACACCGAACGGTCGGTTTATAGAGTGGCTGTTTGAACAAAAAGAGCTGACTATCGAAGACGGTACGTTGCAATGGCTGGATCACAAGGCGAGCAAGCCTGAACCTTATTATTTACTCGGTGTGAATCTGTCCCTGTCCAATGCAGGTCAGCGTCATCGTCTGGTATTTAATGCCGATTTCCCCGCTGATCTTTGTATCCATTGTGCAATTGATATTGATATCGAGGGCAATCCACTGCTGGGTGATGACTGGGGTGGGCGTGTCACAATCAATGCCGTCGGCCTGGATCTCGCCGGTCTGCCGGAGGCGGTGAAAAACAGTTTGCCACCTATGTTGAAAGGACGTTTTGATCTGCAACTCAGTACCCAATGGGTACATGGTCGCCTGCGCGTGGCCCAGGGCAACATCGATGCTTTTGGACTACGTATTCCGGCATTGGTGTCCAAAGAGCCATTGTTAGTGGATCGTTTGCGTGGTTATGTGCGCTGGCAGGGCAAGGCGGGGGGTTGGCGCATGGATGTTGATAATGCGTTGATCGGACTCGGTGGAGAGCCGTGGTCGGCAGGTCACTTGCGGCTGGACCATAACCCCGATATCACCCACGCGCGTATACAACATGTTTCCGTTGACCAACTGGTTAGCTTCAGCCGCCATTTCGATGTGCCGCAGAGGGTACGTTTCTACCTCGATGGATTAAATCCATCTGGTAGCATCAATGACTTGCTGATCAAGTGGGATCGTCGTGCCGATGCGGAATCGAGGTTCTATCTCAAATCACGATTGTCGAATATCACCGTCCGCCAATTTGGCAAGCTGCCGGGCATCGAGGGGCTCAGCGGACGTCTGGTGTTGGCGCCGACCCGTGGTGACTTGTATCTAGATACGCGCGATGGCTCGCTGAGTTTGCCCCATGTTTTCCGTGAGAAAATTTCTGTCCGGCGTCTTCTGGGGCAGGTTCACTGGGATAAAAGGGAGGACCACTGGGAGATTACCGCACAGGATATTCGCCTGACGGGTGACGCCGTGGCGCGAGGCAATCTGTTATTGCGGCTGCCATTTGACCGCACCTCTCCCCATCTCAAGCTACGCTTTGATTTCAATAGTGCCAATATCAGGACCGCCGGCAAGTACTACCCGGTTAATCGAATGCGTCCCACACTGCTGGACTGGTTGGACAAATCGGTTATCTCCGGTTACGGCGTCCGCGGTCATGTGGTGCTCGATGGCGAGATGCGCAAATTCCCCTTTCGTGATGGCAGTGGCACGTTTGAGGTACGGGCAGATATCAGGGATGCGGTGTTTAATTATCTCGACGGCTGGACACCCGTTACCGGCGCCGAGCTCACTCTATTATTCCGTGGGCCAGCCATGCTGATTACGGCCCACTCTGGCTGGATCGACGATCTCGCGATCCGCGACGTAGTCGTACAAAAACAGGACCTGAGGAATCGACAGGAACCGATCAAGGTCTCCATGCGAGCAACGGGTCCGGCCGAGGCGACCCTGGCGGTGTTACGCGCATCCCCCATGGCAACACGAAACGACGTCTGGAGGCGATTCCTGGCACCTGGACTAGAGGCCCAGGGGCCCGGTGCGTTAACCATGCAAATCACGATATTCCCCACCCGGCCAAAAGAAATGCGTTTGCAGGGTGAGTATCGTTTTCAGGGCAGTCAAATCGATACCCCAATCGCCGGTTTTCAGTTAAAAAATGTTCATGGCCATATTCGATTCGACGAGAAAGGGATTATCGACGGCAGGCTTGATTCCACTTTCCTGGGTGAACCGACTGCAATTGCGGTTCTGGGCAAACAGGGCAAGGATCAGTCACGGACCGTGTTTCGTGTCAGCGGCGTGTTAAGCGCAAAAGGTCTTGCCGATCATTTTGGTGGTGGGCTGGATAAATTTCTTTCCGGGCGTGCCGTGTGGGACGGCGAGCTGGAGTTCACCGGCCATGGGCCCCAGTTTTTTATCCGTTCCGATCTGGCCGGCATGCAAACCGCCTTGCCCGAGCCCTACCGCAATCTGGGAACGAAAACACCACAAGTGGTTCTGGAAACGATAGAGAGCGACCGCAACGCCCATCGCATGCGCGTCCAGCTGGGCAGCAACAGTCATGGTGTGCTGGATTTCAAAAACAGCGGAGCACGCTGGCGTTTTGCAGGCGGCCACATTGCGCTGGGGGAGACCCAGGTCGAGGTGCCGACCCACGAGGGCTTGCACGTTAGTCTGGCAGCAAGACATCTCAACGGCGATGCCTGGGCCGCTCTGTTTTCAGGTGCTGGCGAAGGGGGGTTACCGGAATTTGTGTGGCAACTGGGCGCCACGGCAGAAGCGCTGGAAATATACGGCCGTCGTGCCGGAAAATTTCAACTCAATCTCATGCGCCAGAAAGGTGGTTGGCAAGGCGTCATCGGTGGCGATACCCTGGAAGGCAAGATCCGGCTGTTGACCGGTGATAACGGCCGCATTGATCTCGACCTGAACCGACTGCGACTACCGCCGCAATTAGAGGCGAAACATCGCCAGCGTCTTGATCCACGTGATTTTCCCACACTTGCGATCAAGGCGCGGAAATTCCAGGTGGGGAAAGCGGATCTGGGCGCGCTGGATTTTTGGGGTGCGCATACTGATATCGGCTGGAAAATCCTGCATTTCAATCTGGAACGCCCGGAGATGCGCCTGTTTGCCGATGGCAGCTGGTATTACGTTGTCGGTCACGACTCCGTGGAAATGGAGTTGCAGTTAATCAGTGACAACATGGGCAAGACGCTAGCGGCACTGGGTTTGAAAGACCAGATGCATAAAGGCAAAGTCGACCTGAAGATTGATCTACGCTGGCGCGAGGACAGCAAACGACCGGGTCTGTCAAATATGGATGGCAAAATTGAATTGTCGGTCAAGGATGGATCGCTACTGGATGTCAAAGAGGGTATCGCGCGCCTCGCGGGTGCGCTCAATCTTTCCTCGTTTGGCAAATACTTGACACTCAATTTTGATCCAGCCATCGGTAAAGGTTTCGTCTTCAGTGATATCTCCGGCCGCATCGCAATTAAAAATGGTGATGCCTATACTGATGCCTTTTCCGTGCGTGGATCAGCGGCAGATATTATTATCCGTGGGCGCATCGGGCTGGTGAAAGAAGATTTCGATCTGGTAGCGGATATCTATCCAGACCTGCGAGGCGGGGTCACCGTGGCTGCTGGCTGGTTGTGGGGGCCGGCAACAGCGGCATGGATTCTTGCGATTCAAGAGTTGTTGAAGAAGGAAATCGCCGAGGGCACGCGCATTACCTACAACATTACCGGGAAATGGCAATCCCCCAAGATCGTAAAGCATATACGTAAACCCGCGGTTAACGAGGAATCTGATGAATAGGCAACCGCGCGGTGCTAAAGTAAGGTGTTGAAGCGGGGATGTCGGGGTTGATGAAAACAGCCGGTATTTTTCGATGGCTGGTGTTGGCGGGCATGAGCTGCGGTGCAATGGTTGCCCACGCAGATGGTTTCGAGATCAGTGCTGAACAGTGGGCGAGACCCAGAAGCGGCGAACGCATCGTTGCATTGATATCGCTTCAAAAACTGGTGCGGCATCTGGATGAGCGAGCGGCCGCGGTGGTGATCATACGTTATGCCGGTGGAGATGAAGGCCTGTTATGGGCAGAAGAATTGCGTGGCTGGTTTGTTGCCCTGGGGATACCGGGTGACCGGTTGCGGTTGCGCGCTGGTTTGCCGGCCCGCGATCGATTGGTGCTGGAAATGGAATAAATTTGGAAACCGAATAAGTAGCGACAGGAGCAGGATTTGAAATTAGCAGCTGCAATTCAAATGGCGTCGGGTCCAAATTTGGGGGCCAACTTGACGGAGGCCAGCCGGCTGATCGCCAGCGCCGCCAGTTCAGGCGCCGGTCTGGTGGTGCTGCCCGAAAACTTTGCGTTGATGCCGATGAAAGAGTCAGATCGTCTGCAGGTAGCTGAGCCCCATGGTGACGGCCAGCTTCAGGATTTCCTGGCCACCCATGCACGTGAGCACGGCCTGTGGATCGTCGGTGGCACCATTCCCGTTACAGCAAACGATAAGCAGAAAGTATGTCCCGCATGCCTTGTCTACAATGACAAAGGCGAGAATGTCGCGCGTTATGACAAGATGCATCTGTTTGATGTGAATCTTGAGAATGGCGAGGAATATCATGAATCGGCTAACCAGGAACCGGGTGATCAGACTGTGGTTATCGATACACCATTTGGGAAACTGGGCCTGGCGGTTTGCTATGATTTGCGTTTTCCCGAACTGTTTCGTCGCATGCTCGATGAGGGAGCCGAGCTCTTTGCCGTTCCCTCGGCGTTTACCGAAATTACAGGTAAGGCGCATTGGGAAGTGCTGGTGCGCGCCCGTGCCATTGAAAATCTGGCCTACGTGATTGCTGCCGATCAAGGTGGTTACCATGTCAACGGTCGTGAAACCCATGGCGACAGCATGATTGTCGGCCCCTGGGGTTTGATACATGATCGTCTGGCGCGCGGTTCCGGTGTCGTGATCGCTGAGATTGATCTCAAACGCATAACATCCATACGCAACAGTCTTCCCAGTATCCAGCACCGCCGCATACGATTCGAGCATAGCGTCTGACGTCGTCAGCGCGCCATCACTTCACTTTTTAAGGTAAATGACCCTACGTGTTTATCCACGCATGGCAATGTTAAGATTGTTATACACTGAGTAGATCGGAACTCACTGAATCCAATAACAATGATGTATCGGCAATCGACACATGGAAGATAAGGTGCTTAACAGAACCGATTCCCTGGCAGCGATGCTCCTCGCCCTGGACGCCGACAGCAATGATGCTATTCGCAAGGTAGTGGAGGAGCTGCATCCGGCTGATGTTGGCGATTTGCTCGAGAGTCTGCCGCCTGATAACCGTTATCGCGTGTTGGCGGAAATCCCCAGATTCCTGATCGGCGAAACCCTGATGGAGTTACCGGACAGCATCCGTGTCGATCTGGTCAGTGAAATGGATCAGGCGGATCTGGTTGCGGCGGCACAAACCCTTGATACCGATGATATTGCTGACCTGATTCCGGATTTACCGGACGAGGTGATCGCACAGATTCTGTCTGCGCTGGACCAGCAGGATCGCGAGCGTCTGGATGCCGTTTTGTCGTTCCCGGAAGATACCGCCGGCGGTCTCATGAATGTGGATACCATCACTGTCCGTGAGAATCTGTCGCTGGAAGTGGTGTTACATTATCTGCGTGGTCGCGGCGAGATGCCGGATGATACGAATAAACTGTTTGTGGTTGATCGCAAGGATCATCTTGTTGGAAATCTGTATATCAGCAAGTTGTTGACGACGGACCCCAGGCAGCGCGTGGGTGCCGTCATGGACCGGGAGCCGGTCAAGTTTGATGCCTTGATTACGGACAACGAAGTGGCGGCCGCGTTCGAGCGCTATAACCTGATCAGTGCGCCTGTTGTTGACAGCGAGAATCGTCTGCTGGGTCGTATCACCATTGATGACGTCGTCGATGTGATTCGTGAAGAGGCGGATCACTCGGTGATGGCGCCGGCCGGTCTCAGTGAGGGAGAGGATATTTTTGCACCCGTGGCGCGCAGTAGCCGCAAGCGGGCGTTGTGGCTGGGTGTTAATCTCATTACTGCCGTGGTGGCATCCATGGTGATTGGATTCTTCGAAGACACTATTCAGAAGATCGTGGCGTTGGCGGTATTAATGCCCATTGTTGCCAGTATGGGCGGTAATGCCGGTACCCAGACCGTTGTGCTGGTGGTGCGTGGCCTGGCCCTGGGGACCATTACCCGTGGCAACACGCGGCAGCTGTTGCTTAAGGAAATGATGGTCAGTGTGGTAAACAGCATGTTGTGGGCGCTGGTAGTGGCCCTGGTGGCGGTCGCATGGTACCGGGACCCGGTACTGGGGCTTGTGATTGCCCTGGCCATGATGATCAATCTGATGGTGGCGGCATTGTTCGGGGTAATCATCCCGATCATGCTCCGGCGCGTTGGTGTTGATCCGGCACTGGCCAGTGGTGTCATGCTGACGGCAATTACCGATGTCGTCGGTTTTTTCTCTTTTCTTGGTCTGGCGGCACTGCTATTGCTTTAGTGCCACCGTGATAAAGGTTTCTCCTGTCTCGTTGCAGGGCGAAACCGGAATTATCGATTTCCCCGGCTGCTTCATTTTCCGGGTACTCCCATGATGGAAAAATACCGGTATGTCCATTGTGACAAGCCGCCTGCCAGCAGGTTTATGCTGATTCGTGGCTCTGGATGCGGGGTGCCACCACAGGGAACCTGAAATCGACCTTTTATCGGCTGGTCGTGGAGCAGGTCGGACCGCTGTGCCATTCTAGGATAGAGCAGTCTCGAGAATAGATGGTACGCAGCGATGGTTCCTAATATCCTGAAAATACTTACCAAGGCGATTAAAGAGCGCCGCTGCGCCGCTGTGCGCTATCACGATCAGCGCGAGGTCCGCATCGTTGAGCCCCACGCCATCTACACTAACGAGCGTGGCGAACTGGTTGTAGACTGTTATCAGACAAGAGGGTATTCGTCCTCGAGTCGACCGCCTCCGTTCTGGCGCCCGTTTCGGCTAAAACGCATTGCTGCTATCTCCCTGCTGAAGGAAAATTTTGAAATCCGCAAGGCAGAGGGTTTCAGTGCCAATCGCGTCAAGTATCGCAATGGTTTAGTCGCTATTGTTGAGCAACAGCGTCCGTCCTATCTCTATCCGGAACATGTGCTGCATGAAATGGGCCCGTTCTTGCCGACCCGCATAAGTCGCAACTGACTATACCCCGCCGTTTTCCTCGTTGGCGCCGTCGACCAGATCATGTAACTCGCGGATATCGTGCGTTGACATCACTTTACGTGCAAAACGTTTCAGTGATGCAATATCTGATTCACAAATAATCTTTTTGACTTCCAGCAGAGTTGCCGGGTGCATACTGAACTCGGCCAGTCCCAGGCCCAGTAACAAGCGGGTATAGCGGATATCACCGGCCATTTCCCCGCACATGGCTACAGGAATGCCTGCCTCTTTGCCTGCGTCTATGGTTGTTGCAATCAACCGCAGCACTGAAGGGTGTAAAGGGTCATAGAGATAGTTCACGGCGTCGTCAACACGATCAATGGCGAGCGTGTATTGGATGAGATCATTGGTACCGATGGATAGGAAATCAAGATGGGGGGCAAACAGGTCTGCTGATATGGCCGCTGCCGGCACCTCGATCATGCCACCGATATCGATATCACCATCGAAGGCGCGCCCCTCCTGACGCAATTCCTGTTTCAATTCATCAATTAATTCCAGCACACGCATCAGTTCGCCGACACTTGACAGCATCGGGATCATTATCTTGACAATGCCGTGGGCGGCCGTGCGCAGTATGGCGCGCAATTGCGGCCGAAACAGCGATGGATCATGCAGGCATAGTCTGATAGCGCGCAAACCCAGGGCGGGGTTAATTGCCACAGGACCTGTGCTGGCGCCACCATCCACTTGCTTGTCTGCGCCAAGATCCAGCGTTCGAATCGTTACCGGAAGGCCATTCATGGCCTTAACCACCTTGCTATAGTTGCGGTATTGCTCTTCCTCCGTTGGCGGCTGCGGCCGATTCATGAACATAAACTCGGTACGATAGAGTCCGATCCCATCGGCCGAAGCATTGGTGGCTGCCTTCACATCGGCGGTTAGCTCAATGTTGGCCAGCAGGTGGATGGCTCGACCGTCCAGGCTTCTGGATTCGGCCATGCGCAGCGAATCCAGCTCCCGCTTTAACTGCGTAATCTTGCGTTTGCGTCGGCGGTACTCTTTTTCGATGGCATCATCGGGATCGACAATCAGGACTCCGCGTTTGCCATCAATGATAAGCATCTGATTATTGCGAATAAATTGTGTCGCATTATGAGTGGAGACAATCGCCGGGATGCCCAGGCTACGCGCGAGGATAGCGGTATGGGAAATCGGTCCGCCCAGATCGGTTACAAATGCCTTGATGTGATTGTGTTTGAGCAGAACGGTATCTGCTGGCGTCAGATCGTTGGCAACGATTATTTGACCGGCACCCGGTGCGGCATCCCGATCCATTTCCAGTGGCATGATCAGATTGCGCATGATGCGTTCAACAACCTGATCGACATCAGTACCGCGATTACGTAGATAAGGGTCTTCCATGCTCTCGAAGATATCGCCAAGTTCCTGGCCCTGAACGCTAAGCGCCCATTCCGCATTATGCTTTTGCTTGCGTATGGCATCGATCGGTGCCGTTGATATCAGTGTGTCCGCAAGGATCAGCAGGTGGGTATCAATAAAACTGCCGGTCTCGGGCGGCGCATTGGCCGGAATATGCTCGAGCACATTTTCCAGTTGCAATCGCGCCTGCGAGACCGCTGCCTGAAAGCGCTCGACCTCTTTTTCAATCAGGACGCTCGGAACATTGTATTGCGGGATCGCTAGCCGGGAACGGCGTATGACGTGGGCCGTGCCCAGAGAAATACCACTACTGACCCCGGTGCCATGAAGTGCCAGCACTATTTATCCTCACCAAATAAATCGTTCACCAGACCAGACAGGGCCGTTACCGCTGTGTCTTCATCGGCACCGTCAGCACAAAGTTCCAACTCGGTTCCTTTTGCCGCAGCCAGCATCATGATTCCCATTATGCTTTTCCCGTTTACCTTTTGCCCATTCCGCGACAACGTAATATCACTGCCGTACTCGGATGCCAGTTGTACAAATTTCGCGGAAGCGCGTGCATGCAGGCCGAGTTTATTGTCAATGAGTACATCCTTGCACTTCATCCACGCATTTTCCGCAGTTCGGCCGGTCCGTTTGGCCACACCACGCATTCGCGACCGCCAGTCGCCGCTTTTTCTGCCAGTTGTTCCAGAGACAAATGGCGGTAGTTAAGCGCCCGCATCAGCATCGGCAGGCTGATACCCGTGACCAGTTCGACGCGCCCGGGTTCGAGCATGCTGCAGGCGGTATTGGTATGGGTGGAACCGTAGATGTCTGCAAGTATCAAAACACCGTCGCCTTCATCCAGCGTTTGTACCGATTCGCCAATCAGTGCCAGCAACTTTTCCGGCGACCGGTGGTGTGCCGCCAGGCTCAAAAGTCCTTCCGGCATGTCACCAGCAATACTGGCGGCATCCTCAATCAGGTGTTGACCGGTATTACCGGTCGTTAGAATCAGAATGCCTATCATGCCAACTCCCGATGTCGCACCTGTGTTTGTACTCCCTTGCCGGCAAAATAGGAGGCCAGTTTATCTGTCAGGTAGACCGAGCGGTGCTGGCCACCGGTACAACCAATGGCAATTGTCAGGTAGCTGCGATTTTCCTGTATGAAGGAAGGCAGCCATTTTTCAAGAAAAGTACAGATTGACTCAAACATCTCGTGAACTTCTGCTTGTTTCTCCAGGAACTCGATTACCGGTTCATCCAGGCCTGAATATTGCCGCAGTTCTGTTTGCCAGTACGGATTGGGCAAACAGCGTATGTCAAATACATAGTCTGCGTCCAGTGGGGTACCGTGTTTGAAGCCGAACGAACGGAACAGCAGGGTGAGTCTGCCCGATTCGCTGCTGCAGGCGAAATCAAGAATCTGTTGCCTGAGTTCGTGCGGTGTGGTGAACGTTGTATCAATATGTAGCGCAGCATTGGACGAAAGTGGATTGAGCTGGCTCTTCTCCAGCGAAATTCCCTCGAGCAGGGAAATGTCCTCATCGGTCAGCGGATGTTTGCGACGCGTTTCCTTGTAGCGCTTGATCAGTATGGCGTCGTCTGCCTCGAGAAACACGATCTGGAAATTAATTCCCAGTTTCGACAATTCGTTCAGCGCCTCCGGCAGCTCTTTCAGGAACTCACGATTGCGTACGTCAATACCAACTGCAACATTTTCAGGTGGGTTGTTGCCCGATTGCTGTATCTGTTCGGCAAGGTGGGGCAGGAGGCGGGCAGGCAGATTGTCGATGCAATAAAAACCCGAATCTTCGAGAGCGTGTAAGGCAATACTTTTTCCGGAGCCGGAAAGTCCACTAACAAGAAGAAAGCTCATTGCTTGCTATTGCTAAGGAGGGAGTCATGTTTTTTGATAAACTCCTCAACAGGGTTGATTCCCCACATACGTAAAATATGTGTTCGCGTCGCCGCTTCCACAAGTACGGCCAGGTTTCTACCCGGCGCTACCAGCAACAGGACTTCAGGTATATCAACTTCCAGAAAATTCCGGACGTTGCCATCGTTTAACAGGCGATCCATTTTATTGAGACGTGATTTGTCCAGGCGTTCCAGCCTGACGGTGAAGTGCACTTTCTTTTTGTGACGCACGGCCGTTTCGCCAAACATGGTTCTCACATTGAGAATGCCGAGACCGCGGACTTCAAGATATTCAAGCAGCTCGTGTTTCAGGCTCTGGCCCACCAGAATATCGGGTCCGGCATGAACCAGTTCGACTGCATCATCCGCAATTAACCGGTGGCCGCGGCTCAGTAATTCCAGCGCCAGTTCGCTTTTACCAATGCCTGAATCACCGGTTATCAGAACGCCGATACCCATGACTTCCATGAATACGCCATGGACTGAAATACGTCGTGCCAGCGCGCGCGCAAGGTGATACTGCAATGTTTCAATAACGACCGGGCTGGGTACTGGTGAAATACATAGCGGCATGTTTGCGTTTTCTGCGGCCGCAATCATATCGTCGTCCGGCGGCTGGCCGGTAATGACAACCAGAGAAGTGGTCTTGCACCCAAACAGCCGGGAGAGTGTACGACCCCGCTCTTCATCACTTAATTTGCTCAGGTACTGGTACTCGGTGCGACCGATCACCTGTACACGATTGGGATGAACAAAATTGAGGTGACCCACCAGGGCCATGCCAGGATATTCGGCGTTAGGGGCTTCCAGTTCCCGCAAACCACCACCCCTGCCGGCGACCCATTCCAGGACGAGCTTGCCTTGCTGGTCGTTAACTAACTGATTTGTTGTTACCGTTGGATTCATGACGCCTGTTGATAGTCGGAGTCAAAAGAACGGAAGAAATTATAGACTTCATCGCTTTGTTTTGCATTCAGCAATTGCTCGCGGTTCTCCTTATCCCCGAGAATGCGAGCCAGCTGTGCGAGAAGTTGCAAATGTTCCTTTGTTGCTTGTTCCGGTACCAGCAGGGCGAAAACGATTTTTACCGGTTTGCTGTCAATTGAATCGTAGTCCATTTCATCCTTGAGAATGATGCAGGCACCGACGGCGCGATCAAGTCCTTTCAGCCTTCCATGAGGGAGTGCGACACCGTTACCGACGCCGGTACTACCCAATCGCTCGCGATCAATCAGGGACTGAAATGTCGCGCGGCCATCCAGACCAGGAACCGCGTCGCCCAGCAGTTCACTGATTTTTTCCAACAAGCGTTTTTTGCTACTGGCGCTTATCGATAGACTGACGCGTTCTGGCGAGATCAGGTCGTGGAGGAACATGACCGTTTGGTTTTCCGTTGTGATAAAGGAGGATCAGACAGCCGAATGTTTACGCACAACACCCTCGCTGCGGTGATGGTCTGACGTTTTTTCCTTGAGCTTGATTACCTGGCGATTCAGCTTGTCCGAGAGCGAGTCGATCGCGGCGTACATGTCCTCGCCTTCAGCATTGGCGTGCAGTTGTGCCCCTTTCGCGTTGATCGTGGCTTCGGCCAGCTGACGGGTTTTTTCTACCTGCAGTACTACATAAGTGTTGGTAACGTGATCAAAATGTTTCTCGATTCGGCCCAGTTTCTCAGACACGTAATCGTGGAGTGCATCTGTAATATTGATATTTTTTCCGGTGACAGTCATTTTCATGATGTTGTTCTCCTCACCTTTAT
Source organism: Acidiferrobacterales bacterium (assembly GCA_036446455.1). Lineage (GTDB taxonomy): Bacteria > Pseudomonadota > Gammaproteobacteria > Acidiferrobacterales > JAJDNE01 > JAZFSZ01. The sequence continues at coordinate 33,992 of JAZFSZ010000098.1, forward strand.
ATAAGCGCCTTTCTCAAATTAGAGGCTGGTATGTTCAGTGATTCACGGTACTTAGCGATAGTTCGGCGCGCGACGTTGATGCCCTGATCACTCAGCAGCTGGGCAATCTTGTTGTCACTAGCCGGTTTATCTGTTGACTCGGCGTCAATAATCTTGTGAATCAAGGATCGAATGGCAGTGGCGGAGCAGGTGCCGCCGTCTACTGTGCCGACATGACTGGAAAAGAAGTACTTGAGTTCAAACACGCCTCGCGGTGTCAGCATGTATTTGTTTGTTGTCACACGTGAGATGGTTGACTCATGCATTTCCACCGCCTCGGCAATATCGTACAGCACCAATGGTCTCATTGCCTCAGGGCCGTGATCAAAGAATGCACGTTGACGATCGATTATCTGCCTTGCTACCTTGAGCAGGGTATCATTACGGCTGTGCAGGCTTTTCAGGAACCACTTGGCTTGCTGTAACTGCTCCTGCAGGTACTTATTGTCTTCACTGTTGTTCCCGCGTTTAATCAGTTTCTCGTATTGCCGATGAATGCGCAGGCGTGGGCTGACTTCGCTATTGAGTTCAGCCCGCCAGAACCCTTTCACCTTTTTAACAATAATATCCGGCACAATATAACTGGCTTGCGGTGCATTAACGCTGGCGCCGGGCCGTGGGTTTAGTTGGTGAATTAATTGCAAGGCGCCCTGTAGTTCTTCCTGTCGTAGTTTCAGATTGCGGCGCAGCTTGTTATGGTCGCGGCTGGCGAGAAGGGCCAGATTCTCTTCAGTGGCAAGCGCGCGGGCCGCCTCGAAAAAGGGTGTATTGTCATCCAGGATGCGCATCTGTAATCGAATGCACTCCGCCAGGTTTCTCGCGCCTATCCCCAGAGGATCAAAGTTCTGAACCTGGTGTAGCACGGCCTCGATTTCGTCGATACCGACTTCATCGTCTTCCTCGCTTAATGTGTCGCGAATTTCTTCCAGGCTGCTCTGTAAATAGCCGTCATCGTTGATGGCATCAATGACGGCCATGGCAATTGCCTTATCACGATCTGAAAACAGTGTCATCTGCATTTGCCAGACCAGATGATCCTTCAGAGATTGCTCAGCGCTGTTACGGGCATCGATATCTGGTACGGCACTGTCGCTGCTGTTGCGCGTAACGGGAGCCACCGGCGTTTCGAAAGGGTCTGCCCACTCCTGGTCTGTTTCCGGATCACCGTTAGGCGCGCCTTTTTCCATTTCGGTGTCGGTCGCGCGAATGACGCCATCACCGTTAAGATCTTCGTTGGGTTCGGTCTCCGCTTTGGCGGTTTCTTCCTCGGACTCTTCCAGCAGTGGATTGGTTTCCAGTGCCTCCTGGATTTCCTGCTGCAGCTCTAACGAGGACAGCTGCAGTAGTCTGATGGCTTGCTGCAGTTGCGGGGTGATGGTCAGCTGGTGACCGAGCTTTAGCTCTAGCGATTGTTTCATGCTCGACGGGCTGTCAGTAACTTCCTGCTTTCATAAATCCGGACAACTATGGTCGGAATGGAGTTTCCTTATACTTTTATTCTAGTCCATTTCTACTTGCTGGGGGTAGAAAAATTAATTGTGATTTTATCGCTTAAAGGGTGAAATTTTCACCCAGATAAACGCGCTTGACATCCTCATTCTGGAGGACGTTCGCTGGCGTTCCGGCAGTCAGAATCGACCCCTCGCTGAGGATATAGGCGCGGTCGCAAATCTTCAGCGTTTCACGCACATTATGATCAGTAATCAGCACGCCGATGCCCAGTTCCTGCAACTGCTTGATTAAGTGTTGAATTTCAATTACTGATATGGGATCCACGCCGGCAAAGGGTTCATCCAGTAAAATAAAGGCGGGTTGTGTGGCCAGGGCCCGGGCGATTTCCGCGCGTCGGCGTTCGCCACCGGATAGGCTGATACCCAGCGTATTGCGGCGCTCGGTAATATGCAGATCCTGCATCAATTGCTCAAGGCGGTGCTGGCGTTGTTCCCTGTCCAGATCCGCCCGTGTTTCGAGGATTGCCATAATGTTCTGTTCTACCGTCAGCTTGCGGAAAATGGACGGTTCTTGTGGCAGGTAACCCACGCCCAGCTTGGCGCGTTGGTGCATGGGCAGGGCGGTAATGTCTTTATCATCCAGGTGCAGAATGCCCTTATCGGCCTTGATCAGGCCGACAATTATATAAAAACAGGTAGTCTTTCCGGCCCCGTTGGGGCCCAATAGCCCAACGACTTCGCCGCTGTTGACCGATAGGGAGACATCGTTAACCACGTTGCGTCCCTTGTACTGTTTTTTCAGTCCGGTTGCCGTCAGTGTGCTCATTTCTGCATGCCTGGCGGAGGCAGCGTTTGCGTGGCCAAACGTTTGATCTGAAACGTTGCCTTGACAGGTGTAGAGCGGTTCAGGCCTTCTGCCATAATAGTATCGTCATTAATGTGATAGGTGACTTCAGCGCTTTTTATCACATCGTTGCCCTGGCGGACGATGACTTTGCCGGTAACGATTACCAGGTTGCGTTTTACCAGGTAAAGCAGGCGCTCACCGTTGACTGTTGTTAGCATTTTATTTTGAGGATCGCGTATTCTGACAATAACGGGATTGCCAAAGGCTCTAATCGTATCAATATTACTGTTGCGCTGCTTTACCGTTGCCTTGTCAGCGATAAAAGATAATTTACCACGTTTAAGATGAACCTTGCCCTGGTAAGTGGATAGCCCTGTCCGCTGATCCACGGTGATGTGTTGAGCGCGCAAATAGATCGGATTGTCCCCACCATAGGTGAGCGGTGAGATTGCCGACATCACAATTGCCAATAACCAGCACTGTGGGTTACTGCCTGCCTGCGCGGAAATTTCGGAAATCAGATTATTTGTTTTCGACATGCTATCCGGGTAGGGGCCAAGGCACCGGGTTATTGCAAGATGACACGTGTTGAATCTGAACGAATGTCGCTCAGCACATTGCCATTTTTTTTGCGAATAATACGAACGTTCTTTTCCATATAAAGTTCCAGACCACTATCCGGGTATCGCGCTCTGTCGGCGCTGGTATGTATTGTGATGCCATCGCGCAGATATTGCACGAGGTAGGCGTTGTCCAGACGCGCCAGCCCCTCCTTTGGATAATGTGTCAAACGTTTTGCGGACAGACTGAATTTCTTTTTTCCATTTATGTTCATTTGAACGACATGCAGGCCATCAATAATATAGTCTGGCGTGGCAGGACTGCCGGTGACAATGGGCCGATCGGGCAGGCGCAGGGTGGTTGAAAGCCACCAGAGAAAGACGGTAAAAACCAATACAGCAGAGACAATGGCAAGGCGCTTTCTATCCATTAGCGGCCGGAAGTTGCGTTTTCGTTATGCGACTTTTTCAAAGGTAGCGCTTCATTTCCTCGGCATAGTTGCCTTGAGCAAACATCATCATTTCACAGAATTCCCGTGCGGCGCCACAACCACCGTTGCTGGGGGTAATCCAGTGTGAGTGCTCCTTGACCAGGGGGTGGCCATCGGCCACCGCCACCGACAGGCCGACGCGTAGCATAATCGGAAGATCAACAATGTCATCGCCGACGAAGGCCACCTCATCGTGCTGCAGACCGAGATCCATGATCAGCTTTTCATATACCGGCAGTTTTTCCAGAGCGCCCTGGTAAAGATGCCTGATCTTGATGTCGTTGGCCCGATGCTCGACAACTCTGGACATACGGCCGGTAATGATGGCCGTATCGACACCATTGGCCGCCAGCATTTTCATACCGAGCCCGTCGCGCGAATTAAAGGCCTTGTATTCCTGTCCGTCATCACCCAGAAATAACGCACCAGTGGTGAGAACTCCATCGACATCAAAAATGGCAAGTTTGATCTTCTGTGCGCGTATGATGACGGCTTCATCGATTTCAAACATGGGTGCCAGGTTGGCAGGCACGATCGGGCGCGAGTGGTTATCTGACATCAGATAATTCCTGCTCTCAACAGGTCATGCATGTTGAGAGCGCCCAGTACGCGACCACTGTCATCCACAGCGAACAGACCATTTATTTTTTTTGTTTGCATTAGCTGTACCGCTTCCGCCGCCAGTATATCGGCACTGATTGTGACGGGATTCGAGGTCATGACATCTTTAATTCCCGCACTGTAGACATCCACGCCCTGTTCAAGCGTGCGTCGTAAATCGCCGTCGGTATAGATTCCCTTGAGGCGATTGCCTTTATCCACAATCGCCGTCATCCCCAGTGATTTGCTCGACATTTCCAGCAGGGCATCCTTCAGCGATACATCTTCATTGACGATGGGCAGCTGGTCGCCGCTGTGCATAATATCTTTTACATAGAGCAGCAGTCGTCGTCCAAGTTGGCCACCGGGGTGTGAGCGCGCAAAATCCTCTTCCGTAAAGTTACGGGATTTCAGCAGGGCTACCGCCAACGCATCTCCCATGGCCAGGGTGGCGGTGGTGCTTGAGGTCGGTGTCAGATTGAGTGGGCAGGCCTCTTTGGCGACACTGATATCCAACACGACGTCAGACTGGCGAGCGAGTTCTGATGAGATATTGCCTGTCATGGATATGAGTTTTACTCCCATGCGCTTGATCATTGGCAGGATGGTCAGGATTTCCGTTGTCGAGCCCGAGTTGGAGATCGCCAATACGATATCATCCGGGGTAATCATTCCAAGATCGCCGTGGCTGGCCTCACCGGGATGAACAAAGAATGCCGGGGTGCCGGTACTGGCCAGGGTGGCGGCGATCTTGCCGCCGATGTGGCCTGACTTGCCCATGCCCACGACCACGACACGACCGGTACAATTGAGTATGGTTTCGCAGGCGCGAACAAACTCTGAATTAATGCGATCGGAAAGGGCAGCGACTGCCTCGGCCTCGAGGGCGATAACGTTCTTGCCCAGCTTCTGGAAAGACGTTTCCGTCATAGTAAATGTGCAACAACCGGTAGTTTTGGATAGCGATTGAGTATAGCGAAAGCGGACAGAAATTACTTCAGCATTGCATCGGCTCTGACCCGTCAGTACAGTATCCGGTAGCTTGGAATTGACAGGTAACGTGAGGCAATGACAAAAGAATTGATGGTTGGCACGACAGGTTGGGACCACAATGATTGGGTGGTCGACTACTATCCGGACGACTTGCCCGATGACTGGCGTTTCGCTTACTACAGTAACGACCATCGCTCGGTGCTTGTGCCAGCCGACCACTTCCAGACGTATGATGAGGATGCGCTATCGGAATTGTTGGAGGACTGTGACGAATCGTTTCGCTTTGTTGTCGAGATACCCGAAACCTGTCTGGAAGATACGGGTACTGAATTGTTGCAGGCGTTTCTCAACGGAATTTCATCCCTGTATTCGCGGCTCGGTGGTTTCTATTTGCCGTTAGGCGAGGCCACAAGTCAGGGGGTGGCTCGATTACCGGCCAAGGTCAAGCTGTTGCAGGAGCACGGTCCTCTTTGTATCGACTTTGAGCACGAATCCGGAGCTTCGGAACAGCTGATACGATTAATGGCCGATAACAATATTGGTTTGTGCTGGCATCCTGAATGTGATGATGAGCCCACCACTGGTGGAGCATTAATGCTTGTGCTAAGTGATGAGGAAACTCCCAGGGCTCATAGACATATAATTGAAGCCCTGGAGGAATGGATGCAGCAAAGTTACGGTTTGACCGGGTTGTTTTTGAAAACGTCCGCGGCCGCGAGTCAGGCACGCATTATTGCTGAAATGCTCGGTGTCTAACCGGTCTGATTATGATGGCGCATCGATTCTGTGTTTGGGCGTGTTTTCGTGTGTGGACTATGGCGCGCGCTCAGGAGATTCCGTGTTACATTGATCCAGTCAGGATCGGTAAAAATAAACGCAAAGGAACCGCCGTTGGAGACAAGCAGCAACGCCGTTGTTGAGATTCGGGATGTCAGCTTCAGTTACGGCGACAGACTCATTATCGACCATCTGTCCCTGACCATTCCCCGGGGCAAGGTGGTCGCTATCATGGGAGGCAGTGGTTGCGGCAAGACCACCTTGCTGAACCTCATTGGCGGTCGCATCAAACCCGATTCCGGAAGTCTGATGGTCGATGGCATGTCGGTCCCCGACTTGAGCAAAAAGGAACTCTTCGCTTTGCGCAAGCGCATGGGCATGTTGTTCCAGTCCGGTGCGCTGCTAACCGATTTATCTGTGTTCGAGAACGTGGCGTTCCCGATTCGGGAGCATACACAGTTACCGGAATCATTACTGCGCAAAGTCGTGCTGATGAAGCTGGAACGGGTGGGATTGCGTGGTGCCTGGGACTTGATGCCGTCGGAGCTTTCCGGTGGTATGGCGCGGCGTGCCGCCCTGGCGCGCGCCATCGCTCTCGAACCGATGATGATAATGTACGACGAACCGTTTACCGGGCTGGATCCCATCTCCAAGGGAGTGATTGCCAAGCTCATCAAGGAACTCAACCAGGTGCTGGGTATTACATCCATCGTCGTATCCCACGACGTTGCCGATACCTGCGCCATTTCGGATTACGCTTACCTGGTGGGCGAAGGGCGAATCATAGGAGAGGGTTCACCGGCAGAGGTACTGCAGTCCGGTTCCGAACATGTTCGCCAGTTTATGCAAGGTTTACCCGATGGGCCAGTGCCGTACCAGTATCCGGCACCGGATTATGTTCAGGATCTGCTCGCGCTTGACGTCAATCAATCGGTCAACGGACAAGTGGCAGAAAATGAATAGGCTCGCAGGCAAACGGGTGGTACTGCTGAAAGGCAAGCTCACCGATTGGTTTCTGTCAGTAGTCACTGTCGACAGATTGCGGCGCATCGGTCGTATGACGCTTGCCATGCTGCGCCGGCTGGGACGTGCCACCGTTTTTCTCTATGAAATCCTGCTGGGGACCTGGTATCTGGTACCTCGTTTCTCGCTGATCGTTCAGCAAGTGTTCAATGTTGGTGTGCTAACACTGCTTATAATACTGGTATCCGGTCTGTTCGTTGGCATGGTGTTGGCGTTGCAGGGATACAACACTTTGGTCAATTTTGGCGCCGAGGACAGCCTCGGTCTGCTGGTGGCATTGTCGCTGGTTCGTGAGCTGGGTCCGGTGGTGACTGCCCTGTTGTTTGCCGGCCGGGCCGGGTCGGCGTTAACGGCGGAAATCGGCTTGATGAAGGCGACAGAGCAACTTGCCGGTATGGAAATGATGGCAGTGAACCCGATCAATCGGGTTATGGCACCGCGATTCTTTGCCGGCATTATCGCCCTGCCCCTGCTGACAACCATGTTCAGCGCCGTCGGGGTGTTGGGCGGCCATCTGGTGGGAGTCGGTCTGATGGGGCTGGATAGCGGCGCCTTCTGGTCGCAAATGCAGAATGGTGTCGATTTCTATGATGATATTCTGAATGGATTGACCAAGAGTGTGGTGTTTGGATTTACCATAAGCTGGATCGCTGTTTTTGAAGGTTATGATGCAGTGCCGACATCAGAAGGGGTGAGTCGTGCGACCAATCACACGGTTGTGTATTCCTCCCTCGCTGTACTGACGCTGGATTTTATTATTACCTCACTAACCTTGGGAGGCGCGTAATATGCAAAAGAAAAGCATGCTTGAGTTGTGGGTTGGAATATTTATTGCCTCGGGTCTGGCGGCCCTTGCCATGCTGGCGTTTCAGGTAGGCGATGTCGGCAGCACGGAGGTTTCTGATCCTTATCAACTGAAGGCCCGCTTCAACAATATTGGTGGACTCAAGGTGAAGTCGCCCATCACTATTGCTGGTGTGCGCATCGGCAGGGTGGCAGAGATTAATTTCGATCACGATAGCTATCGGGCGCTGGTGACCCTATCGATCGATGGCCGTTACAAAAATATACCAAGCGACGCCAGTGCCTCTATCCTGACCTCGGGCCTGTTGGGCGAGCAATACATTGGTATTGAGCCGGGCGGCAGTGAAGAATACCTGCGCCATGGCGATGAAATCCAGTTGACGCAGTCGGCACTGGTGCTGGAGAACCTGATCGGGCAATTCATGGTCAAAATGACGGAAGGGTCCGGAACCGGCCAATCAAATTGATGGTGAATTAAAGCAGAGAGGTTATAGGCATGTTGTTGAAATGGGTCCATACAGTTGCGGTTGCCGCCATGATCGGTCTGACGCCAGCGGTGCAGGCAGAGGCCACACCCGATGAGCTGGTGCGTTTCACCACTGCCGAAATATTGAATCTACTCAAGACCAGGAAGCCGTATTACACAGCAGACAAGAACCGTCTATACGATATGGTGGACGAGAAAATTCTGCCCCATTTTGATTTTCGCAAAATGTCACAGTGGGTTCTGGGTATACACTGGCGTCGCGCCAGTGAGGCGCAGCGTTCGGTCTTTACAACAGAATTTCGCAAGCTGCTGGTAAGAACTTATGCCACGGCACTGTTGAAATATACGGACCAGGAAATTGTGCAGCTGCCTTATACCGGCAAGCCGGATGACAAAATCACCGTAGTGAAAACAGAAATCAAGCAGAAAACCGGCGAGCCCAATATCGCCCTATATTATACTTTCTATAATCGGCATCCTGGCTGGAAGATATTTGATCTGACTATCGAGGGCGTCAGCCTGGTGGCAAATTATCGCAAGGTCTATGCCACACGCATTCAGCGTGAGGGTCTCGACGCCTTAATTAAGAATCTCACTGCTCAAAATGCCAAAGCGATCAGGGATGCCGTGAGAAATGCACAAACAGGAAACAGCAATGGCTAGACAAAGTCAGGCGGCGACCATCGAGGGTAACGGAGGCCCGTTGCAGGTGAAGGGTGCCTTGACCTTTGCAACCGTGCCGGCGTTGGCCGCGCTAATAAAGATCTGGGCAGTCTCAGAGGAAATACCAATTGTTGTTGACCTCTCGGGTGTTTCACATTCCGATAGTGCCGGGCTGGCGCTGTTGTTGCAGTGGGTTGGTGATGTCCGTGCGCTAGGTGGCGAACTCAGGTTCATCAATATCCCGGTTCAGGTTGAAGACTTTATTCGCGTTAATGGTCTTGCCCAATTGTTAATTAACTGAGGCGCAATTCCGTGACAGCGGCTATCTCCATTGCCGGCGTGAAGAAACGATTCGGCGATGTACAGGCCCTTGCCGGCGTTGATTTCGAGGTCGATCGTGGCGAATTCTTTGGATTACTTGGTCCCAACGGGGCGGGCAAGTCCACTCTCATTAACATCATTTCCGGGCTCACGCGTGCAGATAGCGGTACGATTACTGTTCTTGGCCACGACGTCGTGCGTGACTATCGGCAATCGCGGCAACATCTGGGAGTGGTGCCACAGGAGCTGGTGTTTGATCCCTTTTTTACTGTGCGTGAGGTCCTGCGCATACAGGCCGGTTACTTCGGTCTGGGTAAGTCCTCCTGGGCTTGGGTAGACCAGCTGATCGATGGGCTGAAACTGGGCGACAAGGCAGATGCCAATATGCGTTCCCTGTCCGGGGGCATGAAGCGCCGCGTGCTGGTGGCGCAGGCATTGGTGCATAAACCCGAGGTCGTGGTGCTGGATGAACCCACGGCGGGGGTCGATGTCGAGCTGCGACAGTCGTTGTGGACATTTATTAGACAATTGCACGGACAGGGAAGCACCATTGTGTTGACGACGCACTACCTCGAAGAGGCGGAATCACTTTGTGACCGTATCGCTATTCTCAATCATGGCAAGCTCATCGCTCTGGACAGCAAGCAAGATTTACTGGCACGGGGCATTGGCAAACGTATGTGTGTCTATATCACGACGGCGGAACCAGTTGGTCAGCTGCCTGATGCCCTGGCTGTCCGCGTGCGACATCAGCACGGAAACCGCATAGAACTGGAAATCGATCGTGCGTCGGAGTCGGTAGTGCAGATTCTGGATGAGTTGCGCGACAGCGGTATCGTGGTGACGGACCTGCATACCGAGGAAGCGGATCTGGAAGACGTCTTCGTCGAGCTGATCACCGAGGCGCGCAAATGAATCTGCGCGGCTTTTACACACTTTTTGTTAAAGAGCTGTTGCGTTTCAGCAAGGTGTGGCTGCAGACACTGGGCGCACCCATTGTGACATCACTTTTGTATCTGCTGGTGTTCGCACAGGTGCTGGAGGGTCGCATGCAGGTGTTTGAAGGTGTGAGTTACACCGCTTTTTTAATTCCGGGGCTGATGATGATGTCCCTGATCCAGAACGCCTTTGCCAATAGCTCCTCCAGCATTATCCAGTCGAAGGTGACCGGCAATATTGTATTTTTGTTGGTGGCGCCGTTGTCCTATTTGGAGTTCTATATGGCGTTTATGCTGGCAGGAGTTGTGCGTGGATTTGTGGTGGCGCTGGGTGTGTTGATGATCGGCGCGTTCTTTGCTGATTTGCCATTACACAACGTGTGGCTGCTGCTGGTATTCGCCTTTTTGAGTGCGATGGTACTGTCCACCTTCGGCGTTATTGCCGGGATCTGGGCAGAAAAATTTGACCAGCTTGCGGGAGCACAAAATTTCATTATTTTGCCCCTGTCTTTTCTCAGCGGCGTTTTCTATTCTATCAATTCGTTACCGGTGGTGTGGCAGCAATTGTCTCGCTTTAACCCGTTTTTCTACATGATTGACGGTTTTCGTTACGGGTTCTTCGGCGTTTCGGATGTCTCTCCACTCACTAGTCTGGCAGTGCTACTACTGTCGGCAGGGCTATTGGCGACTCTGACGCTGGTAATATTGAGTCGCGGTTATCGGCTGCGCAATTGATTGTTAGCCCGCATTTCTTTCGTCGCGCACTGGTCTGCCGTATGCTGTGCTTGAATTCGATTTGAAAGGCCCGATATAGGCATGTCATGGATCCGGAAAGAATAAAGACGCTCATCGAACAAGGGCTGACAGGTGCCAGCGCCAGCGTTGTCGGTGACGGTCGCCACTTCGAGGCCGTTGTTGTCTGTGATGCCTTTGATGGCAAATCCATGGTGGAGCAGCACCAGATGGTGTTTCAGGCCCTGGGCGACAACATGGAAGAAGCGATTCATGCACTTTCCATGCGCACCCTGACGCGCGAGCAATACGAGCAGCAGTAATCTGGGCGGGTTTAAAAAATTGACGGTGACCGATAGGGATAACGCGTGACCGGCAAGTACTTAACGAGGTAGCGAAATGAGTGTTCAACAGCAGATTGATGATCAGGTAAAGAGCAGCAAGATAATGCTCTTCATGAAAGGCACGCCCCAGTTTCCCCAGTGCGGATTCTCCGGTCAGGCGGTGCAGCTATTACAGGCCTGCGGTGCCGAGTTCGGTTCTTTTGATGTGCTCGCCGACGACAATGTGCGCCATGGTATTAAAGAATACTCCAACTGGCCGACCATCCCGCAACTCTACATCGCCGGCAAGTTTGTTGGTGGATGCGACATCATGATTGAGCTCCACCAGAAAGGTGAATTGCAGAAATTGGTGGACGCGGTTAACTGAAAAATCAGGCTAATAATTGAGAACCCGCAAGGCTGCCATTAGGCAGCCTTGTTTTTTTGGGAGACAGCGAATACCGTACGGTTATTACGGCGTTATAATCGGCGGCTAAATTTGCCGCGTGCGCCCCGGATTCAGGTAATTCCCAGGTTAGATATGGATAAATTGATTGTTAGTGGCGGCGTCCCCTTGCAGGGAGAAGTGCGCATTTCCGGTGCCAAGAACGCGGCCTTGCCCGTGCTGGTGGCATCATTACTAAGCAGCGAACCGCTGCACATCAGCAATGTGCCTCATCTGCAGGACATTACTACCACCATGAGTTTGCTCGGCATGATAGGCGTGCGCCTGGTAGTGGATGATAAAATGGGTATTGAGGCCGATGCCAGTCAGGTCAATTCCGTGATCGCCCCCTATGAATTGGTGAAAACCATGCGCGCGTCAATACTGGTACTGGGTCCCTTGCTGGCTCGTTTTGGCGAGGCGGAAGTCTCCCTGCCCGGTGGCTGCGCCATTGGTTCGCGTCCGGTCAACCTGCACATCAAGGGTCTGCGAGAAATGGGTGCTGAAATCAGCATCGATGAAGGTTTTATCAAGGCTCGCGCCGGGCGCCTGAAGGGCGCGCGAATTTTCATGGACATGGTGTCTGTCACCGGCACTGAGAACCTGATGATGGCAGCAACGCTGGCCGATGGTGAAACCGTAATCGAGAATGCCGCGCGTGAACCGGAAGTAGTGGATCTGGCCAATTGTCTCAATGCCATGGGTGCCCGGGTTAGTGGTGCTGGCAGTGATACCATCACCATTGAAGGTGTAGAAAAATTACACGCAGCCGAGCACACCGTAATACCGGACCGAATCGAGACTGGCACCTATCTTGTTGCTTGCGTTATTACTGGCGGCAAGATTTGTGTGCGCAAGACCAATCCGCTGGTGGTGGAGTCCGTGCTGGAAAAGCTGAAGGATGCCGGTGCGCAAATCGAGTTAGATGGCAGCGACATCATTATTGATATGCAGGGCAAGCGTCCCAAGGCAGTACAGATTCGCACCGCACCGTATCCGGCATTTCCCACCGACATGCAGGCACAATTTGTTGTGCTCAATGCCATTGCCGAGGGTACAGGTATCGTCACCGAAACGGTTTTCGAAAATCGTTTCATGCACGTACAGGAACTACAGCGCATGGGTGCCGACATTAAGCTGGAGGGCAACACGGCGATAGTCAAGGGAGTCAAGCGACTGCATGGCGCACCGGTGATGGCAACCGATTTGCGTGCTTCCGCCAGTCTGGCCCTGGCCGGCCTGGTGGCAGAAAATGACACTATTGTTGATCGTATTTATCACATCGATCGTGGTTATGAATGTATCGAGGAAAAACTGGCACAACTCGGTGCGCGTATACGTCGTGTGACCAACATTAGCCTGAAGAAACACCAGGAACGTCAAACCGCCTGATTGTTGTGGCCAATTTAATGAGTGGTTGAACCAACCGCCTGAACTGATCGCCCAAATTATCTGATATGAGCAAATCCCTGACCATTGCCCTGTCCAAAGGCCGTATTCTGGAAGAGACCCTGCCACTGCTGGAGCGTGCCGGGGTGACTCTGGCTGATGACATCAACAGTCGCAAGTTGATACTGAATACCAACCGGCCCGATGTGAAGCTGGTAATTATTCGTGCCGCCGATGTTCCTACCTACGTGCAGTTCGGGGCCACCGATCTCGGCGTTGCCGGCAAGGATGTGCTGATGGAAAGCGATGGCGCCGACCTGTACGAATTACTGGATCTGGGTATTGCCCGTTGTCACCTGGCAGTGGCAGAGCCAAAAAATCTGGCCGCTCAGGATGACCCGCAAAAATGGACACGGCTGCGTATTGCTACCAAATACGTCAACATCACCCGGCGCCACTTTGCGGCCAAAGGCATCCAGACCGATATCATTAAGTTGTACGGCTCCATGGAGCTGGCACCGCTGGCAGGTCTGTCGGATCGCATCGTTGATCTGGTGAGTACCGGTGCCACTCTTAAGGCCAACGGTCTGGTTGAGGTGGAACACATTGCCGATATCAGCTCGCGCCTGGTGGCCAACAAGGCAGCGATGAAAATGAAGTCGGCCCAGGTAAAGGAGCTGGTGGCGGGGTTGCGCTCAGCAGTGGACCAGGCCGCATGAGACTCACCATTCGCGAGCTTGATTCGGCCGACCGCGATTTTCAGACCACTGTCGATGCCTTGCTTGATCGCGACAATTTGAGTGACCCGAAAGCCGAAAAAATTGTGCGAGAAATTATTGAGGCGGTTCGCCAACGCGGGGATGCCGCGTTACTTGAGTACACGTCTCGTTTTGACGATTTTGACGCAGACAGTGTCCCAGCACTGGAAATAACATCATCGCGGCTCGCCGACGCAAAAATATCCTTGCCGGAGGATCAGCGCGTTGCGCTGGTTACGGCCGCCGATCGTGTGCGCGTTTATCACCAGCACCAGAAAGCAGAATCCTGGCAGTACACTGAAGACGATGGCACCGTGCTGGGTCAGCAAGTAACGGCACTGGATCGTGTCGGTCTCTATGTCCCGGGCGGCAAGGCGGCCTATCCGTCATCGGTGCTGATGAATGCCATTCCCGCCAAGGTGGCCGGTGTTAAAGAGCTGATCATGGTCGTACCGACACCGAAGGGTGAAGTGGGTGACATGGTGTTGGCCGCTGCGGCAATCGCCGGTGTTGATCGTGTGTTCGCAATCGGCGGTGCGCAAGCAATCGCGGCACTGGCATACGGCACAGAAACCATTCCCAGGGTGGACAAGATTGTTGGTCCGGGCAATATTTATGTTACCACTGCCAAACGTCTCGTATTCGGCCGCGTGGATATCGATATGATCGCCGGACCGTCAGAAATTGTCGTCGTCTGCGATGGTGGTACCGACGTCGAGTGGGTGGCCATGGATCTGCTTTCACAGGCTGAACATGATGAACTGGCGCAATCCATCCTTATTAGCACTGATAGCGAATTTGCACCCAAGGTCAGGGCGGCAATGCAATCGCTCATTGAAGACCTGCCGCGCAAGGAAATCATTGTCAAATCCCTCAACGATCGCGGTGCCTTGATTACCGTGAAGGACGAAACCGAGGCGGTGGCGCTGGTCAACAAAATAGCGCCGGAGCACCTCGAATTGTCAGTCGCCGATCCCAAAGCGATGGCGGCGCGCATTCGTCACGCCGGCGCCATCTTCATGGGTCGATATACGGCTGAAGCGATTGGTGATTACTGTGCCGGACCTAATCACGTGCTGCCGACCTCGGGCACCGCGCGTTTCAGCTCGCCATTGGGTGTGTATGATTTTCAGAAACGATCAAGCTTGATCATGTGCTCCGAAAAAGGGGCGGATGTCCTTGGTCGCACCGCATCCATACTGGCCCATGGCGAGGGTCTGACCGCACATGCACGTTCGGCGGAGTACCGTATTAAAAATAATTCCTGACGCTAAAACGCAAAGAATGAATATGATGTATCTTCGCGGTGGTTTGCGATGAGTTTTTATGTCTTATGACAACTGATATTCGAAAGAGGGTGGAGTCCCTGGTGCGGCCGGAGATTCTTACTCTCAAGGCCTATGGTGTGGCCGATCCCGGTGATCTGATCAAGCTCGATGCCATGGAGAATCCCTATCCCTGGCCGGAAGCGCTAAAACGTGATTGGGCCCGGAGGCTGCAACAGGTTTCCATCAATCGTTATCCCGATCCGCAGGCAAACTCACTTAAACCGGCCCTGCGTCAGGCCATGGGCGTGCCCCACGAGTTGGAAATGATGCTGGGAAATGGTTCCGATGAGTTGATCCAGATTGTTATGATGGCGTTGGCCCGACCGGGTGCAAAGGTCATGGCGCCGACGCCGACTTTTGTCATGTACGACATGACCGCGCGGTTAACCGGTCTGGAATTCATTGCGGTGCCGCTCAAAGAAAAAGATTTTTCACTGGATGTGGATGCCATGCTGGCCGCAATCGCGCAGCATCAGCCGGCAGTGATTTTCCTGGCTTACCCGAATAACCCCACCGGAAACCTGTTTTCAGGCAACGATATCGAATCAATATTAAACGCCACCAGCGGCCTTGTGGTGATTGACGAGGCCTACCATGCATTTGCCGGCCACAGTTTCATGGCCCGCCTGGCAGAATACGACAACATCCTTGTCATGCGAACAGTGTCCAAGCTGGGATTGGCAGGATTGCGTCTGGGGCTGTTGGTGGGTGACAAGGAGTGGTTAGCGGAATTTGACAAGGTACGACTGCCCTACAATATCAACAGCCTGACGCAGGCGAGTGCCGAGTTTGCCCTGGTCAATATTGAATTTCTGCAGCAACAAACGGCCAAGCTGTGCAAGGCACGCGATTTACTGTACGAAGAATTGGCGCGACTGGACGGGGTCGAGGTCTGGCCCAGTCGCGCCAATTTCATTTTGTTTCGTGTCAAGGAACGGCCGGCCGACGCCGTGTTCAATGGACTGCGCCAGCGCGGTGTACTCATCAGGAATCTGGACAAAGCTGACCCCGCATTAAAGCGATGTCTGCGTGTCACCATCGGCACAGCGGAAGAGAACGACGCTTTTCTGACAGCGTTGACGCGGGTTCTCCAGAGGAACGCTGATTAAATCCCTTGTAGTCGTGTGTCACGGCAAAGTCTGGGTGAATCAAGCCTTCCCGGGCGTTCGGGATTCGCAAGCATATCTGATAAACTTGCCCGTCTTTAAAAGTATTCAAGGCATCGGGCCACTATAATGAGCGCAAGAACCGCACGCGTAAATCGAGATACCAAAGAGACCCGGATCACGGTCAGCGTGAATCTGGACGGGTCCGGTGAGGCCAAACTTGATATCGGCATTCCCTTTCTCGAACACATGCTGGATCAGGTGGCCCGTCACGGCATGATTGATATCGAGGTCAAGGCCAGTGGTGATTTGCATATTGACGCGCACCACACGGTGGAAGACGTGGGAATTACCCTTGGCCAGGCGCTGGCCAGGGCGGTGGGCGATAAAAAAGGTATTCGTCGTTATGGCCACGCCTATGTGCCGCTGGATGAGGCGCTGAGCCGTGTTGTCATCGATTTTTCCGGTCGCCCCGGACTTGAATATCATGTGAGTTATCCGCGTGCACGCATCGGTGATTTTGATGTTGATTTGCTCATGGAATTCTTCCAGGGATTCACTAACCACGCATTGACGACGCTGCATATTGATAACCTGCGTGGCAATAACGCCCACCACATCGCTGAGACCATCTTCAAGGCTTTTGGCCGCGCGATGCGTATGGCGCTGGAATCCGATACACGTTTGGGTGAAATCGTGCCCTCAACCAAAGGCAGTCTTTGATTACCGTACCCTCATTGCGAAGGTGAAGAGAATCCTGCTATATCGGAAATAATTTCAACACCAGATAATTTCAGCACTCTAGGCGAAAATAAGACATGAACCGGGTTGCAGTAATTGACTATGGTATGGGTAACCTGCGCTCCGTGTGTAAAGCCATTGAACACGTTGCCCCCAAGGCCAGAGTGAAGCTGGTAACCGATGCCGACGGCGTAAAAAGTGCTGACCGCGTCGTGTTTCCGGGCCAGGGTGCGATCACCGGTTGCATTTCTGCACTGCAAAGAAATGGCATGTTCGACGTGCTGGAGAATATCGTGCGCAAAAAACCCTTCCTCGGAATTTGTCTGGGTTTGCAGGCACTGTATGAAACCAGTGAAGAGGGCGGCGGTACCCGTTGCCTGGGTATTCTTCCCGGGTCCGTGCCGCGGTTTCCGGACAATATGGTGGATGCCGATACAGGTGCGAAACTGAAGGTACCACACATGGGCTGGAACCAGGTGCATCAGGTTGGTGACCATCCATTATGGCAGGGTATTGCCCAGGACAGCCGCTTTTATTTTGTGCATAGTTATTATGCTGACACATCAGACCGGGCCTATGTTTCAGCTATTACGCAATATCAGGTACGGTTTACCTCGGCTGCTGCCCATGAGAATATTTTTGCAGTGCAATTTCATCCCGAAAAAAGCCAGCACGCCGGCTTAAAGCTGCTGGAAAATTTTGTAAACTGGGACGGCAGCGTTTAAACCAGAATCGGTTATGTTGATTATTCCTGCAATTGATCTCAAAGACGGAAAGTGTGTGCGCCTGCGTCAGGGGCGCATGGACGAGGAAACCGTTTTTTCGGATAACCCGGTGGCCATGGCCGGGCGCTGGTTTGAAGCCGGTGCCCGTCGCCTGCATCTGGTGGACCTCAATGGGGCGTTTGAAGGTAAACCCGTGAACGCCAGTGTTATCGAAGAGATTACCCATACCTATCCCGATCTTCCGGTCGAGGTGGGTGGTGGTATACGTGATGAAGAAACGATAGAGACCTATCTCGATGCCGGTGTAAAATATGTGATCATTGGTACCAAGGCAGTTAACACACCGCATTTTGTTGGTGATATTTGTGCCGAGTATCCAGGCCATATCATTGTCGGGCTTGATGCCAAAGATGGAAAAGTTGCCATTGACGGCTGGTCCAAGCTCTCCGGGCACGATGTAATTGATATGGCCAAGCACTTTCAGGACGACGGTGTTGAGGCCATTATCTATACTGACATCGGGCGCGATGGCATGATGAATGGGGTAAACATCGATGCCACGGTGAAGCTGGCGCAGTCTATTGCCATTCCGGTCATTGCTTCTGGCGGTATTACTAATCTGGATGACATTCGCGGCTTATGCGAGGTGGCCGACGAAGGCATCATAGGGGCGATCACCGGCCGTGCCATCTATGAGGGTACGCTCGATTTTGCCGAGGCGCAGAAGCTGGCCGACAGTTTCTAGCCCGTGGCAACAACACGGGTACCTGACTACCCTGCACACCCGGAAATCCAATCATGTCTTTGGCAAAACGCATTATTCCCTGTCTTGACGTTGACAACGGCCGTGTCGTTAAAGGCGTACAATTTGTGGATATCCGTGACGCCGGTGATCCGGTTGAGGTTGCGCGGCGATATGACGAACAGGGCGCGGACGAAATAACGTTTCTCGATATCACTGCCAGTTCAGATGATCGCGAGACCATCGTACACGTGGTTGAAGACGTGGCCAGTCAGGTCTTTATCCCGCTAACGGTGGGCGGGGGTATTCGCACCGTAGACGATGTGCGTCGCATGCTCAACGCGGGCGCCGATAAGGTCGCGATCAACACCGCCGCCGTGTTCAATCCGGAGTTTGTCAGAGAGGCGGCGGAACATTTTGGGTCCCAATGTATTGTGGTTGCCATAGATGCCAAACAGGTGTCTGATGGAGACAATCCGCGCTGGGAAATTTTTACTCACGGTGGAAGAAAATCGACCGGGCTTGATGCTATTGAGTGGGCCAGAAAAATGACCGACTATGGTGCTGGCGAGATACTGCTCACTAGTATGGATCGTGACGGCACGCGTGACGGTTTTGATCTTGCGCTTACCCGGGCGATTTGCGAGGCCGTCAGTATTCCGGTTATCGCCTCTGGCGGTGTGGGGTGTCTTGAACATCTGGTGGCAGGAGTGAAGCAGGGTCATGCGGATGCCGTGCTGGCGGCCAGCATTTTTCACTTTGGCGAATACACGGTGGGTGAGGCCAAGCGCTTCATGCAGCAAAAAGGAGTCGAGGTCAGGCTGGAACAGGAAAGAACAGAGAAAGGTTTATGAGCGACTGGTTAGACAACATCAAATGGAATGATCAGGGTCTGGTGCCGGCAATTGCGCAGGAAGCGGGATCGGGCAAGGTGCTGATGGTGGCCTGGATGAATCGCGAGGCCCTGGCCAAGACGGCCAGCAAGGGCCGTGCGTTCTACTGGTCGCGTTCGCGCCAGACGCTGTGGGAAAAGGGCGAAGTGTCTGGTCACGGGCAGGAGGTGAAAGAAATTCGCCTTGACTGCGACAATGACGTTATCCTGCTGCAGGTGGAACAGCACGGTGGCATATCCTGTCACACCGGTCGCCATAACTGTTTTTATCAGCAGTTACAGGGGAAGCACTGGGTAACGGTGGACCCCGTATTAAAACCGGAAGAGGAGATTTACGGCAAGCGCTGACAGCGGCGAACGCGGAAAGATTCAAATGTCTGATATTCTTACAAAATTGGCAGTGGTGCTCGAGGACAGGCGCAAAGCCGATCCTGCGTCGTCTTATGTTGCCGGGCTGTACGACAAGGGCCTGGACGCCATTTTAAAGAAAATTGGCGAGGAGGCCAACGAGACCATTATTGCCGCCAAATCTGGCGATAGCGACCAGATAATCCATGAAACTGCCGATTTATGGTTTCATACCCTGGTGATGTTGATTGACCGGGGGCTGCATCCGGATCAGGTGCTTGAGGAACTGATGCGCCGTTTTGGCACTTCCGGACTTGAAGAAAAGGCACAGCGCCACCACTGATCAAGGTGACGCTTATACGCGGGAAGTGTGATTTTCGCGGTTTTCAAATTATTTGTTGGAGTAAGGAACATGGGTGGTATTGGAATTTGGCAATTGGTAATCGTGCTGGTGATTGTGCTTTTGATCTTTGGCACCAAGAAACTGCGTAATCTGGGTGGTGATGTCGGCGGCGCCATCAAGAATTTCAAGGGCGCGATGAAAGAGGGGAAGGATGGTGATAAGAAGAAGGTCGAGGACCAGAGCGACAGCGGCCGCGTGATCGACGCGAAGGCCAAGGTGGAAGATAAAGTGGAAGACAAGGGCAAGTCCTAGACTTGCCTGTCTTGCTAAATCCGTTACATGTTCGATATCGGATTCTTGGAGCTGGCGCTCATTGGCATTCTGGCGCTGGTGGTGTTGGGTCCCAAGCGCTTGCCCGAGGCGGCGCGCACGGCGGGTCGATGGGTCGGTAAGCTACGCGCTTTTATTTCCGATGTTAAACAGGATATTGATCGCGAGATCGAAAGTGGCGATCTAGCCGATTTTCGGCGCCTGAAAGATGAACTTAGCAAGGCACGCACCCTGATTGAAGAGTCTTCAAACAGCATTTACCAGCAAGTTGACGGTCTGGCGGGCAATATTAATCAAGAGGTAAAAGGAATCAGTTCGCCTGCGTCGGTTGCTTTGGCAAGGAAGAAGAAATCCCCGGCAAAAAAGAAAACCGCAGGCAAGAAGAGGGCGGTGAAGAAAAAGCCCGCGAAAAAACCCGAAAACAAGAAAGCGGCAAAAAAGAAATCCCGCAAACGCAAAACCTGATCAAATCAGAACATGGCGGACGTCGACAATCCCAAAAATTCAGAAGGCTCGCTAATCAGCCATTTGCTGGAGCTGCGCAATCGCCTGCTCTATGCTGTCATCGCCATACTCATTGCGTTTGTACCGCTGGCGATTTTTTCCGAACAGTTATATCAACAGCTGGCGGCACCCCTGCTGGCATCGTTGCCGGAAGGTAGCGATATGATTGTGACCCATCCGCTGCAGGCATTTTTGACGCCGATCAAGCTCGCATTATTTTTTGCTATTATCATCACTATCCCGTTTGTGCTGTACCAGATCTGGGCGTTCGTGGCGCCGGGACTGTACAAACACGAGCAGAGAATGGTGTTACCGCTATTGGTGTCGAGCAGCTTGTTGTTTTATACCGGTATGGCATTCGCCTACTTTGTTGTGTTTCCTCTGGTGTTCGGTTTTCTCTCCAGGGTCACACCAGAAGGCGTGCAGTTCATGCCGGACATCAAGGCCTATCAGGATTTTGTGTTTACCTTGTTTTTTGCCTTTGGTGTGGCATTTGAATTACCGGTGGCGCTGGTGCTGTTGACTCGTCTGGGCGTCATTAACCCGCATACACTCGGGAAAAAACGGCCCTACGTCGTGTTATGGACCTTTGTGGTGGCCATGCTGCTGACACCACCGGATCCCTTGTCTCAAACCATGCTGGCGATACCCTTGCTGATATTGTTCGAAATCGGTTTATTTATATCCAGACGCGTGAAACCACGCGAAAAAGACAATGACAGTGAAGAAATGACGGATGCGGAAATGGAAGCAGAAATGGACGCAGCCTTGAAGGAACTCGACTCCCCGTTTGAATCCAGCCGCGATACCCAGGGGAACAAAAAGCGGTAGATGCCCGTCCAAGCAACTGATGAAACGGCATCTGCAACGTTTTCTGCTTTTCAGCGTCCTGACGGCATCCGCCTGGATGCCCGTGACCAACGCGGAACCCCGGCTTGAAAACCAGCTCGCCAATCACGCCTCACCTTATCTTGCGCTGCATGCCAGCGATCCCGTGAAATGGCAGGACTGGAGGCCTGCTGTCATTAAACTGGCGCGTAAGCAAAACAAGCTTGTTTACCTGTCTATCGGTTACTTTTCCTGTCACTGGTGCCATGTGATGCAGCGGGAGAGTTATCGCAATCCGGAGATCGCCCGTTTTCTAAATGAGCATTTTATTCCCGTCAAGGTTGATCGTGAACTGGAACCGGCGCTGGACTCGCATTTGATCGAATTTGCCGAGCAGACCCTGGGTGTGGCGGGCTGGCCGTTGAATGTGTTTCTGACGCCCGAGGGTTATCCGTTATACGCCGTGCTCTACATGCCACGGAAAGAATTTCAGCAGGTATTGGTTAAATTGCAGAAACTCTGGCACCAGGATTCAGCGAGCCTGGTGAAGCTGGCAAGACAGGCTGTGAACCAGGGCAAGGGTCCGGGCAAGCCTGTTTTGAATTCTGGTCAGGTAAAGGCCTATGTCAGCAAGATTGTCGAAACCAGTTTTACCATTGGCGATCCTTTTCATGGTGGCTTCGGTGAGCAGTCCAAGTTCCCGTCGGTACCGCAACTGGACTTCCTGCTGGCACAGTACCAGCGTCAACCCGATAGCAAATTGAAGAACTTCCTTCAGCGTACGTTCGATCAAATGATGCGTAACGGATTGTATGATCATCTGGGGGGTGGTTTTTTTCGATACACTGTCGATCCCGGCTGGCAGACGCCGCACTTCGAGAAAATGTTATACGACAACGCTTTACTGGCAAGACTGTATTTGCGTGCAGGCATGCTATGGCAACGTGATGACTACCTGCAGATATCGGCAGAAACGCTGAAATTTATGCAAAAGGAAATGCGCCATGCAGAGGGCGCCTTTATCGCTTCGCTATCCGCGCTTGATGACAAGGGTGTGGAAGGCGGCTATTACTTGTGGTCGTTGTCTGAACTCGGAAAATTATTGAGCGCGGACGAGCTAAAAGCTTATCGGTTGGCCAGCGGCATGATGGACGCACCGCCGTTTGAAAACGGTTACTTGCCAATGCAGGTACTGACGGCAAATGAAGTGGGTGAGTCGCTAAAGCTTGGCGCGAACAAAGTGCAAGCGTTGCTATCATCGGCGCAAACAAAACTGCACGTGGCGCGGAACCGCCGCACGATTCCCAAAGACATAAAGTTACTCGCTGGTTGGAATGGTCTCGCGCTTTCTGTCTACGCTGAGGCAGCGCGAGTAAAGAAAGATGCGATTTATGGTGCAACGGCAAAGGCATTGCACGACTATTTGGTCAAAACATTGTGGGTAGATGGTGGTTTGCAACGGTCCGTGGCCAATGGCCGTGCTGTCGGACAAGCATCGCTTGAAGACTATGCGCAAGTGGCGCATGGACTGCTGGATTATGCCCGCTTAACGAAACGGCAAAAGGACTATCGGCTGGCGCGGAAAGTGGTCGATGCGGCATGGGAGCGATTCTATAGCGGCACAGGTTGGCGCCTGAGTGAGAAAATGCTGATTCAAACAAAAGTGTCCAGGGATGCACATGCCGATGGTCCCATGCCGTCACCCTCGGGATCTATTCTTGCCACATCATTGACGCTGGCCGAATTACGCGATGACCGTGCCTTGTATAAAAAGGCTCTGGCAGCACTGAACAGCGGTCATGAAGCCATTCAATCCGATCCCTTCTGGTATGCCACCCACGTGGCGGCGATGGTCCAGGCGATTGACCAGTCTCCCTAGCCTGGTGTTGATGCCCGCTGTGGTCGCTCGATCACGATAGCTGTGACAGTAAGTATTTCTCCCTTGCGGAATATCTTGAGCTTTAATTTGCTGCCAGGCTTGTGGCGTGAAATTGCCGTTAACGCCTCGTGCGGGTCGGTAATCTTTTTGCCGTTTATTTCCAGAACAACGTCACCGGGTTCGATGCCGGCCTTGTGTGCCGGCCCGTTGCGCATGACGCCAGCGATAATAACGCCGCCCGGTTTGGGCAATTCAATCGCTTTGGCGATTGACGCTGTGACCGCATGGGCTTCGACACCGAGCCAGCCGCGCCGTGGACGACCGTATTTCAGGATCTCTTCCAGCACGTTTCTGGCGAGATTGGAGGGGATTGCAAAACCGATGCCTTGTGAGCCGCCGCTACGCGAGTAAATAGCGGTATTAATTCCGATCAGATTACCGTTGGCATCGACCAGTGCCCCACCGGAGTTGCCAGGGTTGATGGCGGCGTCGGTTTGAATAAAGTTCTCAAAGGTATTGATACCCAGTTTAGTGCGACCGGTGGCACTGATAATGCCCATAGTTACGGTTTGGCCAACCCCGTAGGGATTGCCAATGGCCAGTGCCACATCACCGATATGCAGCGCATCGGAGTCGGCCAGGGTGATGACCGGCAGCTGATCGAGCTCTATTTTTAGCACCGCAAGATCGGTATCGGGATCGGTGCCGATGATTTTGGCTGCCGCCGTGCGCCCGTCTCTCAACGCCACTTGGATCTTGTCGGCGTCCTTGATGACATGATGGTTGGTAAGCAGATATCCCTTGTCGCTGATTATGACGCCGGAACCGAGGCCGGTTTGTACATGTTTGCGCGGGCGAATCAGATCGTTGCCGCCACCGAAGAATTGGCGAAAGACGGGATCATCGAAAAACGGGTGGGGTTTGATTGTCACCACCCTGGCGGTGGAGATTTTGACCACGGCGGGGGCGGCTCGTTTCACCGCCTGTGCATAGGACACCGGCCCACTGCCGGGGCCGTACACGGGGGTCGCTGCCTGGCGGATTTCTACTGTGGTGGTCTCGCGATTGGGCAATAACTGCGGCCAAATGAGAATAACTATGAATGCCAGTGCCAGGCCTGCAATAAATGCTTGGGCTACAAATTTAAAAGTGCGAAATCGGTTCAATGTTCAGGCCTTGGTAATAAATACTGTGTTTGTTGATGTGTCGATGGGGCAGCATTGTAGCGTACCCCGCCGGGCATTTGATTTTGCGATTTTGCTATACATTGGGCGAACAGAGACTGTTTTAAAGCTAATTTTGAGAAATTGCGTCAGTCCCTTGACTGTAAAGGGGTGTTGTACGATCCTATGCGCCGCTTGAAACGTGCTTGAGTATTTAATAATGTACTTAACTAGCTGATCGGGAACATATTTACCGGAATTTTTTGGTTTTTTCTTTCTTTCGACCCGCAACAAAATTGGGGGATCAATGAGTAAACAGGGTGTGGACCGTACACGGAGACGGTTGCTGATGATGACGTCCGGCATTGGCGCCGTAGGGGCAGCATTTGTGGCAGTTCCGTTTGTGAAGAGCATGCTGCCGAGCGCGCGCGCAAGAGCTGCTGGCGCGCCGGTTGAGGTCGATATTAGCAAGATCGAATACGGCATGAAAATTACCATCGAGTGGCGTGGAAAACCGGTGTGGATTTTGCGTCGTACTCCGGAGATGCTCGCCACGCTGGAAAAAGTCGAGCCCAAAATGGCAGATCCCGAATCGAAAGAGAGTGACCAGCCAGAGTACGTTGATCCCAGAAATCGTGCCAGCAATCCCGAATATCTGGTGGTGCTCGGCATCTGTACCCACCTCGGTTGCTCACCGAAAGATCGGCTGCAACCCGGTTCTGTATCCGGTCTTGGTGCTGATTGGCTGGGAGGGTTTTTCTGCCCCTGCCACGGCTCCACGTTTGATCTTGCCGGTCGTGTATTCAAAAATGTACCGGCGCCGACCAATTTGCCGGTACCACCTTACCGTTATCTCAGTGACAGCCGCATTATCGTCGGCGAAGACGAAAAAGGAGCGGCTTGATGGAGAAAATCATGAAATGGATAGACGATCGTTTCCCGC
The DNA here is from genome assembly GCA_036446455.1 of Acidiferrobacterales bacterium. GTDB lineage: Bacteria > Pseudomonadota > Gammaproteobacteria > Acidiferrobacterales > JAJDNE01 > JAZFSZ01. The sequence continues at coordinate 59,505 of JAZFSZ010000098.1, forward strand.
TAACCGAAACGTTCGAATATCACATGTCCAAATACTACGCGCCGAAAAACTTTAATTTCTGGTACTACTTCGGTTCGTTGGCAATCCTGATGCTGGTCATTCAGATTCTCACCGGTATTTTTCTGACTATGCACTACAAGCCCGATATCGTTCTTGCATTTGCCTCGGTTGAATACATCATGCGCGACGTCGAGTATGGCTGGCTGATTCGGTATATGCATTCCACCGGTGCGTCGTTCTTCTTCATCGCGGTGTACCTGCACATGTATCGCGGTCTGATCTATGGATCCTACCGTAGACCGCGTGAGTTGCTGTGGATCATCGGTGTCATCATCTTCATTGCGCTGATGGCGGAGTCCTTCATGGGTTACCTGCTGCCATGGGGCAACATGTCCTACTGGGGCGCGCAGGTCATTATCTCGTTGTTTGATGCCGTTCCAGTGGTTGGCCCGGGGCTAGCCGAATGGATACGCGGCGATTTTGTTATCGGTGATGCTACTTTGAATCGCTTTTTCGCCTTTCACGTGGCGGCGGTACCGCTGGTACTGATTATACTGGTGTACCTGCACCTGGTGGCGCTGCACCATGTCGGGTCCAATAACCCGGATGGTATTGAGATCAAGGAGAACAAGGGTCCCGATGGCATACCGTTGGACGGCATCCCCTTCCACCCCTATTACACGGTGAAGGATATTGTCGGTGCGACTGTGTTCCTGATGTTATATTCCGCGGTTATGTTTTTCGCGCCGGAACTGGGTGGCTTGTTCCTTGAACACGACAACTTTAATCCGGCCAATATCCTGCAAACGCCGTCGGAGATTGTGCCACTGTGGTACTTCACGCCGTTTTATTCAATACTGCGTGCCAGTACCAACAGCATGATGTGGAAGCTGTCCATTATGGTGATCATAGTCGGTGGCTTTACCCTGATTTATGCCCGTCATTTTATGGTCAAAGCAGCTGCGTTTATTGTACCGGCGATCTTCATTGTTGGTTTCTATACACTCCAGGCCAAACTATGGGGCGTTATCCTCATGTTCGGTTCTCTTATGGTGTTGTTCCCACTGTCGTGGCTGGACAAGTCACCAGTGAAATCCATTCGCTATCGTGGCTGGATATTCAAGCTGGCGCTGTTCCTGTTTATCGTCTCCTTCGGCATTCTGGGATATCTGGGCATGAAGCCGCCGACAGAGCTGAAAACGCTGGCGGCGCAGATCTGTACCCTGATTTATTTCATGTTCTTTCTGATGATGCCGTTTTACACGCGGTGGGATAAAACCAAACCAGTTCCGGAAAGGGTAACAACATGAAAAAAGGTTTAGTCACAATGATGCTGGCCCTGTTGCCGGTAGTAGGATTTGCGTCCAGCGGTAACATCCATCTGGATAAAGTCACCGTGGATCTTTCCGACCAGGCATCACTGCAGCGGGGCGCGAAGATTTTTGTCAACTATTGCCTGTCCTGTCACAGTGCGTCGTATATGCGTTACAACCGTATGGCGACCGATCTTGGCCTGACCGAGGCGCAGGTGGAAGATCACATGGGCTTCATTACCGACGACACAGGCAAGTTCAAGCCCGGCGCACTGATGAAGGCGACGATCAATGCCGATGAGGCCGAGGCCGCATTTAATACGGTACCGCCGGATCTCAGCGTGATGGCGCGATCCCGTGGTGCCAACTGGATCTATACCTACATGCGTAGTTTCTACCGCGACGAAACAGCACCGAGTGGCTGGAACAACGTGGTGTTTCAGAATGTTTCCATGCCACATGTATTGTGGGCATGGCAGGGCACCCAGGCAGCAGAGTTCAGAATCGACGAGGATGGCGTCAAACACTTTGAGGGATTTAAAACCATCAAGGTCGGTAGTATGAGCGAGAAAGAGTATAACGAGGCGGTGCGCGACTTGACGGCATTTATGGTTTATCTTGGCGAACCCGCAAAACTGGTTCGTTACCAACTCGGGGTATATGTACTGCTGTTCCTGGCGTTTTTCCTGGTATTCGCGTACCTGTTGAAAAAGAACTACTGGAAGGACGTAAACTAGGCACCGGGTTACCGGATGCATCACAGGGGGCGTCACGCCCCCTGTGGACGTTAAAGCACACAGAATGGAGATTGCATAAATGGCATTAGCCGCAAACCGCAAACCGGTCATGACGCTGTATTCCGGTACCGTCGATTGTTACAGTCACCGCACGCGCATCGTGCTGTTCGAAAAAGATGTGGAGTGCAAGATCGTATTCGTGGAGCCGGACAGCAAACCGGCCGAGCTTGCCGATCTCAATCCCTATAACCAGGTGCCCACCGTCGTCGATCGTGATCTGGTGTTGTATCAGTCTGCCATTATCAATGAGTATCTGGATGAGCGGCTGCCGCATCCGCCATTGATGCCAGTGGATCCGGTCAGCCGCGCCCGCGCCCGTCTGATGTTGTTCCGCTTCGAGAACGACTGGTATCGCCTGTTGCCCGATATCGCAAGCGGCGAGAAGAAAACGGCGACCAGGGCACGCAATGTCATTCGCGATGGTCTCACCGTGATTTCACTGATTTTCAAGGAACAATCATTTATTTTGGGTGAGGAATTTTCGCTGGTCGATTGCGCTTTGGCACCCATCTTGTGGCGTCTGGACCACTTTAAAATCAGCCTGCCACGACAGGCCAAGCCCATGCTGGAGTACGCCCACCGCGTATTTGAACGCAAGTCGTTCCAGGCCAGTCTCACTGAAGCCGAACGGGAAATGGTGAAATAGGCCATCACGGGTCTGTTGGCAGCAAGGCGTTCCCCTGAATCGCCATAATCGCATGGTACCGGTCAAACCTTATCTCATCAGAGCTGCCTACCAGTGGGCGCTGGACAACGGCCATACACCACACTTGCTGGTGGATGCCACAATTAATGGTGTCGTTGTGCCGGTCGAATTTGTTGAAGACGGGCGTATTGTATTCAACATCGACCCCCGGGCTGCCAGTAATCTGCTAATGGCGGACGACCTGATCGAGTTTAAAGCACGGTTTTCCGGTAAGCCTTTCGCGGTCAGCATCCCGATTAATGCCGTACTTGGCGCTTACGCCCGTGAAAATGGGGAAGGTATCAGTTTCCCGCCTGAGATAGCGGCCGAGGTTGAAGAAGCGTCAGAAAGTGAGCCCACATTGCCCGCGCCCTCCAGGGGCAAGCCTGATCTCAAAATTATCAATTAGAATTCCACATCTGTAAATCAATAGCTTAGCCACGTTCGGTGGCGTTTATACTGTTTCAAGTCAACCGATAGTACGGTCGTTCGTTATACTTGGTTAGAGGCCCAGGAAACTGCAGCTATCCACAAGGTTCAACCGTCAGGGGGTTATTCATGTTCGGATTTAATCGCGCACTGTTGATATTTTTACTGATTTTTACCGTCGATGCCTTCGCCGCGATTGGTGTGTTAAGTGAAGTGGAGGGGGATGTGCAGATACTGCGAGGTGATGCCTATTATGAAGGCGCCAAAGGCGTAGAGGTATACGAACAGGATATCATCGAAACCGCAGAGAATGCCTCAGTGCAGCTGGACATGAACGACGGCTCCATCCTCAAGATAGCTGGCGACAGCCGTGTCATGCTTTCGGACTACAAGCTGGATGAAAAGGGAAACGTGGTCAACGCAGTAGTAGATGTGATTACTGGCTGGTTGCGTTTCGCCGTTGCCAGAATCGAGGGCGCGGGTAAATACGAATTCAATAACCCGGTGATGACGATCGGTATTCGTGGTACCGAAGGCATTATCGAGGCAGGAAGGGAGCAGGGCGCATTACATCTGCTGGAAGGGCGTGTTGTTGCGTCGCAACGTGGTAGTGAAACCGGTTTGGCAAACAAGGCCGAGGTGCTCACTGCTGGTCAATATATTTCTCGCGAGCGGGGACAGGGAATCAGCCGTGCGGCGGGGGCACCCGCTCGATTTGCTGCACGTATGCCAGCGCGCATGCAGCATCGCCTGGCGCATCGCGCCCATCGCCTGGCGCATCGCGGGTTGAATCCGCGTCAGATCCGCCGTGTCACGCGGCGTGATGTACGGCGTCTACTCAAGAACCACCCGGGAATGAAGCATCGTCTCTGGCGTGGTTTCCAGCAGCACTGGAAAAACGACCCGGAAATCAAAGCAATGCTAGGGGCGCGAGCAAGGAAAATTATGCGAAATAATCCTGGCGCCGCACAGCAGATGAAGCGCAAAGCGATTCGTCAGAAGACATTTAGAAAACGCCGTATGTTGCGCCGCCGGCAATAATGCTCAAGTCAATGCACGCTGATATCACCACACTCGAAGTCGATGCCATCGTCAACGCTGCCAATGAATCGCTGCTCGGCGGTGGCGGTGTCGACGGTGCTATTCATCGCGCAGCGGGTCCGGGTCTACTGAAGAGCTGTCGCGCATTGGGTGGCTGTCCCGCCGGCGAGGCGAGGATGACGCCGGGCTTCAACTTGCCGGCAAAACATGTCATCCATACCGTCGGCCCGGTTTACCATGGCGGTCAGCACGGCGAACCGGCGTTGCTGGCCAATTGCTATCGCAATTCACTAAGACTGGCCAAAGACAACGCCATCAGGACAATCGCATTTCCCGGGATCAGTACCGGCGTTTATGGTTATCCGAAAAAAGAGGCGGCGGCCATCGCGGTCGCCGTCTGTCGGGAGTCCGAAAATTATTTTGATGAGATTATTTTTTGTAGTTTTAATGAGCTCGACAAAAAAATTTACTCGAATTTAATTGTCTAAAACCGTTGCTGACGCTGGCGCAGGTGACCGCCCCGGCGGTGGATTCGGCGGCGGAGACCTAGAAGCGGAATCCACCCTTAACGGTGTATGTCTGGATTCCGCCGGTAGTATCGGATTCCACTGTCAGATTTAGCAACAGCAAATCGAAGCTGAGACCGTAGAAATAACGGTTTTGTCGACTGTTGGCAGAGAAACCGGTACCGACAAGATCTGTACTGTTCATTTGCACCAGGCCGATCCCGGCATAGGGGGTGATCGGGCCCAGTCCCTTGGATATCGTTGTATCAACGCCATAAGTCGTCGTTGATACCACCGACGGTATTTCCGCCTGGGTGTAAGAACCGCGAATGGCCAGGGCGGGTTTGGCTGCGCCGCCTTTCCACAGGGCATAACTCAAAGCGATACCGTACATGGTGCCATCGTTGCCGATGCCAGTAAGACCTGATGTGGGAATAGTGGAGTAATAGCCGGAGATATCAAAACCGGCAAACAGACCCTTCTGAAATTTTACCTTTGGAATAACCACTGTCGTGCCGTCAATGGTGGCGCTCGTGGCCTCGATGGACACATCGAAACCAATCAATCCCAGAGGTTCGGCGGACGCCACGGCGCGGTACTGTGTGGCGCCACCAAATTCGGTATTAAATTGATCAAAATCGCTCTGACTGACCCAGGGAATATGAGTCGCCAAGGTCTCACCTGCTATCAAAATACTGGCAATCAATGGTATGAGTTTGAGTAACTGCTTCATTGGCGAGGACTCCTTGTGGTTTGATTCTGGATAAACTTAGCACAAGTTTCAGCATTGTGTACCGTAATATACGGTGACCCGATGAAGGACACCCGTTGCGGGATAAAAGCGCTATATTACGGTCGGAAAGATTTTATCGGGATTCAGAATATTGCCTGGATCGAATTCGCGTTTAATGCGTTGCATCAGATTCAATGTCACCGGATCAATTTCCAGGCCGACATAGTCGCGCTTTTCCAGACCAATGCCGTGTTCGCCAGAGAGAGTACCGCCAAGCTGCAGCACCAGCGCAAACACGGCCTCAAGGCAGGGCTTCGCCTGTTTATCCTGTTGTGGATCTTGCGAGTCATAGAGCAGGTTGACGTGGATATTGCCATTGCCCGCATGGCCAAAATTGACGATGGGTATCCCGTATTGCCTGGAGATTTGCTCAAGACCCGAAATCAGTTCGGGGATGCGTGATACCGGTACCACCACATCTTCATTGAGCTTGTTCGGTGCCACATTTCTCAGGGCCGGTGACAGTGCCTTGCGTGTGGCCCAAAGCTGCTGTTTTTCGCTGTCGGATGTGGCTTCTGCCAGTGTCATCAGGCCGTCGTTCGTTGCCGCCTGCGACAGTGAAGCGACGACGGCCTCAATGCCAGCCCGGGGTCCATCGACCTCGATCAGTAACATGGCACCGGCATTTTTTGGTAATTCGGTAGCGGAATAATCACGTACCATTTCAATGGATGCGTGATCGATAAACTCCAGACTGCGGGACGTATGCGGTTGTCTCATGATGGCGACAATCGCCTTTGTCGCACTGTCAATATCCCGATAGACGGCTTGTAGCAAACGAATTGTTTCCGGTTCTGGCTGCAACTTCAGCGTGACTTCTGTTACTACTGCCAGCGTGCCTTCGGAACCGATAATCAGTCTGGTCAGGTCATAGCCCACCACCCCCTTGGTGGTGTTAACGCCCGTCTGTATTTCTTCACCCATTCCGGTAACGGCGCGCAGCCCAAGCACATTATCGCGGGTAGTGCCGTATTTCAGCGCCCGTGGGCCGGCGGCGTTGACCGCCACATTACCGCCAACGGTGCAGAAAGCGGCACTGGTTGGATCCGGTGGCCAGAAAAAACCCTTTGGTGCGGCCGCATCTTGAACCGCCTGGTTCAATACCCCGGCCTCGACTTTCATCAGCCGGTTGTCGGCATCAAATTCAATAATCCTGTTCATGCGCTCGAGTGACAGTACGATGCCGCCTGTTAAGGGAATCGCGCCACCCACGGTACCGGTCGCTCGCCCATGTACCGTTAACGGAACACCATACTTATAACAATGCCGTACCGCATCAACGACCTGCTGGTGGTTTTCCGCCAGGACGACCCCGGCCGGGGTATTGTGTTTGCGCGAATTGTCCTGACCGTAAACCCAGCAGTCCGCTGCATCGGTCAGCACGCGTTCGACGCCGATATCGTTGCGTAAATCAATCAGGAACGAGGAGGGGAGTTCAGCCTGTGCCACGAATGCGCTCAATGAGTGATGTTGTTGATCGCGAATATTTGAAGGGAATGGAGTGCACCTTGCCACCCCAACCGGTGACGATATCGGCACCGACAATATTTTCAGGCGACCAGTCACCGCCCTTCGCCAGATGATCGGGCTGTACCCGTGTGATCAGTTCCAGCGGCGTATCTTCTTCAAACGGCACCACCAGCGAAACACATGCGAGCGCCGCAAGAATCGCCATTCGATCCTCCAGTGTATTCAGCGGCCGGTCGGTGCCCTTCTCCAGTCGCCGTGCGGAGTCGTCACTATTTACACCAACGACCAGACTTTTACCCAGGGCTGCTGCTTCTTGTAGATACGTGATGTGACCGCGATGCAGGATATCGAAACAACCGTTGGTAAATACGATCGGTCGTTCCAAGCGAGCCAGGTTCTCATTCAGTGACTGCGGATCGCTGACGATTTTCTTATCACTTGGATTCATGACTGGGAATTATGCTTGGGATCATGCCTGTCCAAGCAGCTGATGGTCGATCAGGTCACACAGGCAATGGATAATAATAATATGCATTTCCTGAATACGGGCCGTCGATGGCCCGTTGACACAAATGTTGACGTCGTTCTCGGTCATGGCATTGGCCATGGCACCGCCATCGCGACCATTAAGCGCCACCACTACCATTTCCCGTTCCTTGGCTGCTTCAATAGCACGCACCACATTTCTGGAATTGCCTGAGGTGCTTATAGCCAGCAGCACATCTCCCGGCTGGCCCAGCGCTCGCACCTGTTTTGCAAAAATATCGTCGTAGTGGTAGTCGTTGGCGATTGAGGTCAGAGTGGAACTGTCCGTGGTCAGCGCTATCGCCGGTAAACCGGGGCGCTCCTGTTCGAAACGATTCAGCAGTTCTGACGAAAAGTGTTGCGAGTCTGCTGCCGAGCCACCGTTACCGCAAGCCAGTATCTTGCGGTCGGACAACAGTGCCTCGATGATGCGGGAGGCTCCACCGGCGATGACTGGCAACAAGGTTTCAAGATTGGCGCGCACCGTATCAAGATGCTGTTCGATGTTACTTTGTACCCGGCGGATTGCCGGGGACGTATCAGTTTGGGCAGCTTTTTGGTTCATAGATCAAGTCTCTTTTAAAACGCATCAGGATACCAGTCAATGGTACCGTTTTTATGATCCCCGCTGATTGTCATCACATCGAAGCGACACGGACAATCACGCAAGTTCTTTTTGTTCTGTAAAAAATGCTCTGCTGTGGCGCGCAGTTTGTTCTGTTTGCGCCAGTCCACGGTCTCGGCTGGCAGACCAAATGCCTGATGGCGACGGTACCGCACCTCAACAAACACCAGCGTTTCTCGCTCGCGCATGATGAGATCAATTTCTCCGTAGGGCGAGCGATAATTACGTACTACCAGCTTCAGGCCCTGTTTGCGGAGATAGCGTCGCGCGCGTTCTTCAGCCAGCCGACCGTGCTGTAGATGTTTTGCCGGCATCCTTGCCTTCACTAATGTTGAGATGTTCCTTGTATTTAACAAACGTGTCCAGAATACGTGGTACACCGCGACGAAAACGTGCCCATAATAACTGGCGGTGAACCCGGCCTTTCCGGTCGATTGACAGCCCACTGGTGACACCATTAAACCGAACCGACTCTTGTGAAGCAATGCGGCCGAGATGGGGGATGACAGCATAACTGTCAACGCCGAGGGCAAACAGACGATCAAATGGTGAATATGCGCTAGACCAGTCTGCCTGCAATTTTTCACGCAGTGCCTGCATGCGCCGGCTGCCGAGTAACATCCACGGCATGTCGCCGAAGATAACACCATTGAGGTCGGTGTCGCGCGCGGAGTCCGCTTTGCCGCTGTAGATGTGTGAGGTGGCATAGACTGGTAAACGAGCAGCGTGGTGGTAATTGAGTTGCGGTTTGAGAAGCCGGCCTCTACGGCTATCGGCGGCGAGGAAAACGAAATCAATATCGGCGCGGGCGCGGGGCTCGAATGCGAGTTTTGTCTTCAGTTTAGCCTGCAGCTGGTTCTTGCGTTCCAGGCTCTGGGTGATGTTGAGCAAATCACGGATGGGTTGCGAATAATCACCGGCCTTCCATTCGTAAGACTGCGAAATAATCAGTGCGCCTCCCAGACGCTGCCAATGCTCAATGAAGGCAATGTGCATACGTTGGCCCCAGGCGTTATCCGGATACAATACCGCTGCCTGTCGATGACCATCAAGGTAAGCGCGTTCGGCGGCCTGGCGGGCTTCCTGCTCCGGCGGCAATCCAAACTGAAACACATTGGGTGATTCCACTTCACTGCTGGTGTGGCTTAATAATAAAGTCGGCACGTTCAAATCCGTCCCATCAACAATATTTTTTACGGCTTCTTGTCCCAGCGGGCCAATGATCAACTGCGCGCCTTCGTTTACGGCCTGTTTGTAGAAATTGACAACGTGGGCAGGATCGTTACCGACATCATAAATTCGTATCTGTGGTTTATCCGGGTCCGGGTTGGCCTTGTCCATGGCGACGAAGCCATCGCGTACGGCTTGCGCGGCACGTCCGTGGCGGGACGTTAGCGGCAGCAGCAATGCAATCCGGTCAACGCGGCCGATGAGTGTGGGTGTCAGGCTCGACAGGGTCGCCAGCAATTCGCTAGAGATCGGGTGCGCCGGATTGCCCTGTTTCCATTGCTCGGTTGCTTCGGCCATAACTCGCGACCGCGAGCCATGTTCAATGCTGATGATGGCCAGCTCAATCCAGCCGCGCAGCGTGCGGTCACGAGTCTGCTGTTTCTTGGTCTGCAATTCAGTGCGTTGCAGGGAGGTCAGAATCTTCCACAGCTGCAGCTGATTTTCGTGCACGGCCTCCTTGCCGACCAAATAACGCTCGCGCGCCATCAGATCGGTGGCGGCCCGAAAGGGTTGGGCCAGCGAGATCCTGGCCTGCGCGCGAATCCAGTGAATATCGGCCAGCAGATCGGGACTCAGATTGCGTGCGCGTTTGGCGGCATTCAGCAGAATAACCGCGCGGGCATAATTGCCCTCCGAGGCAGCCAGTTGTCCCTGCAGAACGCGTTTGCGAGCCTTCAAGCTGGGGTCGAGGTTGTTGACGTTGATCACCGCTATTTTTTTGTGCGCCTCGTTGACCTGGGCAGCTTTAAGATATAACTCAACAGCACGTAGCTGGTAGTGCTGCTTTTGTGGCGGAACCGCATCCTGTGCCAGACGTTCGAACTCATGGGCAGCACGGACAAACTCACCGCTGGTGATGGCCCTGGCAGCCTCTTTCGCCGAGGCGGGTATTTTTCCGGGTGCGCGTGGCGTGGTTTCACAGCCCGCCAGCACCAATGTACCGATGGCTAGTAATCCAATTAAATACGTTGATTTGCTATGCACTATCATCTCGCTGTCAAATTCATTCGTGAATAGGGTATAAACGGGTGGAAAGTATCAAGCGAGGGACATGTAGTGTCAAACCAGCATGGAACCATCTATCTAGTGGCCACCCCCATCGGTAATCTGGAGGATATGAGCCCGCGCGCCGTGCGAACGCTGGCGGAGGTCGATCTTATTGCCGCAGAAGACACACGACACAGTGCCAGATTGCTCAGGCAATTCGGCATCGATACCCCCGTCACGGCGTACCACGAGCACAATGAACGTGAAAAAGCGAAAGAACTGGTGAAACTGGCAAGCGCCGGCAAGAACCTGGCTCTGATCTGCGACGCCGGAACCCCGTTGGTGAATGACCCTGGCTATCACCTGGTGCGTGCGGCACGTGATGCGGCTGTTGCGCTTGTTCCAATCCCTGGCGCCTGTGCCGCCATCACGGCGTTGTCGGTCTCCGGTTTGCCAGCTGGTGAGTTTCTGTTTGCTGGCTTCCCACCGGCAAAATCCGGTACCCGGCAAAATTTCCTTGCGGCCAAATCCCGGTTGCACGCGACCCTGATTTTTTATGAAAGTCCTCATCGCATTGTGGAATCCCTGGCCGATATGCGGCAGGCTTTTGGGGGCGAACGCAATGCCGTCGTTGCCAGGGAGTTGACCAAAAAGTTTGAAACCATACGCTCGGGCACCCTGGCGGAACTGGTGGACTGGATTGGCAGCGACGCCAATCAGCAAAAAGGCGAATTCGTGGTGTTGGTGCAGGGTCTCTCCAAAGAAGAAGCTGGCGAAATCGGTGAGGATACCGAGTGGTTGTTGTTGCGGCTGGCTGAGGAATTGCCGCCAAAAAAAGCGGCGGCCATCGTCGCCGAAGTCAGCGGTCTGCGTAAAAACCGCCTCTATGAGTATCTGATGGAGAGAAAAGCCTGATTGTAGCTATTGATTACTAAGTGAGGACTCACATTACTATGAGGAAATCATTCTCTGTATATATTATGAGGAAATCATTCTCTGTATATAT
>JAZFSZ010000099.1:0-13545 GCA_036446455.1 Acidiferrobacterales bacterium
AAGAATGATAAGGGGTCAGAGCCCTTTACAGGCGAGTAAATGGAAATTCAAGTGGGCATTATATTAATTACTACACGGGAATGATAAGGGGTCAGAGCCCTTTACAGGCGCCGGCCGCGACATCACCTACACCTCGTTCAACAAACCCTCGGTTGTGGATTTGGGTGGCGCTACGATTTACGGGTGCGATTTACGGGTCGGACCTGAATAACCCACTGATATAAAATGGGAATAACGCAAACGTAGATCCGTTTTCGGGCTTAAATGCCACTTTTCAGGGATGAAAACATTGTTTTAAGTTGGAGAAGGGAGATGGTATCTACACGAGATTATGCCGTAGGTGGAGCTACCCGCAAATTAGTAGTTAAAGACCTCCGCAGGCGAAACAAACCCCGAAAGGAAAGCAACCCGGGGGTGCAAGGGGCGGAGCGCCCCGCGTAGTCGGCGAAGCCGACACCCGATGATAAACTCCACCCCATGAACAAACCCGCCTCAATACCTTTCGACCATATCCGTCCCATCCTGTGGGAAGCTGGCAAACTCAAACTCATCGACCAACGCATCCTGCCGGGCAAGCTTGAGCACATTTATTATGATGATGTGACTGCGGTAGCACAGGCTATTACTGACATGGTGGTCCGTGGAGCTCCGGCTATTGGTATTACCGCCGCCTACGGAGTCGTACTGGCGGCGCGAACACACCATCAGGCCGATGTCGATAACTGGCGCACAAATATTGTTGCTAATCTGGAGCATCTGAAACAGGCACGGCCGACGGCGGTGAATCTGGTATGGGCGGTCAACCGTATGCAAAAGGTCATCGACTCCATCGAGGAGGGTGCCGACCCTGAGCCGGTGTTACTGACTGAGGCCGACAGGATTCTGCAAGAAGACATTGCTGCCAATCACAAAATGGGTGCGATGGGTAAGAGTCTGCTCGAGCCAGACAGTTGTGTGTTAACACACTGTAACGCCGGCGCCCTGGCCACGGGGGGCTATGGCACGGCGCTGGGTGTGATTCGTGCCGGTTTTGCTGGCGGCAGGATTAAACATGTGTATACCAATGAAACGCGCCCATGGTTGCAGGGTGCGCGTCTCACCGCCTGGGAAATGGTGCAGGAACAGATTCCGGTAACGCTGTTGGCCGATGGCGCCGCAGCGTACTTGATGAAGCAGGGCAGGGTACAGTGGGTGATAGTCGGCTCCGATCGCATTGCCGCCAATGGTGACGTGGCCAACAAGATTGGCACCTATGCAATTGCGGTGGCCGCGCGCCATCACGGTATCAAAATGATGGTGGTCGCACCCACAACAACCGTCGATATGGCCACTGCCAGTGGGGGTTTGATTCCCATCGAGAATCGCGGCGCGGACGAAGTCCTGACCTACGGTGGGCAGCGTATCGCGCCGGAAGGCGCTGCGGCGTGGAATCCTGTTTTTGATGTCACGCCAGCGGAACTGGTGGACGCCATTATTACCGAAAAGGGCATTGTGGAATCGCCGGACGCCGATAAAATAGCCGCCATGATGGCCAAAAAATAGGCTAAATACTGCCATGTTTCGCTGCACAACAGATGCAGTGATACCCCATGACGTGGTAAAATATGCCCCAGTTTTGATCGTCTAAACCCAATCGTTGGGCTGTGGAATTTACCCGTTCTCTCAAGTCTACTGGGTCCGGCGCGCGTCGCCGGCAAACGCGGTTTTATGCTTCGCGCAGGTCAGAACACGCCGATAAACAGATACATATTAATTTTAATCAATGACTGACCAATTCGCCAAAGAAACAATCCCTGTCAATATTGAAGACGAGATGCGGCAGTCATATCTCGATTATGCGATGAGCGTCATCGTCGGGCGTGCGTTGCCCGACGTGCGCGATGGCATGAAGCCGGTGCATCGGCGCGTTATGTTTGCCATGCACGAGCTCAATAACGACTACAACAAGCCTTACAAAAAATCGGCGCGCGTCGTCGGTGACGTCATTGGCAAGTATCACCCCCATGGTGATACTGCCGTATACGACACCATTGTGCGCATGGCGCAGAACTTCTCCTTGCGTTACCCACTGGTGGATGGCCAGGGTAACTTTGGTTCGGTCGATGGCGACTCACCGGCGGCCATGCGTTATACCGAGATTCGCATGTCGCGTATTGCCCATGAGATGCTGGCGGATCTGGATAAAGAGACCGTTGATTTCTCCCCCAACTACGACGGTACCGAATATATTCCGGACGTTATGCCCACCAAACTGCCGAACCTGCTGGTCAATGGTTCGACCGGTATTGCCGTGGGCATGGCCACCAATATGCCGCCGCACAATCTCAATGAAGTGCTGGACGCTTGTCTGGCACTGCTGGATAACGAAGACCTTGGCATTGACGATCTGATGCAGTTTATCCCGGGCCCGGATTTCCCCACCGCCGGCATTATCAACGGCGTCGCCGGTATTCGTGATGCCTACCGCACCGGCCGCGGCCGCATCTATGTGCGCGCCCGGGTCGAGGTCGAGACCGACGACAAGAGCAAACGGCAGCGCATCATCGTTCACGAATTGCCCTACCAGGTTAACAAGGCGCGTTTGCTGGAGCGCATCGCCGAACTGGTGAAAGACGGCAAGCTTGATGGCATCAGTGGTCTGCGTGACGAATCCGACAAGAGCGGCATGCGCATGGTGATTGAGCTCTAGCGTGGCGAAGTCGCCGACGTCATTATCAATAATCTATACAAACACACTGCGATGCAGAACGTGTTCGGCATCAATATGGTGGCCCTCGATCACGGTCAACCGCGGCTGTTTAACCTCAAACAAATTCTTGAGGCCTTCCTGCGCCATCGCCGTGAAGTGATTACCCGCCGCACCATTTATGATATGCGCAAGTCGCGCGAACGCGCCCACCTGTTGGAAGGTCTGGCCGTTGCACTGGAAAACATCGATCGTGTTATTGCCCTGATCAAGGCTGCCAGGGACCCCGCTACTGCAAAAGTGGCATTAATGAAAGAGATCTGGCCAGCAAAACAAGTGGCTGAATTGCTGGCGCGCAGCGATACTTCGATGTCGCGCCCGGAAGATCTCGATGCCATCTATGGTCTCAGCAAAAAGGGTTACAAGCTTTCCAATGCCCAGGCCCAGGCGATTCTTGAATTGCGCCTGCACCGATTGACGGGGCTGGAGCAGGACAAGATCCACAGTGAATACCTCGACATCCTCGGCCGCATCGAAAACCTTCTGGATATCTTGCAGAACCCCGGGCGCCTGCGTCAGGAAATTGAACTGGAACTCAAGGCCGTGCGTGAAAAATACGGCGACAACCGCCGTACCGAGATTGTCGAAAGCCAGCAAGATCTGAGCATGGAAGATCTTATTGCTGAAGAAGACGTCGTCGTCACGCTTTCCCACGCCGGATACATTAAATCGCAATCCTTAAGTGAGTACCGCGCGCAAAAACGTGGTGGCCGCGGCAAGACGGCGACGCGCATGAGGGAAGAGGATTTTGTCGACAAGCTGTTTATTGCCAATACCCACGACACTATTTTGTGTTTTTCCAGCCGTGGCAAGGTTTACTGGTTGAAAGTCTACGGCATTCCGCAATCCGGACGCGGTGCCCGCGGTAAACCCATTGTCAATCTGCTACCGCTGGAAGAGGGTGAGCAGGTCAACGCCATCCTGCCTATCCGCGGTTACGAGGAGGGTAAGTTTATCTTCATGGCGACCAGCGATGGCACCGTGAAGAAGACGCCGCTAACCGAATTTTCACGCCCGCGAACCAGCGGCATTATTGCCATTGATCTGGTTAAAGGAAATCAACTGGTGGGTGTGGGGTTGACTGACGGCAACTGCGACCTGTTGTTGTTCAGTACCGCCGGCAAGGCTGTGCGTTTTAAAGAACGGGACGTACGTCCCATGGGCCGTAATGCCCGTGGCGTAAAAGGCATGGTGTTGAAAAAAGGCCAGAAGTTGATTTCGCAAATCATCGCCAGTGACGAAACCCGGGATGACAACACCGTGCTGACGGCCACCAGCGGCGGTTTTGGCAAGCGTACCGTGTTGTCCGATTTCCCGTGCCATAAACGTGGCGGCCAGGGCGTGATTTCCATACAGGTGACGGACAAGCGGGGTGAAGTGGTTGCTGCGTTGTTGACTAATCCGGGTAGCGAAATGATGCTGATTACCAGTGGCGGTACTTTGATACGTACGCGTACTGACGATATCTCCATGCAGGGCCGCAATACACAGGGTGTGACCCTGATTGGGCTCGGAGAAGGTGAGCGACTGGTGGGAATGGATGAGGTAATGGAAACCGAAAATGTCGATTCATAAACGCCAAATTATAATACGACAAAGGCGACTCGCTAAATATTACGGGGTATTACAAAAAGATGGCAAGGGTATTTAATTTCAGTCCCGGTCCAGCAACGCTACCGCTGGGAGTGCTGCAAAAAGCGCAAGCAGAATTGACGGACTGGCAGGGCGCCGGTGTCTCGGTGATGGAGATGAGTCACCGCGGCAAGGAATTCATGTCCATTGCCACACACGCTGAGGCTGATTTGCGTGATTGCATGTCGATTCCTGACAATTACAAGGTATTGTTCCTGCAGGGCGGCGCCTCATCACAGTTTGCGATGGTGCCACTCAACCTCATGGGTTTGACCGGCAAGGCTGATTATCTGCTCACCGGACACTGGGGCAAGAAGGCGGTTGCCGAAGGCAAACGCTATGGTGAAGTTAATGTTGCCATAGATACAACGGACAGCAAGTTCACCACCATCCCGGAAAGGAGCGACTGGAATCTGCAACCTGATGCAGCCTACGTGCACTACACGCCGAATGAAACCATCGCCGGCGTCGAATTTGATGCTATTCCTGATACCGGGGATGTGCCGCTGGTGGCGGATATGTCGTCAACTATTCTGTCGCGCCCGATCGACGTTAGCCGCTTTGGCGTTATCTACGCTGGCGCGCAAAAGAACATTGGCCCCGCCGGTTTGACCATCGTCATCATTCGCGATGACTTGATTGGAAAGGCGGCGGACTCGGTTCCGGCGATGATGAATTACCAGACCTTTGCCGATAGTGGTTCGATGTACAACACGCCGCCGACCTATTCCTGGTACATGGCAGGTCTTGTATTTAAGTGGATAAAAGAAAAGGGCGGTGTCGCAGCCATGGGCGAGATTAACCAACGCAAATCAAAAAAGTTGTACGATGTTATTGATAATTCAGGCGGGTTTTACTCAAACCCGGTGAATGTGGCCTATCGATCGTGGATGAACGTGCCGTTTATTCTCAAAGATGCGTCGCTGGACGAGGAATTTCTCGCCGCGACTAAAGAGGCCGGGCTGGTGCAGCTCAAAGGCCACCGTTCGGTGGGCGGTATGCGCGCCAGTCTCTATAACGCCATGCCGGAAGCGGGTGTCGATGCGTTGATCGACCTCATGCAGCAATTCCAGAAAGATAAAGGGTAATTTCGTGTTAAAAGTAAAAACACTCAACAATATTTCAGACAAGGGGCTTGGGCGCCTGCCCAGCGACCTGTTTACCGTTGGTGACGACGTCGACAATCCCGACGCCATCCTGTTGCGCTCTTTCAAGATGCATAACATGAAACTGCCAACCAGTCTCAAGGCAGTCGGCCGCGCCGGTGCCGGGGTCAACAATATTCCCGTAGACAAGCTATCCAAGCTGGGTATCCCGGTGTTCAATGCACCCGGCGCCAATGCCAATGCAGTAAAGGAACTTGTGGTGGCTGGCTTGTTGCTGGCGGCGCGCAATATCTGCCAGGCCTGGGACTTTACTCGTCAACTACAGGGCGATGACGCCGGGCTCAGCAAGCAGGTGGAGGCAGGCAAGAAACAATACGCCGGGTTTGAATTACCGGGTCGCACCCTGGGCGTAGTCGGTCTCGGTGCGATCGGGCGTTATGTTGCCAATGCCGCCATAGATCTCGGGATGAAGGTCATTGGCTTCGATCCAAGCATTACCATCGAAGGCGCGTGGCAGTTGTCGGCTTCTGTAAAGAAGGCCGGCAGCATTGAAGAATTATTACGTAATGTGGATTTCATTACCTTCCACGTACCGCTGATTGATGCAACACGTGACATGATCAACGCCGAACGCATCGAGATCATGCGCGATGGCGCAACGGTGCTGAATTTTGCCCGTGACGGTATCGTCAACGATAAGGCTGTGGTGGATGCATTGAAGAGCGGCAAATTGCACGCCTATATCTGTGATTTTCCAAGCAATACCCTAAGTGGGCAGGATCGTGTTATTGCCCTACCTCATCTCGGTGCATCCACTGGTGAAGCCGAAGAGAACTGTGCGGTGATGGTGGCGGAGCAAGTGAAAGACTTCCTGCTTAACGGCAACATTCGCAACTCCGTGAACTTCCCGGAAGTGATCGTGCCTCTCGAAACCGAATACCGCATCGTCATTGCCAACGCCAATGTCCCTAAAATGTTGGGCCACATTTCCAATGTGATGGCGGACGCCGGTCTGAATATTTACGACATGGTCAACAAGTCGCGCGAGAATCTCGCCTATACGGTGGTAGACTGTGATAGCGAAATCCCGGCCGAAGTGGTGGACAAATTAAAGGCGGTTGAGGGTGTATTGAGCGTAAGAGTCATTTAGTATTAAGGCCGGGCATACTGTTTACAACATCAATCCGGTCAGTGACATACGTGAGCGAAGATTCGCAACTCAAGGCAATTCGTAAAAAGATAGACGCCATTGATGAAAAGATTCAGGCGTTAATCAGCGAACGCGCGTCATACGCGAAACAGGTCGCCAAAACCAAACAGGAAGCCGGTTCCACGGATTTCTACCGTCCTGAACGCGAAGCGGAAGTGTTGCGCCAGGTCCTGGCGCGCAACGAGGGCCCTGTTACCGACGACGAGATGACGCGACTGTTTCGCGAGATTATGTCGGTCTGTCTCGCCCTGGAATCGCCCCTGATTGTAGCCTACCTCGGTCCCGAGGGTACTTTCACGCAGCAGGCGGCACTAAAGCATTTTGGACATTCGGTAAACACGCTGGCACTTAACGCCATCGATGAGGTGTTCCGCGAGGTGGAGTCCGGCAATGCCCACTTCGGTGTCGTGCCGGTAGAAAATTCCACCGAAGGTGTGGTCAGTCATACGCTGGATACCTTTATGCGCTCGGATCTCAAGATCTGCGGCGAAGTGCAGCTGCGCGTGCATCAGCACCTGTTAAGCCAGCATTCCGGGCTGGAAAAGATAAAAAAGATTGTGTCACATCAGCAATCACTGGCGCAGTGTCGTGAATGGCTGGACACCAATCTGCCAAATATTGAACGGGTTGCCGTAAGCAGTAACGCAGAGGCGGCGCGGGTAGCGGCCAGCGAGAAAAATGTAGCGGCTATTGCCGGCGAATCGGCTGCCACAATTTATGCACTGAATACACTGGCGTCAAATATTGAAGACGAGCCGGATAACACCACTCGTTTCTTCATCGTCGGTTTGGTGGAAACGGAAAGTACAGGGAATGACAAGACCAGTCTGCTGTTGAGCGGCAAGAATAAACCGGGCGCACTACATGATTTGCTCGGAATTCTCGCCAGGCACGGTATCAATATGACTCGCATTGAGTCCCGGCCGTCGCGCCAGGCCGCCTGGGAGTACGTATTCTTCCTTGATCTACAGGGCCATGCCAACGATGATTGTGTGAGCAAGGCACTCACCGAACTGAAATCCGACGCGGCATTGTTCAAACTGTTGGGCTCCTATCCCGTTTCGGTTCGGTAGCCCGCACTTCTCACCAGGCGGCGGTAAATCACCAGAAATTAATGGCAATCCAGTAGATACCGTAAATGATCAGACAGCGATCAAGATTTGAGGTGATGCCTATCCCGGCGCTGGCTGGTTCTCGCGCGCCTGCCCCGGTGTCTATAAATGATGTTGTGTGGCGGCAGACAGGGATACCGTTGTCTGCGTTCCACCCTCGTCGAACCGGGGCGACAGTGTCCGCTCCCGCAATACGCTTACGCCACGTGTCGCGGCCACTACTTGCTCTTCACTTTTGTACAGGACGTACTAATGCCGCGGAGCACAGGGACGATGTACAGGAAGTACAAGTGTCGCGGGAGGCAGGGATGCCGGGAGCGACCGGGCGAGAGCGGCCATCATCCGGGATCCTGGTAAGAAATGCGGGCTAGCCATGACCTTTGATGTGAATGCGCTCGCGCTGGCTGGAGTTCGTGGCTTGAAGCCCTATGAGCCGGGCAAGCCCATCGACGAACTCGAGCGTGAATACGGCGTCAGCAATGCCGTAAAACTCGCATCCAACGAAAATCCCCTTGGGCCCGGCAAGGCTGCACTGGCTGCTATCGCCAAGGCTGCAACTGATCTGGGTCGATACCCCGATGGCAATGGCTTTGCATTAAAGCGCAAACTGGCAGAAAAGCATGGTGTTGATGCCAAACAAATTACCCTCGGGAATGGTTCCAATGATGTGCTCGAGTTTGTAACGCGCGCGTTCGTGTCACCGTCCCATGAGGTGCTGTTCTCGCAACATTCCTTCGCCGTTTATCCCATCGTGACCCAGGCGGTCGGGGCGCAGGCGGTCGTCACACCGGCAAAGAACTGGGGTTACAACCTCGATGCCATGGCGAATGCAATTACCGAAAAAACACGTTTGATTTTTGTTGCCAATCCCAACAATCCTACCGGCACCTGGTTGGCGTCGACGGAGTTGAAACAGTTTATCGCCGGGCTACCGGATCATATCGTCTGCGTAGTGGACGAGGCCTATGCTGAATACGTGGAATTCGACGACTACCCCGATACCACGACGTGGTTGACCGAGTTCGACAACCTGCTGGTAACGCGCACATTCTCCAAAATCCACGGCTTGGCCGGCCTGCGAATAGGATACGGTGTCTCCAGCGCCGGCATTGCCGATATGCTGAACCGGGTGCGCCAGCCGTTCAATGTCAATAGCCTGGCCATGGTAGCGGCGGAAGCGGCGCTGGAAGACAATGACCATATAGTAAAGTCTCGTCAGCTCAACCGCACTGGTATGGCCCAGTTGCTAAATGGTTTTGAAAAGCTGGGGTTGGATACTATCCCGTCAGCGGGTAATTTTATCTCGGTCGATGTTAGGTGCAATGGCACCGATATTTATGAACAGCTATTGCGACGTGGTGTTATCGTGCGACCAGTCGGCAACTATGAGATGCCGAGTCACTTACGCGTTACCATTGGGACCCAGGAAGAGAATAAGAAATTTATTGAAACCCTGAGCAAGGTATTAGTGGACAAATTGGCGAAACGGTAGGAGCCGGTGTCTGCCGGCGATTTACTGCTGAATTAGTCATCGCCGACGGTAGTTGGTACCTACCTCAAATATTGAATATTGAATGATAAACAAACTGGCGATTATTGGAATTGGTCTCATGGGCGGTTCGCTGGCAAGGGCATTGCGCCACAGCGGATTTGTTGACGAGATCGTGGGATACGGGCGCAATCTCGAAAATCTCAAGCTGGCAGTCGATCTGGGCGTGGTGGACCACGCCGAAGCCAGAATTGAAGCGGCGGTGCGGGATGCAGACGTAGTTCTGATTGCCGCACCGGTTGGCGCCATGGCTGAGGTATTTTCCCAACTGGCCGGAAAGATGTCACGCGAAGCTGTGATTACCGATGTCGGCAGTGTCAAAACATCGGTAATTTTGGCCGCACGTGAAACGCTGAGCCAGGAAGAGTTTGCCCGCTTTGTGCCGGGACACCCCATTGCCGGAACGGAACAGAGCGGGGTTGCTGCCTCTCGTGAAGACCTGTTTCAGGATCACCAGATTATTCTGACACCGGAACCTGATACCCGTCGTGATGCCGTCGACACGGTGCGCGTCATGTGGGCAGCGGCTGGAGGTGTGGTACATATTCTCGATGCGGAAAAACACGATGCCGTGCTGGCTGCCAGCAGCCATGTTCCCCATGTATTGGCCTACGCCCTGGTCGATATGGTGGTGCGCCGCGACGACCACCACGATATTTTTGATTTTGCCGCCGGGGGGTTCCGCGATTTCACCCGCATTGCCGGCAGCGACCCGGCCATGTGGCGTGACATTTGTGTTGCCAACAGTGAGCCCCTGATGGCGTTACTGGAGAATTTTCGACAGGACCTTGGCGACATCATGCAAGCCATTGAAAAGGGCGACGCTCAGTGGTTGATGGACACCTTCCAGCGTGCACGTCACGCACGTGATACCTATGTTAAACCAGCACCGAGCGATTCACCGGACAGCACGGAATAGATACCAGGATTATGGACAAAGGTTAAAGGCTAAAGGGCTTAGTCACAGGCACTAATTCGTTATCCATTAACCATTAGCCTTTAACCCGTCTCCTACGGATTTTATATTTATGTCGAACCAGGCCAAAACAAAACTGGATTTTATCGTTACCCCCGGCGGTACCCTTAAGGGCCACTTGCGCGTGCCCGGCGACAAGTCTATCTCTCATCGTGCAGTCATGCTGGGTTCGCTTGCCGAAGGCCAGACCCACGTCAGCGGGTTGCTGGAAGGCGATGACGTGCTGGCGACGCTGGCTGCTTTTCGTGCCATGGGCGTCAAGGCGACTGGTCCGGACAACGGCAAACTGACAATAGAAGGTGTGGGGTTGAATGGCTTGCAGTCACCGGCCGTACCGTTGGACATGGGAAACTCCGGTACCGCCATGCGATTGATGGCTGGCATTCTTGCCGGACAACAATTCGATTCCGAGCTAATAGGTGACGCGTCTTTATCTAAAAGACCGATGAATCGCGTTGCGCAACCACTACGGGAAATGGGTGCCCGCATCGACTCCCGGGAGCAGGGTCGACCGCCGTTGAAGATTAACGGTGGCGCCGGTCTCAGGGGTATTCGCTATCAATTGCCAGTTGCCAGCGCGCAGGTGAAGTCAGCATTACTGCTGGCCGGGCTCTACGCTGATGGTGAAACGGCAGTAATCGAGCCGGCATCAACACGTGATCATACCGAGCGCATGTTGCAGGGTTTCGGATATAAGGTTGTAAAAGACGGCGCCGAGTCGCGGCTGGCTGGTGGCGGTAAGCTAACGGCCTGCAATATTGATGTTCCAGCGGATATCTCTTCTGCCGCGTTTTTTCTCGTCGGCGCCTCTATCGCAACGGGGTCCGATTTGCTGTTGCAACACGTTGGCATCAATCCAACGCGAATCGGTGTGCTGCATATCCTGCAGGCTATGGGTGGTGATATCACCATCGAAAATAAGCGTGTTATTGGTGGCGAACCGGTGGCCGATCTACGCGTGCGATCTGCGCCATTAAGGGGTATCCACATTCCTGAAGATCAAGTACCCCTGGCGATCGATGAGTTTCCTGTGTTATTTGTTGCCGCTGCCTGTGCCACCGGCACAACGGTGCTAACGGGAGCCCGCGAATTGCGTGTGAAAGAGAGTGATCGTATTGCTGTCATGGCGCAGGGGTTAAAACAGTTGGGCGTGGCAGTGCAGGAAACCAGAGATGGCATCATTATTGAAGGTGGCAACATCAGTGGCGGGGAAGTGGACAGCCATGACGATCACCGCATCGCCATGGCATTTGCCATTGCCGGTTTGCGCGCCAAGGATGCAATTACAGTTCGTGACTGTCATAGCGTCAATACGTCATTTCCTGATTTTGTGCCGTTGGCGCAACAGGCAGGTTTGAATATCAGAATTGATAATAAAAACGGGATGAAGGCTAAAGGTTAAAGGTTAAGCTACCGGATTTCAGGTTCAATCCTTTCTCCTTTCTCCTTGCCTACGGTGAAACTATATTTTCTCTCAAATGGCTCAATTTAGCGCAAAGAAACAGGCTGTCCCTGTGTTGGCCATCGACGGGCCTAGCGGCTCTGGCAAGGGCACGATCAGCCAATTGCTGGCGTTACGCCACCAGTGGCACTATCTGGACAGTGGTGCGCTCTATCGCCTGGTGGCCGCGGCTGCGGCCGATGCCGGAATTGTCCAGCACGATATTCCGGCGCTGGAAAATCTGGCACGTAATCTCGATGTTTCCTTTGTGCTCCAACCAGGTGCAATCGCCAAGGTATTGCTAGCGGGTAAAGAGGTCAGCGACCGTCTACGTACCGAGGAAACCGGGAATCTGGCCTCGATAATAGCAGCGGTGCCCGAGGTAAGGGCGGCCCTGCTGGATCGCCAACGACAGTTCCAGCGCCCGCCCGGCCTGGTTGCCGATGGCCGGGACATGGGAACCACCATATTTCCCCGCGCGGTGCTCAAAATATTCCTCACGGCAAGTCCCAAAATCCGCGCCGAAAGGCGTCATAAGCAGTTGAAGCAAAAGGGTTTCGATGTTAATCTTTCGCGCCTTCTGGGGGAGATCCGTGACCGGGACGCACGCGATGCAGAACGCAGCACCTCGCCGCTCAAGCCAGCAGAAGATGCCGTGATGGTAGACACGTCGAGCAGGACAATCGACGACGTCGTGAATCACGTTGACGATCTGCTGAATGAGCGCTTGGGGTAAAACGGATCTCATTTGATTAACAAACCCATGTTGCGACCGGTCGGATACCGGATTGTGGTGTGGCACAACAGGGAGCGGTGTTTGCCGCTTGCAGGTTAACTAAACAGATGTCTGAAAGTTTCGCCGAATTATTTGAACAAAGTATTCAACAGAACAATTTCAAACCGGGTGAGCTGATCACCGGGGAAATCGTCTCCATCACCGACGATGTCGTTATTGTTAATGCCGGCCTCAAGTCCGAAGGCATTATTCCCATCTCGCAATTCAAGGACCACGAAGGCAACATCTCTGTCAGTATTGGTGACGATGTCGAAGTCGTGCTCGAATCGCTGGAAAACGGCTTGGGTGAAACCCAACTGTCTCGCGAGAAGGCCATGCGGGTCAAGGCCTGGGACACACTCGAAGTCGCATTTGAAGAACAGTCTATTGTGACGGGCATCATGACCGGCAAGGTCAAAGGTGGTTTTACCATCTCGATCGAAACGATTCGTGCATTTCTGCCCGCATCTCTGGTTGACGTCCGTCCCGTTCGTGACCCCTCGTACCTGGAAGGCAAAGAGCTCGAATTCAAGGTCATCAAGATTGACCGTAAACGTAATAATGTCGTCGTTTCCCGCCGCGCAGTAGTTGAAACCGAACTGTCTGCGGAGCGCGAAGAGTTGCTGGAGAACCTGGAAGAGGGCATGACGGTCAAGGGTATCGTAAAGAACCTGACCGATTACGGTGCTTTCATTGATTTGGGCGGCGTTGATGGCCTGTTGCACATCACCGATCTGGCCTGGAAGCGCGTCAAGCATCCTTCCGAAGTGCTGAATATCGGCGATGAGATTGAGGCCAAGGTGCTGCGTTATGATCGTGAGCGCAATCGCGTTTCGCTGGGCCTGAAGCAGCTGGGAGATGATCCGTGGGTCGATATCTCCCGCCGCTATCCGGAAGGTACCCGTCTGTTTGGTCGTGTCACCAACGTCACGGACTACGGCGCCTTCGTTGAAATCGAAGAAGGTGTTGAAGGTCTGGTGCACGTTTCCGAAATGGAC
>JAZFSZ010000100.1:0-5035 GCA_036446455.1 Acidiferrobacterales bacterium
TGTTCCACGTGCTTTTCTGTTTTCGGATTAAAGAGCACATGGAGCATGGCATGTAGCACATATATCTGTCCGTCCCTGATCACGCCCGTAGTGGCATAAACCTGCCCGGTATCTGCCGACCCGGTAATCCTGGCCGACGACCAGTTGTCAGTGCTGGTCAGCTTGAGTACTTTTCTTGTCTCCACATTAGCAATCACAATGAGTGATCCATCGGACGTCCACAACAGCCCGTCCCCATTTTTGAACGTAGAATCAATCTGCACCTGGGAAAATTTCTCCGGGTTTTTGAGTGGCACTTTGAACAGTTTTCCCTCGTTGGCCTTGGAGACAATGAGAAAGTCATCTTTGACTACAATGCCGTTGAGGTTAAAGCCTTCTCCGACAAAACGTTTATTGTTGAGCAACACAGACGTGTTGTAATCCGTATCGACTTTGTAAATGACAGGAGAGAAGCTGTCGGTGATATAGGCCGTGCCGTCCTTATCAAGGGCGATGTCATTGCAGAAATGAGCCCCTTCAAGACCTTTAGCAAGATCGAGGTATTTAATCAGCTTGCCAGTAGAAAGCTGGAAAACGGCAAGGCCCGCCAGCTTGCCTTGAGTTTTGGGGTCGGTGTGTATGCTGACCCCCGGGTCGGAATTGCACACCAGAAACCGGTCCCGTGCTGCATCAATACGGATGCCGATGGCAGATACCATGTGTGGGTCTTTTGCCAATACGTTATAGGTACCGTCATCTTTTACTTCGCCAATCACACCCTCTCGAAGAGATGTCACCAGGAAGCTGTTTCGATTAGCATCGTACTCCACCCCTTCCGGATACAGGGCCATCTTCTTAAATCGAATCACATCGGGGGTAGTTGGTGTATCGGCGTTTGATATCGCCGGTGTGTCGCTGTCAGTGCATGCACCAGATAGCAAGATCAGAATAACTAGAAAAAACAGGCTAACGCTTTTAATTACGTTGTTCATAGTGCCTCCTTAATCTGTCCGTGGAAAGCAGGTTGTAAAGTCAGAACTGAATGGTTGCATCCTCTATTGTTTTACGCCACGCAAAATCAGCAAACAGTCTGCATTGCTGAAAAGAGAGAACCAAAAACACGTAATAAAGAATACATAACCAGCATATTGGATAAAGATGCTTTATGATTCGGTTATCGCCAGATTCTAGTGCACAGGTGGCGATACGGTGCGATTATAGTATTCTTGCATTAAATGACGTACTGGCGCTGGATAATTGAGCCGCACCATTTCCGCCATACCTTCTTTAAAAAATCCCGGTGCATCGAGTGGAAGAGCCTGTATTAATTCGGGGAACACCCGGTTCATTATGTCCAGGTTATGGGTGCGTGTCGCAACAATTCCCCGATTAATATTTAATATCCGCCAGGGACGAAACATATTAGAAGTATCAATGTCATGTTTAATCGGATCACTGCATGCATGAACAATTTGAGTAATTAGGTGCAATAACGACGTTAAATCCTCCTTGTCTTTTAGTGAGTTGGACAAATGGGCCAGGCCATCTACTACAGTTTGAAGAACAGTTAGTACGCCTCCATGATCAATTACCCATTGTGCCAAGACTAAAGAAATTTGCTCAACTTCCAGTTTTTCGCTGTTGAGTTGCTTAGCTGCTAATTCGTATACCAGGTTATCAAATAATGTTAAGCCTTTTTCACCAATATCAGTAGTTTCTTCAGGTTTAAAGTCTTGTGGTTTTTTTTCCACAGCGATAACAATGTCAAAGATTTGATTTAATGCCAAAAATATTTTTAAGGTATTTTCATCCAGCTTTGACTGCAAGGCTGAATTCATCGCATTGAGCGCCTTACGGGATTCCTGGAGGTTTTTGAAAGAATCTGACATATGCCGATTATATCTTATTTGTTAACACTGTGATGTTTTAAGTAATTGTAATCATTCACAAAGTATGAGCCTGAGGTTCCCCGACGAAACGGACGATTCTACTGCGAGAACCTCAGAGCGGGTTAACTCTCAGCAAATTGTCGGCACTCATCGCTTTTGACTGTAAATTCCATACCACCTCACGCTTCCGTCCGGGGCCGTAATCTCAACCAGATTTTTACGCTGCCATGTTTTGTTATCTTTTATCATTTCTGCAGGAGAGTTGGTTCGGGTTGATGGTCCCGTGATCAAAACACAAACCGGTGGAGTCTTGTCAGTTTCCTGTTTGCGCCAGAAGTCAAACTGCGTTAGGCGTCCGCCCGGTGCGGCAGTAACACGCAAGGCATTGCCATACTCAACACCTAACTTCGCCGCAAGCAAATAATAGGGAAAGCCGCCATTGTCATAACCCGGGACCGCCATGATGCGACAATTGTTACCGGCAACTATCGCCTCCTCGGCGCGTATGGCCTCAACTTCAGCCAGTATTTTTTCCCAGCCAAAGGTATTGGAGATATGGCTGCGGGGAATCGTGCCTTTTTCAAACCAACTGGTCCATTGCGGGAAGCGCAACAGATTGACGAAAACGAGCGAAAGCATAACCGAAAACATTACAATAATGGCAACCCATCGTTTGCTAATCCATTGGTTTAACGCAATGCCCAGCAGGATGCTACCGGGAATGTAGGCCATGGCCGGCCAACTGGCCTGCCCCTTGACAAGCAGACCGGTGACGCCAAAGAAAACCAACGGCACAGCAAAACCCACACGCATTAACTTCAGCGTGTAGGGATTCTGGTAGCTCGCATAGTGATGAGCTTTCACCGCCGCGACCACCATGGCAATGAATACCCAAGGCAGTACCACCCCCATCTGGTTGATGATGTATAGCGATAAGTTATCGTACCAGGAGCCTGGTGCTATGTCGGTGCCGTGTTTCCACTGAAATGCAAACGAGGCCCACTCGTTTTGGTAGTTCCAGATAAGTACCGGTATGAAACAAAATAGAGCAAGGAAACCCGCCGCCCAGGGCCATGGTGTCAGCATTTGCTCACGGCCGCGTTTGCTGAGAACCAGTGTCAGAAAGACAGCAAACGGCACCAGAACGGCATTGTATTTCGACAACATGCCGAGACCGGTGCAGATTCCGGCGAGCAGCCACCAGAGAGCACTTTGTTGGTTAACCGCTCGTATAGCGCAGTAATAAGTTAATGCAGTGAATAACATCAGTCCCGAATCGGGGCCAACGATCTGAAATCCGGCCTGGAAGATGGGCAGACTTGCAAAAACCAGCAGTGAAACCCACGCTGCCTGGCGATTATTGGAAAGCTGGTGGCTAATTGAAAAGATGGCCCACGCGGCGACAAACCATGCGATCACGGCCGGCAGACGGAATACCACTTCATCATGTCCGAAAAGTGCGGTGAAAAGTCGCATCATCCACGGTACCAGTGGCGGATGGTCGAAGTAACTCAGGCCCGGACGCTGCGATAACATCCAGTAATAGGCCTCATCGGTATGGGCGCCGACGAATACCACTCCGGCCACATTACCGATCAGGAGGGCGGTGAGTAAAAGGAATAGCCAACGGGGGGCGTCTTGCAGCAGTAGCGACACGGTTTATTCTCTGTTTTTTGTCGCCCCTATCATAACCTTATTAACTGACCGTCTGAAAACCGTGTCAGTAGACACAGATTCCTGGAATGGACCTTGGTTATTCGCCCTGATGGCGTGAATGGCTATAGATAAACCTGTTCGAGTGAGCGACGCAAAGGGCATTAACGGCGGTAACGCCGTGTAACAAAATGTAACAGGCAGGGGAAAGAAAATACGTACGGTCGCGGCCCACACTCGGGGAGTTCCCTCCGACGTGTGGGCGGTTACCCTGCAGTGATCGGCATAAGCCGTTTACCGATGCAGGGCTTACGGTCCCTGAAAGACGGTGCGGAATCTGTCAGTATTGCGCTGACTCTCGCTCCCGTCTTGCTTTTTCGGCCTTGGAGACAGCACTCCATGCCAGGGCGGCGACCGTAACTGACAATTCGGGTATCACCAGAGGAGTTAGTATCGATACCCGATTACCGCAATTATTTGAGCATAAATGTACCAAGCATGCTTTGATCTGGCTCAAAATCGGCGACAATCGAGAAACAAGTTTCGAGCGGTTTCCCGTCTTATTGCTACAAGGCCTCGATCTTTTTCAGCTGGTCACGCAGGTTCGTTAGGGCGGTTTTCAGCACCGCCACACGTTTTTTCTCCTGGTCGACAACTTGCGGCGGGGCCTTGGCGACAAAGCCCTCGTTAGAGAGTTTGGCCTTACCCTTGACCAGATCTTTTTCCGTTTTCCCAATATCCTTCTTGAGACGTGCAATTTCGGCATCTTTATCAATAAGGCCGGCCAATGGTACCAGCAGCTTTATGTTACCCACCAGGGCAATGGCGGATTCAGGTGCTTCTTCGCTGGCGTCAATGAAGGTCGCACTATCAACTCTGGCGAGAAACCGGATATAGGGCTGATAATTTTCGAAACGTTTCTGTTCCGCCACCGATGCCCCCTGCACAAGGATATTGATGCGCTGACTGGGTTTTATATTCAGTTCGCCACGAATATTGCGAATACCGTCTATGGCTTCCATGGCCCACTGCATTTCATCAATGGCGTCCTGGTCAATCGCCAATTCATCTTTTGCCGGATAAGGCTGGTTCATGATCGTTACACCATCACTACCCACCAGTGGCTTTACCTTTTGCCATATCTCTTCAGTAATAAATGGCATGATTGGATGCAACAGGCGCAAGATGGAATCAAGCACGGTTACCAGTGTGTTGCGCGTGCCACGTTGCCTCGCTTCGCTGGCCGAGTCATCGTTAAGCACGACTTTGGTCAGCTCCAGATACCAGGAGCAGTACTCGTCCCAGATGAACGCATAGACATTCTGTGCAACGTGATCAAAGCGGTAGCCCTTGATCGCAGTGTGCACACCATTGGTAACCTGTTGCAGGCGCGACAGGATCCAGCGATCACTGGTCGATAACTCCATATCGCCACCACGTTGACCACAGTCATTGTCTTCGGTGTTCATCAACACATAACGCGCCGCATTCCACAGCTTGTTGCAGAAATTGCG